>JBPCKC010000037.1:0-63998 GCA_051004675.1 Solirubrobacterales bacterium
CACCGCCGCCCTACCCGGCTGGCTCACCCACTACAACTTCACCCGACGACATGGCTCCCTCGGCCACCGACCGCCCGCAGCTCGGCTCGCCGAACTGGAACAACGTCATGGGTAGCTACACCTAGCCACGGCGTCCCTCAGGACCTGAACCGATAGCCCACGCCGCGCACCGCCTCGAAGCGGCGTGCGCCGAGCTTGCGCCGCAGGTAACCGACGTACACGTCGACGACGTTGGAGCCCGGGTCGTAGTCGTAGCCCCACACGTGCGAGAGGAGCTGCTCGCGCGTCAGCACCTGATCGGGGTGCTGGAGGAACGTGCGCAGGAGCTCGAACTCGCGTGCGCTCAGCTCGATCGTCTCGCCACCTGCCGAGGCCCAGCGGGTACGGAGATCGAGCGAGATCTCGCCAACCCGCAGCACCTTGGCCTCCTCCTGGCCATCACCGCGCAGCCGCGCCCTGACCCGTGCGAGGAGCTCCTCGAAGTGAAACGGCTTGGCCAGGTAGTCGTCGGCGCCGGCCTCCAGTCCGGTGACCTTGTCGGCGGGGTCGTCGCGCGCGGTGAGGATGATCACCGGCAGGCGCTGGCCGGCCGCACGCAGATCACGCAGCACCTCCAGGCCGTTCTTCCCGGGAAGGCCCAGGTCAAGGATGAGTAGATCGAACTCGTCGTCGCGAGCCATGATCGACGCCTGGGACCCGTCGGGCACGACCGTCGTCGTGTAGCCGCTGGAGCGCAGCCCCTTCTCCAGGAACGACGCGAGGCGGGGCTCGTCTTCCGCGATCAGGATCCGGCTCACGACACCACGATCGCGCTTCGCCTCAAGCCGTGTCCGCCGGGGATTCCGTGCGGGCTCATTCGACCGGGATCACGATCGTGAACTTGGCGCCTGCGCCCAGCGCCGAGTCCAGCTCGACCCTGCCCCCGTGAGCCTGCGCTATGGCCTCCACGATCGCTAGGCCAAGGCCCGCGCCGCCGCTGCCACGCACGCTCTGGGAGCGCGCGAAGCGTTCGAAGATCAGGCGCTGCTCCTCGGCGGGAATGCCGGGGCCCTCGTCGCGCACCCAGATCCGGGCCTCACGAGCTTTGAGCGCGCTGCCGATCCAGATGGGCTCCCCCGGGCCGGTGTGGTTGACGGCGTTCGAGGCCAGGTTCGTGATCGCCTGGGTCAGGCGCTGAGCGTCGGCAACCAGGAGCCCGATCCCGGTCCCCTCCAGCACCCAGACGCGATCGCCGAGCAGCCGCGACTTCGCGAAGGTCTCGTGGGTCAGGAGGTCGAGGTCGAGCGGCTCGGGACGCAGGAAGTCGGGACGCGAGGCCCGCACCAGCAGCAGCAGGTCATCCACGAACCGGTTCATGCGGTCCAGCTCGTCCTGGATCACCATCACCGCCTCACCGCGGTCTCGCGGGTCGTCACCCAGCGTTTCGATGTGTCCGCGGATCACGGTAATCGGCGTCCGCAGCTCGTGGCTTACGTCCGCCAGGAACTCGCGCTGATCGGCGAACGCGGTCTCCAGCCGGTCGAGCATGGCGTTCAGCGTTCGCCCCAGCTCGGCGATCTCGTCGTTGCCTCCGACGGCAATCCGGCGCGAGAGGTCGGTTTCCGAGATCATCCGGGCGGACCGCGCCAGGGCCTGGAGGGGGGCCATCGCCCGCCCGGCTGCCAGCCAGATGAATAGGGACGCGAGGAGCAGGACGACGATCGACACGCCAACGGCGATCCGCACGGCGCTGCCGACCTGCTCGCGCCGATCCACCAAAAGCTGGCCGATCACGAGCGAGCCCGTGGACGCGGCGGTCGCAATCGGGACGGCGGCGAAGCGGGCCGCTCCGAGGTCGGTCTCGATCGTGCCCTCATCCGGCTCGGTCACCGGTCCGACTTCCCTGAGGGCGGCGAGCAGCGGCTCGAGCTCGGCGCCGGCGCTCTGCTCCGCGTACGGCTGGCCCTCGACCCAGGCGACGGTCGCCGAGTCCGCGAGGGGGGAGTGGCTGGTCAGGTATGCGTCGAAGATCCGGTCCACGCGCCCCTTGAACGGCTGGTCGGTCGCGGGATCGACCCTGCCGGCCGAGAGCTCCTGGAGCTCGGTGATGTCGGTGGCGAGGGCCTGCGCGACCTCATCGTCGATCCGCGAGAGCAGGACCTCGCGCAGCACCAGCACGGACGCGGCGGTCGAGAGCGTCAGGAGCACCAGGAAGGAGATCAGCACGCGGGTGCGCATACCGGCGAACCGGCGCATCGGCGCCAGTTCGCCACTCCCGTCCCCTGCGGCGACCTTGTGGGCAGGGGCGTGCGCGGGACCGTCGCCGAGCAACGCTGTCACCCGGGGGAATCTACCCCGCCGGGCGGACCCTGGTCACGAGCCGCTACTCGCTGATCCCGCTGCCCGCCCCGACCTTGCGAAGCAGCGCCTCGACGCTGTCCGTGTACTGGTCATCGGTGGGCGTGTTGCGGACGAGGGTGGGGGGGACGTCGCCGGGCGTCGCACCGCCGGGCTCGCTCACGCCGGCGCTGAGTGTGAGCGCCCCGCCGACGCTGAGTGTGAGCGCCCCGCCGGCGCTGGGCGTGGCTGCGCCCCGCGCGCGGGCATCCCGGCGGTCCGCGTCGTGATCAGGATCGGGTCCGGCGTTCACCTGCGTCTCGCCGCCGGGCGCCTGGATGCCGCGCAGGGGCCCGTGGGACTCGGGGCGCAGGAGCGTCAGATAGACGAGCATCACGAGCAGCGCGACGGCGGCGGCCTGGACGCTGACGATTCGTCTGCGTCGCGGGCTCACCGGTTCGTTCCCCGATCAGGTCCGAGCGGCATCAACGCGCCTAGCTTCGCTTATCCACATGAGAGCGGGATGAGAGCCCGGTGAGATCGGGGCTACGGGAAACCGCGGGGATTCCTGCCTGTCGAACCTACCCGAACCCGTCAAGACTGGACGAAGGTATGAACGTTGCATGAGAGCAGCTCTCATCGACGGCTCACGCTGCTCTCACCGGGCCAACCGACACTCACCGCAATGACTGAGAACTCAAACCAGAAGCGCAGCCACGGGATCACCGGCATCCACGTCCGCTTCGCCGCCCTGCTGCTCGTCGCGGTGCTGTCCTTTCCGACGTTCGCCGCGGCCCAGAGCCCGACGGACGACCAGTACGACGACATTCCGCCATCAGTCAGCGTCGAGAGCGGTGGAGGCTCCGTCGATCCCGGCGGCCTCGGCGGGGACGTCGGCCCACTTCCGTTCACCGGCTTTGACGTGATCGCGATGCTCGCGGTCGCCCTCGCCGTGACGGGCGTCGGCCTGGCCCTCCAGCGGGCCGTGGCGCGCGAGTCCACCGACCAGATCTAACCGGACCGGCTTCGGGGGTCGCGAGCGCGCCGCCTGCGGGCGGCGTTGCCGCGCCTGCGCAGGCGTTTTGCGATCTCCACGTCGGCCGCTTCGGTTTCGGCGCCGGCCTGGCCGGGCCCCTCGAGGATTGCGGGCATGCCCTGAAATCGCGGCTCGGAGAGGAAGGTGGCGAGGCCGCGCTCACCCAGCTCACCCTTCCCCAGCGGAGCGTGGAGATCGCGGTTGGCTCCGAGCGTGGCCTTCGAGTCGTTCACGTGGATGCAGCGCAGACGGCCCAAGCCGACCGTGGCGTCGAACTCGCCCACGAACTCGTCCAGAGCCTCGGGCGTCCGGATCTCGTAGCCCGCGGCCAGGAGGTGACAGCAGTCCAGGCAGGTGCCAAGCCGCTCCGAGGATCCCGCCGCCTCGATGAGCTCCGCGAGCTCCGCCACGTCGCGGCCCAGCGGGCCTTGCGTGCCCGCGGTGTTCTCGAGCAGGATCGGGCAGGTCTCGCTCGCCTCCAGAGCGCGGGCGATCGCCTTGCCCGCCCGCTTCACCGAGGGCCGGTGGGGCTCACCCTTGCGCGCCCCGGCGTGCAGCACGACGCCGTCCGCCCCGATCCCGTCCCCCACTCGCAGGGCGTGCTCCAGGGCCGCGCGCGAGTTGCGCTGCACCTGGCCTTCCTTGCTCGCGCAGTTCACCAGGTAGATCGCGTGGATCACCACCGATCGCAGCGACGACGACGCCATCGCGCTTCGGAACTCGGCGAAGTCGTCCTCCGTGTAGGCGGTCGGCCGCCACGCCCTCGGGCTTTGCGGGAACACTTGAATCGCCGCGGCGCCGATCTCCGTCCCGCGAGCGACGGCCTTGACCAGGCCACCCGCTGTGGAAACATGCGCGCCGATCAGCATGACCTCTGAACCCCTTCGCGTTCGTTTCGCTCCCTCGCCCACGGGCGCCCTCCACATCGGGGGGGCTCGGACCGCACTCTATAACTGGCTTCACGCCCGCGGCCAGGGCGGGACGATGGTCCTCCGCATCGAGGACACCGACCTCGAGCGCTCGACGCCGGAGCACGTCGAGCAGATCATCGAGGCCCTGAGCTGGCTCGAGCTGGACTGGGACGAGGGCCCACTGAGCCAGTTCCAGCGCCGGGCCTCGCACGGGGCGCGCATCGAGGAGTTGATCGGGTCCGGGCGCGCCTATCGTGACCCAGCAACCTCCGAGCAGGTGCGGGAGTGGAAGGGCCGGCGCGGCGGCACCGGCTATCGCGGTGAGCCGCGCGACGAGCCGGGGGCCGCGGTCAGACTGCGCGTTCCCGACGAGGGGGCGACGGTGGTCCACGACCTCATCCGAGGCGAGGTGAGCTTCGAGAACCGGCTGACCGACGACCTCGTCATCGCCCGGGGCGATGGCACGCCGCTCTACAACTTCGCGGTCGCCGTCGACGACGCGGAGATGGGGATCACCGACGTGATCCGAGGCGATGACCACCTCTCCAACACGCCGAAGCAGCTTCTGGTCCTGGGCGCGCTGGGGTTCGTGCCGCCGCGATACGCCCACCTGCCGCTGCTTCACGGGCCCGACGGCAAGAAGCTCTCCAAGCGCCATGGAGCCGCCTCGGTGCAGGAGCTTCGCGACGCGGGCTATCTGCCGGCCGCGGTGCGCAACTACCTGGCCCTGCTGGGGTGGGGAACCGACGACGATACGACCCTGCTGTCCACCGACGAGCTCGTCGCTCGCTTCGACCTGGCACGAGTGGGCCGGGCCTCCGCGGTCTTCGACTTCAAAAAGCTGCGCTGGATGAATGGGCGATTCATGCGCGAGCTGGACCTTCCCGAGTACGAGCGGCGGCTCGCCGAGCATCTCGCGCGCACGGATCCTGCCGCGGCCTCCGCGTTCGAGGCCGCCCCGGCGGAGGCCCGCCACGCCGCCTGCGAGATCGTCCGTGAGAAGGCTCAGACCATGGCCGAGGTCTGGCAGCTCGTCGCGTTCCTCTTCGGGGCGGCGTCGAGCGACGAGGCCGCATGGGAGAAGGTGATGGGGGGGGAGGCCTTGCGGCTACTGTCGGCCGCGCGCCGAGCGCTCGCGGGCATCAGCGAGTTCGACGCGGAGGCCGTGGAGGCGGCCCTCACCGGCATCGTCGAGGCCGAGGCGGTGAAGCCGAAGGCCCTCTACCAGCCGATCCGGGTCGCCCTCACGGGCACCACCGTCTCGCCCGGGATCTTCGAGTCGGTCGCGGCCCTCGGCCGCGAGCAGAGCCTCGCCCGCCTGGACGCGGCCATCCTCCGATTGGGGGATGGCGCAACGGACCGGTCGGGCTGAGGCCTGGAACCCTCCGAAGAAGGGGTGCCCCATCCCTGTCTCGAGCTAAGTCCATCGGCCCCTCCTGCCGATGTAAGGGACGGAGTCCCGCGCCGCGATGCTCGCCGCGCGACTTCTTGTGAAGGAAATCGACAGCGATGAGCCCCGCCACCACCAGCGAAAACGAGTCTGCCCATACGCGGGGAGGGCGCTCGGGCGGAGCCGGGGGCGCCCGCCTCGCGGATGCGTTCGAGACGATCACGCGGCTTCCCGCACTCGCTGAAGCACGCCGGCGCCTGATGGATTTGACCAACGCCGACGGCAGCTCCGCGAGCGACGTCGCCGAGGCGGTCGAGTCCGATGCCGCCCTGGCGATCGCAGTCCTGCGGGCGGCAAACAACGGGGTCGGCCCGCCGGCGCGGGTGGGTGGCGTGCAGGAGGCAGTGGACGCGCTCACCCCTAGCGGCGTTCGCGTGATCGCCAGTTCGCTCCAGACCTATGACCCGCTCGAGGGCGAAGGTTCGTCCCCGGCGGCCTATGAGCGGTTTCGCCGACACGCTCTCGCGACCCGGCACGCCGCCGACTGCGTCGCCGAGGCGGCCCGGCTCGGCCAGCGCGACGAGCTGGCGATCGCCGCGCTCCTGCACGACGTGGGCCGGCTCGTGCTCGGGCAGCTCTACGGGGACGGCTACGGCGGGGATCCCGCGATGGAGGGGCCCGAGGAACGCGCCCGCGGGGAGCGGCGCGAGCTGGGAATCGACCACGCGCTGGTAGGGGCGGTCCTCGTGCGCAGGTGGGGCCTCAAGCCCGGGATCGCGGCCTCGATCGAGGGCCACCACTCGCCCGAGGCCGAGGGCCACGCGGCCGCCGTGGGCCTCGCCGACGCGATCGTCCACCATGCGAGCGGCGACCGGGTGCCGGTCGACTCGATGATCGGAATGGCCACCCGCCTTGACCTCTCCGAGGAGACGCTTCGGGCCCTCGTCTACGAGTTCCCCCACGCCGGCACGTGCCGTCGCCGCGCCTCCGAGCCGTGCCCGCTCTCAGCCCGCGAGGTCGATGCCCTGCGCGGCTTGGCCGAGGGCAAGGTCTACAAGCAGATCGCCCAGGAGCTCTCGCTCTCGGTGAGCACCATCCGCACCCACCTGCACAACGTGTACCGCAAGATCGGCGCAGTGGACCGGGCCCAGGCCGTGCTGATGGCCCGGGACCGCGGCTGGATCTAGTCGATCAGCGACTGGCGTAGGCCGATGGCCACCGCGTGCGCCCGGTCGCGTGCGCTCAGACGGGCGAGGGCGGCCTTCGTGTGGGTCCGAACCGTCTCCGAGGCGAGGCCAAGCCGCCGGGCGACCTGGATGGTCGAGTGGCCGTCGGCGATCATCTGCAGGATCTGGCGCTGACGGCGGGTGAGGACGGCACGCCCCTTGTCGTTGGCCGCCGGATCCACGAACGTCTCCGAGTCGGCCGCGGCATCGACCGCCCTGGTCAGCTCGGAGGCCGGCGAGCTCTTCGCCACATAGGCCGTGGCGCCGGCCTTGATCGCGTCGGTGGCCGCCTGGCGCTCGGCCCGCGGACCATGCGCGACGATGCCCAGGCCCGGGCTCGCCTTCCGCAGCGCCCTGATGGCATCCGTCCCGGACACGGGCGCGTCGCCCACGCTCCTGGCCAGGTCGATGATCGCGACGTCGAACTCGCCGTAGGCACGGAGGATCTCGAGGGCATCCCCGCCGTCGACCGCCTCCTCGACCTCGAAGCGCTCGTCGAGCAGCCGGCGCACCCCGAGGCGAACCAGCGGGTGGCCATCGACAACCAAGCAGCGGCGCTCTTCACTCATCTGATCTGCCCCTCGCATCCCCGGGACGGGGCCCCGGAATGCTGCGACCGGCGATCTGCCGGTCGGTGGGGCCATCCTAGCCACGCGGCCTACGAACCCGCGGGCCGGGCAGCGCAAGGAGCGCTTTTTTTTCTCTCCGCCCGGTCCCTGCGGTACAAAGACCCGGTGATCTCGGTCACGTCCAAGTCCCGTTACGCCGTCGTCGCGATGGCCGAGCTGGCCCGCTCGGGCGATACGCCGACCCCGATTGCCGCGGTCGCCGAGCGCCGCGAGATGCCCGTCCAGTTCCTGGAGCAGCTCTTCTCGACGCTGCGCCGTGACGGCCTCCTCCACAGCCACCGCGGTGTCAAGGGCGGCTACACGCTCGCCCGGCCCGCCGACGAGATCACCGTGATCGAGGTCGTCCAGGCGCTCGACGGAAAGGTCGGCGAGGAGGCGTCTGAGGCCGGCGGGATCTGGGCGGAGGGGGTCGACGCTCTCCGCGAGGTGTTCCGCTCGACCACCATCGCGGACATCGCGCGCCGCGAGGCCGAGGACGCGGGCTCGAGCATGTACTACATCTGACCTGAGCGCCCGTTCTCGGCTTGAACAAGCCCTTTAGGCGCGCTGCGCGACACCTCGCGCGACAGTCGGGGGGGAATCCAGCCGCTTAGCTGGCGGCGCGCGCTTCGCGTGATCGCCGCGTCTTGGCCGCTCCCGTCCGGCAGGGCGAACAGAGCTTTCGCCGCGGGTCGGTCGCCATGAAGTCCGCAGCGCAGGCCGAACAGGAGCGGACACTCGGACCACGATGGGCCGCCCGCCGCCGATGGCAGTCAGCGCACACGGCGGCCCGGCCCTTCCGATCGGGCCGGAAGACGACGCCACACCGATCGCATAGACGGGCGTGGGGGATCTTCGGGCGCTTCCGACCATCCTCGGCCCGCCGCTCCTCGGACCATTCCCGGGCGTCCGCGCCGTGTTGGACCAACCACCGATAGAGCACGACCTCGCGCGGCCGCCGCAGCCGCCGACCGACACGGAGGGAGAGCCCCGCGTCGAGCAGCCAATTCAGGGTCGCGCGGTCCCGATACGACGGCTCCCCCTCGCGCACCGCGCGAATCGCCGCCGCGGCACGGGCGACGACCGGCAGCGAGCAGTGCGGCGTCCCGAGCAGCCAACACGAGGCGGCCGCGTTGTAACCGATCTCCTGATTTTTCCGAGCCACTCTCGATCCTCGCTACTACGCCGTGAGTACGCCACAAGGAAATCGATCGGCTCGGACGGCGGAGCACCCGCTCCGCTACACCCGGCATATCCGCGGGCTTAGCCAGCAGCAGCTTGCCGACCTCACGGGCCTCGACAGGACCACGCTCTCGCGTCTAGAGAACGGCCACGAGCGGCCGCAGCCGCGCACTAGGGCGGTCCTCGCCCGGGCGCTGCGCTGTGATCCCGACTCGCTGTTCGGGCCGCCTCGCTCGACGAGTCGGGGGAGGTGATCGCAGGGTGAGTGACGACCGCTTCAATGCCGTCGAGCAGCGCCTCGACCACAAGGCTGAGGGAGCCCGGAGGCGAGGCTCGCGCAGATCGAGGTGGCGCCCTGACGGTGATCCTCCCCGCGGAGGTCCGCTGCTCCGAGTGCGGGCACGAGCACACGGTCTACGTCCTCCACTCCCACAACAACTTCGGCGACGATGAGGACGCCTTCGTCTACCGCGGCTACGCCCGATGCCCTTTTTGCGGCCACAAGGCTCCAAAAGAGGGTGCGATCGAGTGGCTCTCGGATGACCCGGAGGAACGGTTCCTCCAACTCCACCCCAACTTCGAGCCCGCGCCCCTGCGTGACCAACAACCGGGGAGCACGCGGGTCACCTTCGGGAAGTGGATCTCGCCGAAGTCGAAGTAGGGCGCTCACGCGCGTCGCCCTCTGCGTCGATCTGAACGCCGTTGAGCGGCTTCTCGGCCCGCTCTCGATCCCGGGACCCTCAGAGGGCGATCGGCCCCCAGAACGCGGCAGATTTGACAGCGGGGGGTACTCTGTTGGAGGAGGATCTACAGGAGGAGAATCGTGAGGGGTCGGATCGGTACGCACCTGCGGGGAAACGTCATTGGCTATGTCGCGCTTTTCGTGGCGCTCTCGGGCACGGCTTGGGCGGTCCAGAACGACAGCGTGAGGTCGAGGCACATCGTGGACGGGCAAGTGAAGACGCCCGACCTCGCCGACAACGCCGTGACGAACGCGAAGGTCGCTGACGATGCGATCGGGTCGGCTGAAGTCGCTCCGAACTCGCTCGCGGGCGGGGATCTCGATGAGTCGAGCCTCAATCTCGCGGCAGAGCCTTGGCACGAGATCACCCCTGCTGAGTTCAGCAGTGGTTGTTGGGCCAACCGCAACGCTGCCGGGAGAAATACCGCGGCTTACTACCGCGATCCGTTCGGGGTCGTACACCTCAAGGGGAACGTCAGGAGATTTGCCACCGACGGTCCCACGGAAACCGGCATCCCGTGCTACGACAAACCGGTGATCTTCACGTTGCCTCCCGGTTATCGCCCCCTTGGCGATGAGAAGCAGATCACATCCAACGACAACAGTGACTATCCCAACGGTGTTGCGACCATCACCATCGTGAGGAGCAATGCTGATCCGTTCTCGGGCCGAGTTACGCTTGACCGCGGAGATCCCAACTTTGAAGGGTTGTTCCTCGACGGCATCAGCTTCCGGTGCGGGCCTTCGGGTCAGAACGGGTGTCCGTAGGCAGCCCGTCACGCCGCTTCCTCATCGCCGTAGAAGCTGCGAGGTAGCGGCGCCGGTACGCCCGCTTCGCGCACCCGGCGTAGCTCCGATCGCAGCCCGGCGAATGGCGCATTCTCCGTGGTCGACACGTTCTACCTCTCCACCTCCGGGCAGGGCGGCGGCGGAAATGGAAATCCGGCGGAGTTTGCTGCCGCGCTTGACGGAATCACCTTCCGCTGCTCGCGCCAAGCGGAAATCAGCGACTGCCCCTTCTAGCCCACGGGTCGTCACCCCTCCTCGCTCGTTACCGCCGCCTCAACAGCACGCACCCGCGCTGCTCGACTCCATGCCGAGCCGCGTGACAACTGCGCGACAGTCGGCCCAGCCCTCAGTCGTCGCTAATCGGTCCCAATCGTCCGAGCGCAGGCACGGATCTGCAATCTAGGCACGGCTTCGCGGAAGTACTACATCTAGAGACGGCGTTCTGCCACTGCCGCCACCGTGACGCACCGCCGAAGCGGCGCTGCGGCCTGCTGCCATGCTTGACGGGATGGGTTCACGCCAACGAGGTCCGATCGTGCTGGCAATCAGCGCGGTGTTGTTCGCGCTCGTGTTCGCGCTCACGCTGTGGGTCGATGATCCACGCGACGCGCCGGCATTGCTCATGCTGATTCCGATCACGCTGCTGGCGCTGGAGTTCGGTCCCGGCCTCGGCCTCGCGGCGGGCCTGTTGGCGTTTGGTCTCTTCGTCGTGAGCGTCGAGATCGGAGATCAGCAGGTCAATCCGCTCGGCTACTACACCCGTGCCGTGGTACTTGTTGGTTGCGGCCCGCTTCTGGGTTCGATCACGGCGCGGATTCGGCGTAGGGAGAGCCGCGCGCGATCGATCCTCGAGACCTCGCACGAAGCCTTCATCGCGATGGACGGCGACGGCCTGATCACCGACTGGAACAGCGCCGCGGAAACGGCGCTCGGCTGGAAGAAGGCCGAGGTGGTGGGTCGCAGGCTGGGAGACACGCTTGTTCCGGCAAAGCAGCGAGCCGCACATGCGCAAGGCTTGCGCCGTTATCTCGATACCGGCGAGCCGCGGGTCCTAAACAAGGTCCTGGAGATGTCGGCGCTTCACCGTGACGGGCACGAAGTTCCGATGGAGTTCACGATCGCGGCTGTCGATGAGGGACCCACCGTCTCCTTTTACGCCTTCATGCGCGATATCACCGAGCGTGTAGAGGCCGCTCTTGAGCGCGAGAAATTGCTGGCCAAGGTCCAGGCAATGGCCCGCACGGATGAGCTGACCGGCCTTCCTAACCGCCGCGCATGGGAGGAGGAGATTCGGCGCGAGCTGGCACGGGCTCGACGAGAAGAGCAGCCACTCTCCGTGGCAATGCTCGACCTGGATGGTTTCAAGATCTACAACGACGAGCACGGCCATCAAGCCGGTGATCGCCTGCTGATGGCCGCCGCAGCCGCCTGGCGACTGGTCCTTCGCGAGGTGGACTTCATCGCCCGCTACGGTGGCGAAGAGTTCGCGGTCGTCCTCCCGGGTTGCCTGCCCGCCGAAGCAGCAGTTGTGGTCGCCCGGCTAAGAGCGGTGATCCCCGACGAACAGACGTGCACGGCCGGGATTGCTTCGCTGAGGAAGGGTGAGACGGCGGAGTCACTCGTACACCGCGCCGACAGCGCGCTTTATGAGGGAAAGGACGCAGGACGCGACCGGACGGTGATCAGCCAGCGCTAGGCGTTGGGCGCCTCAGAGAATTCGGCGCGGGGCGCCTTATGGGGTACAGGCCCCCGAAAGGCGCCCATCGCGTATTCCGTCCGGCCGGGACGGCCGCGCCTAGGTGCCCTCGTCCCAGCGGACGGCCTCGAGCGGGATCACCCAGCCCTCGACCGAGTCGCTGTGGCGGGCCATCGGGTCGCCGCGGTGTGAGCCCTCTGTGACCTCGCCCCCGACCTTCTCGACGGCCTGGAGCGCGAGGGCACGGGCCTCGGCCTTGCCGGCGCCGCCGTCGCGGAGGCGCGCGATCACCTGCTTCTGCTTGACGGCGAAGCGCCGCTCGCCGGCGCCGCCCCCCAGCTCCGAGAGGTTCTTGGGGTCGGTCAGTGCCTGGACGGCGTCGTCGATGGATGCCATGCATCCAGAGCCTAGTTCCCTCGCTACCTTGGAAGGCGTGAGCGAGCGGACCACCCTGCGGATCGCCCCCGAGGCGTCGGCGACCGTCGGCCAAACGCCACTGGTCGCCCTCGGCCGGCTCGGCGAGGGGCTGGGGGCGGAGATCGTGGTCAAGCTCGAGTACCTCAACCCCGGCGGGTCGGTGAAGGACCGCATCGGCGTGGCGATGATCGACGCGGCCGAGGAGGAGGGCCTGATCGAGCGCGGACGCTCCGTGATCGTCGAGCCCACGAGCGGCAACACCGGGATCGCGCTGGCGATGGTCTGCGCAGCCCGCGGTTACGAGCTGGTGCTGACGCTGCCCGAGGGGATGAGCCGCGAGCGGACCAAGCTCCTGCGCGCCTACGGGGCCCACGTGCACGAGACCCCCTCGATGGGGGGCATGGGGGAGTCGATCGACCTCGCGCAGGAGATCGTCCGCCAGCGCCAGGGCTTCATGCCCCAGCAGTTCTCGAACCCCGCCAACGTCGACGCGCACCGGCGGACGACGGCCGAGGAGATCTGGGAGGACACCGCCGGGGTGGTCGGCGCGCTGGTCTGCGGCGTGGGCACGGGCGGGACGATCACGGGCGTGGGGCAGGTGCTGAAGGAGCGGCGACCGGAGACGCTCGTCGTCGCCGTCGAGCCGAGGACCTCGCCCGTCCTCTCGGGCGGACAGGCGGGGCCGCACAAGATCCAGGGCATCGGAGCCGGCTTCGTGCCCGACATCCTCGACCGCTCGGTGATCGACGAGGTGATCGGAATCGACGACGAGGTCGCGCTCGAGACCGCCCGCCGGACGGCGATCCGCGAGGGCCTCTTCGTCGGGGTCTCGGCCGGGGCCGCCATCCACGCGTCCTTGGAGGTGGCGGCGCGGCCTGAGATGGAGGGCAAGCGCGTCGTCACGATCGCGCCCGACGGGGGCGAGCGGTACGTCTCGCTGCCATTCTTCGCCCCCTGATGCTCGGCCTGGGAACGCTCAAGCGCGTGCTGCACGAGATCAGCGCCGACGTGGGCGCCGCCCGTGACCGCGACCCCGCCGCGCGCGCGGTGGGGACCGGCGAGATCCTCACGAGCTGGGCCGGGGTGCAGGCGCTCCTCGCGCACCGCGTCGCCCACGCGATGTACGAGTCGGACGTGCCCCTGGCGCCCCGCACCATCGCCTACACCAGCCGCGCTATCACCGGCGTCGAGATCCATCCCGCCGCGCGCATCGGCGACGACTTCTTCATCGACCACGGCGCCGGGGTCGTGATCGGCGAGACGGCCGAGATCGGCGACCGGGTCACCCTCTACCAGGGTGTGACCCTCGGAGGTACGGGCTTCGCCCGCGGCAAGCGCCACCCCACGGTCGAGGACGACGTCACCATCGGCTCCGGGGCGAAGCTGCTGGGCCCGATCACCGTCGGGCACGGAGCCAAGGTAGGGGCCAACACCGTGGTGATCGAGGACGTCCCAGCTCGCTCGACCGTCGTCGGCAACCCCGGACACCCGGTGCGGGTGGAGGGGCGCAAGGTCGAGGGCCCCGACACCGACTGGATCCATCTCCCGGATCCGGTCGCCGACGCGATCAAGACGATGTCCGAGCGGATCACACAGCTCGAGGGCCGCCTGGGCGAGCTCGATGGCAAGCCCTCCGAGGGCGGGGTCCGCGAGCTGCGACGCAAGCAGGGCCCGACCTCCGCCGGCGGCTGAAACCGCGCCGGGCCCGGGGCTATCCTCGGCCGGTGGAGACGGAGTCGGCAAGCGACGAGCCCGCCTGGGCCTCGGAGGCAGAGAGCTGGGAACCTGAACGTGAGCCGAGCGACGCGTCCGCCGGCGCGCCGATCGCGCCTGGCGCAAGCCAGATCGAGCAGTTGCTGGCCGACCTCAACCCGCCGCAGCGGCGGGCCGTCGAGCACGGTGAGGGCCCCCTGCTGATGCTCGCCGGCGCGGGCTCGGGGAAGACGCGGGCGCTCACCCACCGGATCGCCTACCTCGTCGCCACGGGACAGGCTCGCCCCAGCGAGATCCTCGCGATTACCTTCACCAACAAGGCCGCCGGCGAGATGCGCGAGCGGGTGGAGGCCCTGGTCGGCGGCGTCTCGCGCCTGATGTGGGTGATGACCTTCCACTCGGCCTGCGCGCGAATCCTGCGCTCCGACGCCGAGCGCCTGGGCTACAAGCGCGGCTTCACGATCTACGACCAGGCCGACTCGCTGCGGATGGTCAAGCGCTGCATGGGCGAGTTCGACGTCGACCCGAAGCGGTTCCCGCCACGCGCCGTCCAGGCGCAGATCTCCGGCGCCAAGAACCGCCTCCTCGACGCCGAGGCGTTCCGGGAGGGCCAGGGCTCGTTCTTCGAGGAGACGGTCGCCGACGTCTTCGGGCTCTACGAGAAGCGCATGCACGCCGCCAACGCGATGGACTTCGATGACCTCCTCCTGCGCACCGTGGACCTGCTCGAGCTCTTCGAGGACGTGCGGGACCGCTACCAGCGCGCCTTCCGCTGGGTACTCGTGGACGAGTACCAGGACACGAACAAGCCGCAGTACCGGCTGCTCCAGCTGCTCACGGCCGAGAGCCGGAACCTGACGGTGGTCGGCGACGACAGCCAGGCGATCTTCTCCTTCCGCGCCGCGGACATCCGCAACATCCTCGACTTCGAGAAGGACCATCCCGACGCCGAGGTCATCAAGCTCGAGCAGAACTACCGCTCCACCGGCACGATCCTCGACGCCGCGAACGCGGTCATCGCAAACAACCGCGAGCAGAAGCCCAAGCACCTTTGGACCGACCTCGGACGCGGCGATCCGATCACGGTCGCCGAGCTCGACGACGAGCACGCCGAGGCGCGCTACGTCGCCGCCGAGGTCGAGCGCCTATGCACCGACGAGGGGATCGCCCGTGACGAGATCGCGGTCTTCTATCGGGTGAATGCGCAGAGCCGGGTGCTGGAGGACACTCTGGTGCGCTTCGAGTTGCCGTACCAGGTGATCGGCGGGACCAAGTTCTACGACCGGGCCGAGATCAAGGACGCGGTCGCCTACCTCCAGTTCCTCGCGAACCCGGCCGACGCGGTTTCCTTCTCGCGCATCGTCAACTCGCCACGGCGAGGCATCGGCGACCAGACGCAGGCCCGGCTGCTCTCCCATGCGAACACCACGGGCGCGGACGTCTGGGACGTGATCCGCGAGGTTGAGCGCGTGCCGGCGCTGGGCACGGGCCCGCAGCGGGCGGTTCGCCGCTTCGCCGACACGATGGTCGCCCAGCGCGACCGGATGGAGGGGCGCAGCGTCGCCGAGCTGCTCGACGCCGTGCTGCGGGAGACCGGGTACCTGGAGGCGCTCGAGGCCGAGCGGACGATCGAGGCCGAGGGGCGAGTGGAGAACCTCCAGGAGCTGATCGGCGTGGCCGGCGAGTTCGACGCCAACCGGGCGCTGGAGGGGGAGAGCGACACCACGCCGCTGGAGGAGTTCCTCGCGCAGATCTCGTTGCTATCCGACCAGGACTCGATGCGAGAGGGCGAGAGCCTGATCACGCTCATGACGCTCCACAACGCGAAGGGCCTCGAGTACGAGGCGGTTTTCCTGATCGGCTGCGAGGAGGGGGTCTTCCCGCATTCGCGCTCCGTCGAGGAGGGCAACCTCGAGGAGGAACGGCGCCTCTGCTACGTGGGCCTCACACGCGCGCGGCAGCGGCTGTACCTGAGCTGCGCACGGAGGCGCAACCTCTTCGGCGGCTTCGGCCAGAACCTTCCCTCGCGGTTCCTGCGCGAGCTCCCCGAGGAGCTGGTCGTGCGGCAGATCTCGACCCCGCGGACCGGCTGGCAGGGCGGAGGCGGGCGGGCGGCCGTCCTCGGCGGAAGCTTCGGCTCCGGCGGGGGCCTTCCCACCACCGACGAGCTGCGAAAGGCGCCGAACCCCGAGCTCGTGGAGTTCCGAACCGGAGACGACGTGGTCCATGCCTCGTTTGGCGAGGGGGTAGTGACCTCGGTCGAGCCCGGCTCGGTCGTGATCGTGCGCTTCGCCTCGGACGGGAGCGAGCGCAAGCTGATGGCCGACTACGCGCCGCTTCGGAAGGCCGGCTGAGGGATGGCCGCGACCGTAATCGACGGCAAGGCCGTGGCCGCCGAGGTGCGCGCCGACGTGGCGCGCGGGGCGAAGGAGTTCGCCGCCTCCGCCGGCCGCCCGGCCGGGCTGGCCACCGTTCTCGTGGGCGACGACCCCGCCTCGCAGGTCTACGTCTCCTCGAAGCGCAAGCAGAGCGAGGAGGCGGGAATGCGCTCGATCCACCGCCAGCTCGAGGCCGGCGTATCGCCGGCCGAGCTGTTGAGCCTCGTGGACGAGCTCGCCGAGGACGACCAGGTAGACGGGATCCTGGTCCAGCTTCCGCTGCCGGATGGCCACGACCAGGACGAGGTGATCGCCCGGATCCCCGTCGGCAAGGACGTCGACGGGCTGACCCTCGCCAGCGCCGGCCTGCTGGCCCAGGGGCGCCCCGGCCTGGTCCCCTGCACGCCGCAGGGCGTCGTCGAGCTGCTGCGATCGGCCGGCACGCGGATCGAGGGTGCCGAGGCGGCCATCGTCGGCCGCTCGATCCTGGTCGGACGCCCGCTCGCCTCCCTGCTCGTGAACGCGAACGCCACGGTGACCGTCTGCCACTCGCGCACGCGGGATCTGGCGTCCGTGACCGGCCGCGCTGACATCCTCGTCGCGGCGGCGGGCTCGCCCGGCCTCGTTACGGCCGACATGGTCAAGCCAGGCGCCACCGTAATCGACGTCGGGACCAACCGCACCGACGACGGCCTGGTGGGGGACGTCGACTTCGATGCCGTCACGGAGGTCGCCGGGGCGATCACGCCCGTGCCCGGTGGGGTGGGCCCGATGACCATTGCGATGCTCCTGAGGAACACGCTCACGGCCGCGCGCGAGCGCGCCGGGCTCGCACGAGCGCCCGCAGCAAGCGGCAGCGCGCGAACATCCGACCACCGGCCGCTATAGGCTGCGCATCACTTGGTCCCAATCCCAATTCGGGGGAGAGTGAATGGACGTAAACCGACTTAGTACAGGAGAGAAGCTGGCGGGCATCTCGGGGATCGCCCTGCTTCTGATCATGTTCATCCTCGACTGGTTCACGTATGGCGAGGGCGCGTTCGAAACCGGCGGCACTGCCTGGGACACCATGGAGCTGATTCGCTTCATCTTGTTCCTCGCGGCCGTCGCTGCGATCGCGCTCGCGGTTACCGCCGCGAGCCAGAGCGAGGTCAATCTGCCGGTTGCCCTGAGCGCCGTCACCGCGGGGCTGGGAATTCTCTCGGTCGTGCTGATCGCGTTCAGGATCATCAGCCCGCCTGACTTCGGTCTCGGCGACGCGGCTGATGCGTTCGGCGGCGAGTTCGACGTCGGTCGTGGGATCGGCGTCTTCCTCGGCCTGATCGCGGCCGGTGGAGTGGCCGCGGGCGGATGGCTGGCGATGCAGGAGGAGGGCGCTTCGTTCAGCGGCCCGCCCAACCGCGGAGCCGGAACCGGGGCAACACCCCCGCCGCCCCCGCCGCCCCCGCCTCCGGCGGCACCGCCGGCTCAGTAGCCACGGTACTCCGGGGCTCCGCCCCGGGGAGGAGAGGTTGTACGACGGCCGCCTTCGGGCGGCCGTCGTCGTCTCTAGGTCAGAGTGTCGGCCAGGCCCCGGGAGATCCGCGAGGCCATCGCGATGATGGTCATCATCGGGTTGACCCCGATCGAGGTTGGGAAGAGCGAGCCGTCGGCGATGTAGAGGTCGCGGGCGCCGTGGACGGCGCCATCCGTATCGGCGACCCCCCGGTCGGGCGAGGCGTCCATCGCCGCCGTTCCCATCGGGTGAAACGCTTCCAGCCGCAGGCGGCGGGCGCGGGGCGGCCGGTCGTCCAGGCGCTGGACCTCCTCGGCGGTGATCGTGGGGATCCCCGCGATCTGCGGATAGACCTCCGTGGCTCCGGCCGCGAAGAACAACTCACAGGCGCGCGCGATCCCGAAGCTGAGCTTCTCGGCGTCGGCCTTGGTGAGGTCGTAGGTGATGCGAAGCGAGCCGTCGGACGCCAGGGCCACGCGGCCCGACGACGTGTCGGAGAGGTGCACGCCGGTCGAGGCGATGCGGTCGTAGGAGAGGATGCGCTCCTGGTGTGCCGGCCCGGTCCCCGGGAGCCATTGCGCGCCGAAGGCGAGCGGGGTGAACGTGGCCTCCAGCAGGATGCCGCGCTCCATCCACTCGTCGACCGCGTAGCTCTGCATCACGCCGTCCCAGCCACGCACCTCCTCTGCGAAGCGTGCCCCGACCCAGCAGGCCGGATGGATGTGGAGGTTTTGGCCGAGCTGGCCGCTGGCCGATTTAAAGCCCGAGCGCAGGAGCAGCTCCGGCGTCCCGAACGCTCCGCCGGCCAGGACGACGGCCCGCCGGGCGCGGAGCTCGTAGGCCCGGCCGGAGCCATCGCCGTTCGCGCGCTCGTGCGTCGCCGAGCCGTTTTGGTGCCACGCCACCCCGGACCGCCCGCGAACGCCGGTGGCGCGGTCGCCCTCGAAGACCACGGTGTCCACCTGGACGCCGGAGCGCACGCGCGCCCCTGCCGCGACCGCGCGCGGCAGGTAGGTCACGTGGGCGGCCCGCTTCGCGTCCAGGCGGCAACCCTGTGGGCAGGACGAGCACTGCGAGCAGCGGCCGGCATTGCGCGACAGGGGGTGATGGCTCAGGCCCATCGCCTCCGCCGCCTCCATCAGGATCTGCCCGTTGCGCCCCATCGTCCGAGGATCCACCGGCGCGACGTCCAGCATCTCCTCCGCCTGTACGTACTCCGGCGTCATCTCACTCGCCCACTCGATGCCACTCTGCGCCCGCCAGCGTGCCAGCACGTCGCCCGGTGCCCGGAAGCAGGTGCCAGAGTTGATCACCGTCGTGCCGCCTACGGCCCGGCCCACCGGCGTCGGGATGGCGGGACGCCCCTCGGCGATCGTCAGCCCGCCGTCGCGGTAAAGCGCAGCCAGGGCCGCCAGCGGCTCCTCGGGATAGGAGCCGCGGTCCATGTAGGGCCCCGCCTCGACGACGACGACGTCGAGGCCCGCCTCGGCCAGCAGCGCAGCCGCCACCGAGCCTCCGGCGCCCGAGCCTACGATCGCCACGTCGCATTCCTCCACGTTCGACTCCGGGTCCAGCCCGCCGAGCGGCGCGGGATCGGGCGCGGGGAGGGGCGAGGCTCCCCCCTCGAGGCGGCAGGTGATCTCGTAATCGATCGAGGCGCGGACCCCGGCGTCGTTGCCGTACCCCAGCCCGGTCAGGACCTTGAGGAGGACGAGGAGCTCGCCCAGCAATGGGCGGTTGGCCTCCTCGAGTTTCGCGATGAAGTCTTGCCGCGCGGCGAGGTCGGAGCGGCTGAAGCGCCACGGGAAGGGCAGGCGGTCGAAGACGAGCAGGACCAGGCGAACGAGGAGCACCCGCCGGGGCGGGAGCGTCGTGAGGAACCGATTGACGGAGCCGGCGACGTCGACGGCCCCGGGCCCGGCAGGACCGTTACCGGCCGCCGCCGGGAGCGGGCCGAGGCCTGGGGCCTGAGCCTCCGCGAACGCACGCAGGATGCGGAGCTCGGCGGTCCGAAGCCCCGGCGCGCGCCTTCAGGACGGAGCGGCGGGCTCGCCCACGCGACCGGCGAGCGACCACAACAGCAGCGCCACCCCGACCAGGAACCCGTCGAGAAGGAAGTTGAGGAGGTAGGCGAAGACGTCGTCGTCGAAGAGGTAGGCGCCGAAGGCCGCGAGCGAGGAGGCCGCCTTGCCGGCGGCGAGGACCAGCAACAGAGGCCTGTAGCGCACCACGTCCGCCTGCACGACCAGGCAGATCCCGGTGATCACCACCATGTAGGAGAACCCGAGCGCCAGCCAGAGCTGCTGAAGCGTCTCGGGCGCCGCGGCGAACTGGCCCAGCGGCAACCACTCTCCGAAGTCGTCGAGCGCAGCGAGCGTCCCGTCGGGGAGCGCGATGAAGAGCACCCCCACCAGGGCGAAGGTCGCCGCCAGCAGGCGCAGGTTGAGGACGACGAATCGCTCGGCGGTGGCCCCCGTCATGAGGCGGGCGATCCTACTGCTTCCTAAACTGCGCGCGATGATCGAGCGCGAGCAGGTCCTTCACGTCGCGAAGCTCTCGCGACTGCGGCTCTCCGACGAGGAGGTCGAGCGCATGGCCGGCGAGCTTTCCGCCGTCCTCGATCACGTGGAGCGCATCTCGGCTCTCGATCTCGACGATGTCGAACCCACGACTCACGTCGTCGAGCTCGAGAACGTGCTGCGCGCAGACGAACCGCGCGCCAGCCTTCCGCGCGAGCGGGCCCTGGAGCCCGCGCCCGACCCGGCCGACGGCGCCTTCCGAGTTCCGAGCCCACAGGCGTGACGGGTATGTCATGAGGGGCTTTAGCCCCGAAGGTGGCGTGTCAGGCGGCGAAGCCGCCGCAAGTGATGTCCTCGAGCTCACGGCCGCCCAGGCCCTGGGGCGGATCGAGGCGGGCGAGCTCGACGCCGGCGAGTACTTCGACGCCTACGCGCAGGCGGCCGGCGCCGACGAGCTCGGGGCCTATCTGTGGACGGCCGACGGGGAGGGGGCCGGTAGCGGCGGCGCTCCCCTCCGCGGGCTGCCCGTCGCCATCAAGGACATCTTCTGCACCGAGGGAATCCCGACCACCGCCGGATCGCGGATCCTCGAGGGCTACGTCCCCCCGTACACGGCGACGGCTGTGCGCCGCCTCTCCAACTCCGGCGCCCGGGTCCTCGGCAAGACCAACATGGACGAGTTCGCGATGGGCTCATCCAACGAGAACTCTGCCTACGGCCCGGTCCGCAACCCGTGGGACCGCGAACGGGTGCCGGGCGGGTCCTCGGGTGGCTCCGCGGCCGCGGTGGCCGGCCGCCTGGCCCCCTGGGCGCTGGGAACCGACACGGGAGGCTCGATCCGCCAGCCCGCGGCGCTCTGCGGAATCGTCGGGCTGAAGCCGACCTACGGGGCGATCTCGCGCTACGGGATGATCGCCTTCGCCTCGTCGCTCGACCAGTGCGGGCCGCTCACCCGCGACGTGACCGACGCCGCCTTGCTGCTCCGCGCCCTCGAGGGCGCGGACGCGATGGACTCCACCTGCGTCGGGATCGACGGCGGCGTCGAGCTGCCCTCGCGCAGCGATCTGAGCGGGCTTCGCATCGGGGTCGCGCGGGACTTCTCCGGCGAGGCGGAGGGCGTCGAGCCGGGCGTGGCGGCCGCCTTCGCAGCCAGCCTCGACGTCGCGCGCGAGCTGGGCGCGGAGGTGGGGGAGTGCCGGCTGCCCCATGCCGAGCATGGAATCTCCGCCTACTACGTCCTGGCACCGGCCGAGGCCTCGTCCAACCTCGCCCGCTACGACGGGGTGCGCTACGGGGCCCGCTCGGACGAGCCCGCCGAGCTGACCGAGATGTACGAGACGACCCGCGCGGCGGGGTTCGGCGCCGAGGTCAAGAGGCGCATCATGCTGGGCACCTACGCGCTGTCCTCGGGCTACTACGACGCCTATTACGGACGCGCGCAGCGGGTGCGGACGCGGATCGCAGAGGACTTCCGGGCGGCGTTCGCGAGCTTCGATTTGATCGCCACGCCCACTTCGCCCAGCGTCGCCTTCCGGCTGGGCGAGCGCACCAAGGATCCGCTCGCGATGTACCTCTCCGACTACTTCACCGTGCCCATGTCGCTGGCCGGGATTCCCGCGATCTCGATTCCGTGCGGCACCGCGGAACCGGCGGGCGGCGGTCGCCCGCTGCCGGTCGGTCTGCAGCTCACGAGCCCCGCCTTCACGGAGAACCTGCTGCTCGACGCCGCCCACGCCCTCGAGCGGGGGTTGGCCTTCGACGAGAGGCCCGCGTGACCGAGCAGGAGTGCCGCGCGGCCGCGATCGAGGCCTTGGATGAGCTGCCGGGCTGGGCGAGGGAGCGGCTGGGCGACGTCGCCGTGATCATCGAGGAGTCCCATCCGGACGACCTGATGGGCATCTACGACCCGGTCGGCGGAGTCCATCGCATCGTGATCTTTCGCAGCGCCAACCCGGACGCCGAGGAGGTGAAGCGCACGGTCTTCCACGAGATCGGGCACTTCTTCGGAATGGGCGAGGAGCAGATCGAGGGGCTCGGCTATGGCTGAGCTCGAGGCGGTGATCGGCCTCGAGATCCACGTCCAGCTGCGAACGCGGACAAAGATGTTCTGCGGCTGCGAGCTTTCCTTCGGCGACGATCCGAACGTTCACACCTGCCCGGTGTGCCTCGCCCACCCGGGCGTACTGCCCACGATCAACGAGCAGGCCGTTCGCTACGGGCTGGCGATCGCCCTGGCGCTGGGGTGCGAGATCGCGCCGCGCTCGATCTTTCACCGCAAGCAGTACTTCTATCCGGACAGCCCGAAGGCCTACCAGATCAGCCAGTACGACATCCCGCTTGCGCGGGGCGGCCGGCTGGGCGACGTGCGCATCCACCGCTTCCACCTCGAGGAGGACGCAGCGAAGCTGATCCACGCCGGGGAGTCGGGCCGAATCCACGGCTCCAGCACCTCGCTCGTGGACTTCAACCGTGGCGGCACCCCCCTTCTCGAGATCGTCACCGAGCCCGACCTGCGCGACGGCGCCACCGCGCGTGAGTGGCTCCAGCTCCTGCGGGCCACCATCAAGGGGACGGGCGCCTCCGACGTGAACATGGAGGAGGGCAGCCTGCGTTGCGACGCGAACATCTCGGTTCGCCCGACCGGCTCCGAGGAGCTCGGGACGAAGACCGAGTTGAAGAACATGAACTCGTTTCGCTTCATCGAGCGCGGGATCGCCGCCGAGCTCGAGCGCCAGGCCGAGGTGGTCGGCTCGGGTGAGCGCGTGGAGCAGGAGACCCTTCACTTCGATCCGCGCAGCGGCGCGCTCACCTCGCTGAGGTCCAAGGAGGAGGCGCACGACTACCGCTACTTCCCGGAGCCGGACCTCGTCCCTCTGGCGCCGACCGAGGAGATGCTGCAGTCCGCCCGCGCGTCGCTGCCCGAGCTTCCCGAGGCCCGGCGGGCGCGCTATCTGGACGAGCTTGGCCTTGACCCAAAGCAGGCCGGCCAGCTCGCGTTCGACCCCGAGCTTGCCGCTTACTTCGAGGCCGCCGCCGGCGCCGCCTCGCAGGCCGACGCGCGGACCGTGGCCAACTGGGTCGTCGTCGATCTCGTCGCCGGCCTGCGCGAGGCGGGAGCGGCGGAGCGACCGCAGGACTCGAAGGTCACGCCACCGGCGCTCGGCGCGCTGGCCGACCTCGCCGCCTCGAAGCGGGTATCCAGTACCGCCGCCCGCCAGGTGCTCGCGAAGCTGATCGCCGATGGCGGCGAGCCGGCGAGCGTGATCGAGTCGGAGGGCCTGGGGCAGATGGATGACCCCGATGCGCTCGAGGAGATCGTCAGGGCCGCGATCGCGGCCGATCCCGAAGCGGCGGCGAAGGTGCGCGAGGGAAACATGAAGGCCGTCGGCCCGCTCGTCGGCTACGTGATGAAGGAGACCAAGGGCCGCGCGGATGGCGGCGAGGTCACCCGTCTGATTCGCGAGCAGCTGGGCCTGTAGCCGGCCCCGCTCGGCTTTTCCGTGGCTATACGCACTTGTAACATTGTGTTACAAGCCTGCGAAATAGGGCATACTCCACGCATGGCCTGGAACGTCGTGATCGCGGGAGGCGGCTTCGCCGGCGCGAGCGCGGCCCGCGAGCTCGAGCGCTTGCTCCCCAAGCAGTCGGCGCGGCTCGTCCTCGTCAACGACGTCAACTTCATGCTCTACACGCCTTTCCTGCCGGAGGCGGCGGCGGGGATGCTCGAGCCGCGCCACGTGGTGACGCCGCTGCGCGACATGCTCAAGCGCACCAACCTCCGCCTGGGGGCGATCTCGGGCCACGATCCCGAGACCCGCACCGTCGAACTCTCCACGCACGAGGGCGAGGACGAAACGCTGCGCTACGACCAGTTCCTCGTTGCGGTGGGCTCGGTCTCGCGCTCGCTGCCAGTGCCGGGCCTCGACCGCCACGCGATCGGCTTCAAGAGCCTGGCGGATGCGATCTGGCTTCGCAACCACGTGGTCGAGACGCTGGAGCGCGCGAACGCGACCGACGATCCCGCGCGCCGCGAGGAGCTCCTCACCTATGTCTTCGTGGGAGGGGGCTACTCGGGCCTCGAGGCGCTGGCCGAGCTTCAGGACTTCGCGGCCGACGCCATCGACCGCTACCCCAAGGCGCGCCTGCACGGGATGCGCTGGATCCTCGTGGAGGCAGCCGACCGGGTGCTCCCCGAGGTCGACCGGGGCCTGGCCGACTACGCCGTCCGCGAGCTGCGCGGGCGCGGGATCGACATCCGCCTCGGGACCATGCTCGACGAGGCCCGCGACGACTCGGTTCGTTTGTCCACCGGCGAGGACATCCCGACGCAGACGATCGTCTGGACTGCCGGCGTCGCGCCGCATCCGAGCCTCAAGCGACTCTCCCTGCCGCTCGACGACCGCGGCAAGGTGGAGGTCGACGAGTTCATGCGCGTGCGCGGCCTCGAGGGCGCGTGGGCGATCGGCGACTGCGCCGCCGTGCCCGACCCGAACACCGACGGCCTGAAACCGTGCCCGCCAACGGCCCAGCATGCGGTCCGCCAGGGCACGGTGGTGGCGCACAACATCGCTTGCAAGCTTGGAGTCGCGGCCACCCCGAGAAGCTTCGACTACAGGGCGAAGGCGGCCTTCGTGAACCTCGGGCGCTACAAGGCGGTGGGGCAGATCTCGAAGCGGCGCTTCAGCGGCTTTCCGGCATGGTGGCTCGCCCGCAGCTACCACATGAGCCAGGTGCCGGGGGTGGCCCGGAAGATCCGGGCGGTCGCAGACTGGACGATCGGCCTCCCGTTCTCGCGCGATGTGGCCGAGGTCGGCTCCATCGGTCACCCACGGCCGCTCACGGACGAGGTCTACGAGCGCGGCGGCACGCACCGCCCGCTCGGCTAGCCCAGTGGAGGCCATCGCCGTCCTCGGTGCCTTCGGCCTCGCCACCGGCGTCATCGGCCGGGGCAAGGGAAGCTCGTTCTTCCTCTGGTTCGTGATCGGCTTCCTGCTCCCGGTTTTCGGCCTGGTCGCGGTCGTCCTGCACCGCTCCGAGCACGCCGAGCCCGAGCGCCGCTGCCCCAACTGCGGCAAGGTGCAGAAGCTCTACGTGCAGGTCTGCAGCGTCTGTGGAGAGGACCTCTTCCTGCCGGACCCCGGCGAGGTGCGCACGCCGGCGATGATCGAGGCGGCGCGGGAGGCGCGGCGAGGCTAGCCGTACCCATCGCCGGCGCCGCGGCGGGCAGCCGGCTACCGCAGCCAGGTGCGTGCGATCGCGTTCGCGAAGCCCATCCCGTAGCGCACGACCGCCGGCTTCTTCGAGTGCCCGGAGAGCCGGGCCACCACCGTCACCGGCACCTCCTTCGAGGGGATGCCGCGCTTGATGGCCTCGATCATGAACTCCGAGGTGTGGAACTGCTCCTGGCGCAGGACGAGCGTGGGGAGGACGTCGGCGCGCACGGCCCGGTAGCCGTTCGAGCAGTCGGTGACCTTCGTGCGGGTGATGAACGAGACGACCTTGTTGAAGAACACGATGCCGAGCTCGCGCGCGCGGTGGTTCGCCTCGGCCTCGCCCAGGACGCGCGAGCCATGAGCCATCGCCACCTCGCCGGACAGCACCGGCTCGACGAGGCGGGGCATCTCGGAGGGAAGGTGCTGACCATCGGCGTCCAGGGTGACGACGATCTTCACCCGAGAGTCCGAGAGCAGCCGGTAGCCGGTGCGCAGCGCAGCGCCGCCCCCGCGGTTGACCACGTGCCTGGCGACGACTACCCCCGCGGCCTCGGCCGCCTCGGCGGTCCGGTCGCGCGAGCCGTCGTCGACCACCAGGACCGCCGTCGGCTCGCCGCAGACCTCCGCCGGAATCCGCTCGAGCACCGTCGCGATGTTGTCCACCTCGTTGTAGGCGGGGATCAGCACCGCCACCTTGCCGGCGAAGCGCTCGGGATGGCCATCGCGCCGGAAGCGATCCCATGCCAACCCCTCGAGCACGGCGGAGAGCTCGTTCGTTATGCGGGAGCTCTGCGAGAGCGCCCGCAGGGTGAGCGCGAAGAGGATGAGGATCGCGAACACCGCAATGCCCACGATCCGGGTCCCGTTCTCGCGCTCGAACGAGAAGGCCGACAGGGCGGCGTCCAGCAGCTCGGTCCCCGCCACGACGGCCAGCGCCAGGGCGATCACGAGCAGGGTCAGGACATCCGCGTTTCGCAGGGTCCGACGGCGCCAGAGCGCGAAGCCCGCGATCCCGGCGGCCAGGACCAACCCGCTCGCGCGAAGCGCGGTCAGTTCCTGGGGAAAGAGGGCTGCGAGCGGCAGGCTCATGGGCCCGCGCAGAATAGAGCGGCCCCGGCTGGCCCCTGACACCCCACGTTGCACCCGCCCCCGTTGGGCTGTCCTGTCCTCTCCACCTCTGCGGTGGTCTAGGCAGGACGGCTGCCGGAGAAGAAGGCGATGAGTTCGCGCATCATGAGGCGGGGGTGAACGAAGACGTCATCCCAGGTGTAGCGGCGGAAGTCGTCGCCGCGCGCTCGGGCCTCGCGCTCGCGGCGACGATCCTGCTCCCAGGCGTGCCGGGAGCGATGGAACCGGTAGCTGTCGAGCTCGACGGTCAGCTTGTGCTCGGGCCAGCGGCAGTCGACCCGTCGCCCGCCGGCAGGCTTGTTTGTGACCGGGAGCGGTAGCTGCGCCTCGCGAAGCCGCTTCTGGAAGCCCAGCTCGAGCTTGCTCAACAGGACCTTCGTCTCGCCGGACATGACTCGTCGCAGCTTCCCGGCACCCTTCGACGCGGGGCGGCGCTTCAGGACCTCCTCCACCTCGGCTGGAGTCGTGTTGTGCCTGACGCCGGCCTCGTGGCACGCCTTCGCGAGCTCACCGGACGGGAGGAGCCCAGCCAGGTCGACAAGGGTCCGGGCAACGGTGGTGACCGGGATTGCTCTTTGGATGGCACCGTCGGCGCCCGGCTGGCGTCGCGCGCGGTGCGTCACGATTCCGGCGATACGCCTCTCAGCGAGGGAGATGACCTCGGGCTGCGGCGGCGCACCCTTGATCAGCCCCCACAGCCAGGCGGCCGCGGGCCCGCAGAGAAGGGCACCCGGGCCGCACGCTCGCACGGCACCCAGGTAGGTCGCCTCCACGCTCGGTGCGCGGTGACCCACCCGGTACGTCCCGGGGTGCTGGTCGATCAGGGAGCCGTTCGCGCGACGCCGCTCGATCTCCCTGTCGCTGACCCCCGCGGCCAGCAGCTCCTGGCGCGTGGCGACTCCCTTCGACGCGCTGGCGACCGCGCTCGCCCTCTCCTCGGCCGTCCTGTCCTCTTCACCCATACGGTGGTGTAGGCAGGACAGCCCCGTGGTTCGCCCCCCCTTCGCTGCCTAGTGCCAAACCGAGCGGCGCCCGTGGCCTCCGCTACCCTCTCGCCGCTCATGAGGATCCTGATCCTGGGTGGCGACGGGTACCTCGGCTGGCCGACGGCGATGCGCTTCTCGAAGGGGGGGCACGAGGTCTCGGTCGTCGATAACTTCTCTCGGCGCCGCTGGCACACCGAGAATTCCACGGACTCGCTGATACCGATCCGCTCTCTCGACGAGCGCATCGAGGCGTGGCGCGAGGTCTCCGGCAACGAGATCCGCCAGTACGTCGGCTCGATCGAGGATCACGAGTTCCTCGAGGGCGTGATCGCGGACACCCTGCCCGAGGCGATCGTCCACTACGGCGAGCAGCCATCGGCGCCGTACTCGATGAAGTCCCGCGAGGCCGCGGTGGAGACCCAGTACACGAACGTGATCGGCACGCTCAACCTCCTGTTCGCAATTCGCGACCGCGTGCCCGACTGCCACCTGGTGAAGCTCGGGACGATGGGCGAGTACGGCACCCCCAACATCGACATCGAGGAGGGGTTCATCGAGATCGAGCACAAGGGGCGCAAGGACACCCTGCCGTTCCCCAAGATGCCCGGCTCGCTGTATCACCTCTCCAAGGTCCACGACTCGCACAACATCCACTTCGCATGCCGGATCTGGGGCCTGCGCGCCACCGACCTCAACCAGGGGGTGGTGTATGGGATCGAGACCGACGAGTCCGCCGAGGACGAGCGTCTCCTCACCCGCTTCGACTACGACGAGTACTTCGGGACCGTGCTCAACCGGTTCTGCGTCCAGGCCGTCATCGGCCATCCGCTCACCGTCTACGGCGAGGGTGGCCAGACCCGCGGGTTCCTGAACATCCGCGACACCCTTCAGTGCGTCGAACTGGCGGTCGCCAACCCGGCGGCCCTCGGCGAGTTCCGCGTCTTCAACCAGTTCACCGAGCAGTTCTCGGTGGCCGAGCTGGCGGAGCTGGTGCGCGAGAGCGCGGCTCACGCCGGGATCGACGTGGAGGTCAAGCGCTTCCCCAACCCGCGCGTGGAGGCCGAGCGCCACTACTACAACGCCACGCACACAAAGCTGCTCGACCTGGGGCTCGAACCCAACCACCTCGGCGAGGAGCTGGTGCAGTCGATGCTGCGGATAATCGAGCAGCATCGCGACCGGGTGATCGAGCGGGCCATCCTTCCTCACACCACCTGGAAGGCCGGCGAGCTCGAGGGCGACCCCCTGACCTCGCAAGGCTGAGCCCGGAAGCGGGCCACCCCGTCTTTACAATCACTGCCCATGCGCGCCGCTGATGCACTGGTCCAAGCCCTGGAGGCCGAGGGGGTCGAGCACGTCTTCGGCATCCCCGGCGGCGCCAACCTGCCCACCTACGACGCGATCTACGACGCGAAGTTCACGCACATCCAGGCGCGTCACGAGCAGGGCGCCGGCCACGCGGCCGAGGGCTACGCAAAGGCCTCCGGTCGCGTAGGCGTCGCCTTCGCGACCTCCGGCCCGGGCGCGACGAACCTGGTCACGCCGATCGCCGACGCGATGATGGACTCGGTGCCCACCGTGTTCATCACCGGCCAGGTGCGCACCGACCTGATCGGTACCGACGGCTTCCAGGAGGCCGACGTCACTGGGATCACGATGCCGGTGGTCAAGCACTCCTTGCTCGTCACCGACCCGCGCCACATCCCCGAATACATCCACGCGGCCTTCCACATCGCCTCGACGGGCCGGCCCGGCCCGGTCCTGGTGGACATCCCGCAGGACCTCTCGCGCGCCGACATCGAGTACGAGCCCGCCGAGGGCCCGCCCGACCTGCCGGGATACAGCCCCACGACCGAGGGCAACATCAAGCAGATCCGCCTCGCGGCGAAGGCGCTCGCGAACTCCCAGCGGCCGGTCGTCTACGCCGGCGGCGGCGTGGTGAACGCGAACGCATCCGAGGAGCTGCGGGCATTCTGCGCCGCCGACCGCTTCCCGGTCACGCTGACGGTCATGGGCCTCGGCGCCTTCCCCGCGCCGCACGAGCAATGGCTGGGGATGCTGGGCATGCACGGCACCCGTGCGGCCAACTACGCGATGGATACGGCCGACCTGATCGTCGCCGTGGGCGCCCGTTTCGACGACCGCATCACGGGCAAGCTCTCCGAGTTCGCCCCGCGCGCCAAGTTCGTCCACATCGACGTGGATCCGGCCGAGATCTCGAAGAACGTGGCTGCTCACATCCCGATCGTGGGCGACGCCAAAGACGTGCTGCCCAAGCTCACCCGCGAGTACAACGCGCTCCAAGCCGATCCCGCCCGCCTCGAGGGGTGGTGGAAGCAGATCCACGAATGGCAGACCACCTATCCGCTGCGCTACGACGACTCTCGCGACGCCGAGATCAAGCCGCAGCTCATGATCGAGGCGATGTACGAGGCCACCGAGGGCAGCGCCATCATCACCTCCGACGTGGGCCAGCACCAGATGTGGGCGGCGCAGTACTACCACTTCAGCCGGCCCCGCCAGTGGCTCAACTCAGGCGGGCTGGGGACGATGGGCTTCGGCTTGCCGGCGGCGATCGGCGCCAAGGTCGCCTGCCCAGACGAGACGGTGGTCGCCCTCTGCGGCGACGGCAGCCTCGTCATGACCTGCCAGGAGATGGCCACCGCGGCGCATCACGACATCCCGGTCAAGGTCTTCCTGATGAACAACGGCCACTTCGGCATGGTCCGCCAGTGGCAGGAGCTCTTCTGGGACAAGCGCTACTCCTCGGTGGAGATGGGGCCGAGCCCCGACTGGCCCAAGCTCGCGGAGGCCTTCGGCTGGACCGGGATGGCGGTCTCGGACAAATCCGAGATCCGGGACGCCATGCGGGCGGCGCTCGAGACGGACGGCCCGGCGCTCCTCGACGTCCGCGTCTCCCAGGACGAGAACTGCTTCCCGATGATCCCCGCCGGGGCGGCGGCGAGGGACATGGTGGGCTGATGGAGGCCGGCACCCCCGACCTGATCAAGCTCGAGGACCTGCAGGCCGCGCGGGTACTCACCGGCCGCAAGCACATTCTCTCGCTCACCGTGGAGAACCGGCCCGGGGTTTTGGCTCGCATCGCCGGCCTCTTCAGCCGCCGGGGCTTCAACATCGACACCCTCGCCGTTGGCCCGACGGAGGACCCGGGCGTCTCGCGCATCACGCTCACCCTCGACGGAGCAGTCCACCCGATCGACCAGGTCACGAAGCAGCTTCACAAGCTGGTCAACGTGATCAAGATCCGCGACATGGAGCCGGACGGGACGATCGCCCGGGAGATGGCGCTCTTCCGCGTCTCGGCCGCCGTCGAGAGCCGCGCCGAGATCATGCAGTTCGCCGAGATCTTCGGGGCGACCATCGTCGACGTCTCGCGCCGCACGCTCACGGTCGAGGTGACCGGCTCGCAGGAGAAGATCGACAGCTTCGAGCGCATGGTCCGCCCGCACGGCCTGATCGAGATGGCCCGCACGGGCGAGGTCGCCATCACCAAGGCCAAGCCCGACCAGTAGCGCGTTCCCTGATACTCCTGGTAGCCCATGGGCTACCAGACGCTTCAGCGAAGCATCGCGGCGCTCGAGTCGCTGCTCGCGCAGGCCGGCGGCCGGCGGCTCGTGAGCGTGACCGTGCCGGTGGAGATCCCCGACCCGGCCGCCGTCGTCTTTAACGCCCGGATGGCGGGGGACCGCTGGTTCTGCTGGGAGGTCGCCGACGACGACTTTGCGTTGGCTGCGCTCGGATCCGTCACCGAGGTGGTCGCCCGGGGCGCCGACCGGTTCGGCCTCGTCGCGCACGAATGCGCCGCGCTCACCCGCGGACGGCTGGCCGACGAGCCCGCCGACTTGCCCGCCGGCGCCGGACCCGTCTGGGTGGGCGGCTTTGCCTTCGCGCCCGATGGCGCCCGCGCCCCCCACTGGTCCTCGTTCCCTCCTGGCCTGATGGTGCTGCCGGAGCTGGCCGTCCACCGGCGCGACGGACGAACGCTGCTGACGACATCGCTGTTCTCCGGCGCGGGCGCGGACAAGGCTCTCGCGCGTCTGCGGGCGCGGCTGGCATCCCTCAACGACCGGCCGCTGCCCCTCAGCGACCCGCACCCCAGCGAGGCCGCCGTGATCAGCAGCGTGCGCGCACCCGACGATTACGAGCGGGCTGTCTCCACGGCGGTCGCCGCCATCACGGCCGGCGAGCACGAGAAGCTCGTCCTGGCGCGGGAGGTCAGGGTGGACGCGGGGGCGGCCCACGACCCGGCGGCGGCGTTCGGAGCGCTGCGCTCGGTCTTCCCGTCCTGCTTTTGCTTTTGCTGCGGCTCGGCGGAGGGCGCCTTCCTCGGAGCCAGCCCGGAGCTGCTCGTGCGCCGCAGCGGCGCGGGCGCCACCGCGGTCGCCCTGGCGGGCTCGACCCGACGCAGTGCCGATCCCGCAGTGGACGACCATCTCGGAGAGGCGCTGCTGCACTCGGCCAAGGACCGGGCGGAGCACGACTTCGTCGTCCATAGGATCTCCCGGTCGCTGCGCTCCCATGCGGTCTGGGTCGAGGCGGCCCCCGAGCCCGGGCTCGTGAAGGTGGCGAACATCCAGCACCTCGCGTCCCCGATCCACGCGCAGCTCGCCCAGCCGCATTCCGCCGTCGAGCTCGCAGGGCTCCTGCATCCGACGCCGGCGGTGGGGGGCGAGCCGCCCGAGGGCGCACTCGACGCGATCTCGCGCCTCGAGGACCTCGACCGCGGCTGGTACGCCGGTCCCGTCGGGTGGATGGACGCCGCCGAGGACGGCGAGTTCTGTGTGGGCCTGCGCTCGGCGTTGCTGCGCGACCGGACCGCCCATCTGTTCGCCGGCGCCGGGATCGTCGCCGGGTCCGATCCGGCCGCCGAGCTGGCGGAGACCGAGCTGAAGCTGGGAGCGCTGCTGCCGCTGCTCGCCGGCTGACGGGTTAGGGTGGTGGCGTCCTCGTCCGCAAACAGCTTGGGAGCGCCCATGAGAATGAGAGCAATCGGATCGATCGCGGCCGTCGGCGCCCTGGCGTTCGCCGGCTGTGGAGGCGACGACGAGGGCGACATCCAGGTGTTCTGCGACAAGGTGGAGGAGATCCAATCCGCGGAGGATCCGTTCGCGGGTATCCAGGGCGATGACATCGGTGCAGCCACCGCCGCGCTCGAGGAGGCCCAGGGCCTCTTCCAGGAGGTCGCGGACGTCGCCCCCGAGGAGATCCGGGGCGATGTCGAGGAGGCGCAGACCTTCTTCGACGACTTCGTCGAGGCGGCTCAGGATGCGAAGAGCCCGGAGGACTTCCTCGCGATCGCCACGGAGTTCCAGCAGGAGGCCGAGGACTTCGAGGCCACGAGCCAGCGCCTCGAGGAGTACACCAACGAGAACTGCGGGGAGAGCGAGAGCCCGGAGGAAGGCTGAGGCCGGGGCGCTACTCGCGCGCCGACGAGACGGATCGCGCGGCGGCGTCGGCCGCCGCGCGCATGAGCGCGGAGCGAAGCGCCGGCCCGTTCCGCCGGTCAACCGAAACCTCGACGAGCTCGGGCGCGGCGGGGGTCCCGCCGATGTCCGAGGGGCGCTCGAGGCGCCGGTGCGGCAGGTCCCACATCGCCGCGGCGCGCTCGGGCCGCAGCCCCGTCGCGGTGCCGAACAGCGCCTCGAACTCCTCGCGGGCGACCTCGCCGGACTGCGGCAGGAACTCGAAGATCCCGCCGCCGCCGTTGTCGAAGACGATGAGGCGCACCGGGGCCTCGCTGCCCGCCAGCAGCGCAAGTGAGCTCAGGTCGTGGAACAGCCCGAGGTCGCCGGTGAGGATCCAGGTGGGCCGCCCCGACGCGATTGCCGCGCCGATGCCCGACGAGACGAGGCCGTCGATCCCGTTCGCGCCCCGGTTCGCCAGGAAGCGGACGTCGGCACCGGTGCCCATCGCGTAAGCCTCCTGGTCGCGGATCGGCATCGAGGACGCGGTGTAGACAAGATCGCCGTCGGCGTAGGCGGCAGCCAGGGCGCGCTGAACGGCCGGCTCGGAGAGCTCCTCTGTCTCCAGGGCGCCGTCGAGCGCCGCCTCGGCGGCCTCGCTCGCCCCCAGCCAGCTCTCCGCCCAGGGTCCGCGCTGACCCCTCGTCCCGAGCCGCGCCGTCAGCTCGTGGAGCACCGCGACGCCGTCGCCCCGCACGATCGTCTCGGCGCGGCGGGTCGGCTCGTTCCACGCGTAGGAAGGGTCGATTACGACCTGGCGGAGCTCCTCCAGCTCGCCCAGCCATCCGCGCAGCGGCTTGCAGGTGGGCATCTCGCCGACCCGCACGACCAGCTCGGGCTCCAGCTCGCGAGGGCGCGCGATGGCGTTCGGCTCGTACGCGCTTACCACCATCGCCCGGTCATGCGGGCCGAAGCGGACCTGCGACGTCGGTTCGGCCAGGATCGGATACCCGCTCGCGCCGGCGAGCGCCGCAGCCGCCTCGCCGAGAGCCGGATCCAGTTGGCGGCCGGCGACGATGAGCCCCCGGGGAGCCGCGGCCAGGCGCTCGGCGAGCTCGTCCAGTAGGCCGGCATCGGGTGCGGGTGCTCCCCCCGCGACGGCCGTCAGAGGCCGCTCCCCGCGGCCCCGGAGCGCCGGCGCGGAGCCTGCCGTCACCTCACCTTCGGCCGGCGTGTCTCCAAGCGGCTCGCGCCACGGAAGGTTCAGATGGACCGGGCCGGGGCGGGGCTCGCCCCACGCCGCGGCGAAGGCGCGGCATGCCACCGAGCGCAGGTGGATCAGCCCCGCATCGTCCGCGTCCTGTGCGCCCACCTCGCAGAACCAGCGGACCTCGGATCCGTAGAGCTTGAGCTGATCGATCGTCTGCCCGGCGCCGATCCCGCGCAGCTCGGGCGGGCGGTCAGCCGTGAGGACCACGAGGGGGACCGCAGACTCGTTCGCCTCGCTGACGGCCGGGTGCAGGTTGGACGCGGCCGTGCCGGAAGTGCAGAGGACCGCCACGGGCATCCGCGACGCCTGCGCCATTCCCAGCGCCGCGAACCCGCCGCTGCGCTCGTCGACCACCACGGTGACCCCGATGGCCGGCGCGCGCCAGAGCGCCAGCGCGAGCGGCGTCGAGCGCGACCCGGGTGAGACGACGGCGTGCCTGACGCCGCACCGCGCCAGCTCCTCGACGAACGCCGAGGCCAAAGCGGTATTGCGGTTGGCGGCATCCACACCCCGAACGCTACCGCCCCCGCCGAACGTCCCGGAACCCCCCGGTGAGAGGGGGGCTGCGGGACGTTCGGCCTTAGGGGAGGCGGTGGTGCTCGAGGGCCTTGGGGTCGAGCTCCACGCCCAGGCCGGGGCCCTCGGGCACGTGCAGGCAGCCGTCACGGACCTCGCACGCACGCATCGCGATAGTCGCCGCGAAGAGCTCCTGCGTGGCCAGGCCGTGGGCCAGGCCGGGGTCCTCGGCGGTGCGGTAGATGGCGAGCGCGGCGTGGCCGGCCGCGGCGATGCCCACGGGCCCGTCGAGGGCGCTGGAGAGGTAGGTGGGCAGACGTGACGCGATCGCTCCCGCGACCCCGATCCCGCCTACCTTCGAGAGCTTGGCCGTCGCGTACCGGCACGCCCCGGAGTCGCGCGCTCGGTCGGCGTCCTTCGCGCTCGAGACGCTCTCGTCGGCCGCGACCGCAATCGGGCTCGCGGCCGATACCGCCGCCAGGTCACGGAGCGTGGGGGAGGGCTGTTCGGCGAGCTCGACGCCCACCGGCTCGAGGTCACGCAGCAGCGCGATCGCCTCGCGGGGCGGGTAGGCGCCGTTCGCATCCACGCGGATTGTCGCGGCGGCCCCCACGGCGTCGCGCACCTCGCGCACCTGGCGCACGTCATCGCCGGTCCCGATCTTCAGCTTGAAGGCGGAGAAACCGCGCTCGGCCCAGCGCGCGGCGGCCGCCGCGACCTGCGCGGGCGGGCCCGCGGCCAGGGTCGCGTTGCACCGGACCGGCTCGGCGCGCTCGCCCCGCAGGAGCTTCCACAGGGGCTGCCCCGAGAGCTTGCCGGCGAGATCGAGAATCGCCATCTCCAGCGCGGCCGCTGCGGGCCCGGGAAGGCGCCGGCCGGCGGCGACTTCAATGAACGCATCGATGGCCGCCTCGAGCGGCTCCTCGCCCGCCAGGAGCGAGGGATCCAGCCGGCGGATGCGGCGAGTCGAGCGCTGCAGCGCGCGCTCGACCCGCTCGAGCGAGTCGCCTCCGCGCAGCGTCATCGGGACAGCTTCGCCCAAGCCCTCGACGCCCTCGTCGGTCCGCAAACGCAGCAGGACCATCTCCCGCGCCGCGAGGGCGCCGCGGGCCGTCACGTAGTCCTCCCGAAAGGGGAGGGCGTACGGGACGGTCTCGACCTCGGCGATCTTCACGAGATCCTCAGACCGCAGCGATCAGCAGCCCCGCCGAAAGCAGCAAGCTGAACGCGGCGAGCAACAGGCCGGTGCCCGCGAGGGCACCGTTCAGCGCCTCGCCGTCGGTACGGGTCAGCACGGCCCGCAGCGGCCGGCTTGCCAGGGCGGCCGCGCCCAATGCGAGCAGGGACCAAGCCGGTGCGTCGGCAACGACGATCGCCACCGGCACCGCGACGAACGACAGGGCGACCATCCACGCGTAAAGCAGGCGGGTTCGCGGACGCCCGAGCCGGACGGCCAGCGTCGTCTTGCCGGCGCGGCGGTCGGTCTCGATGTCGCGAAGGTTGTTCACGACGAGGATCGCTGTTGCAAGCAGCCCGATCGGGACCGAGAGCGCGAAGGGCATCCAGTCGAGCTCCTCGCGCTGGACGTAGTAGGAGCCGTTGACGGCGACCAGGCCGAAGAACAGGAAGACGAAGACCTCGCCGAGGCCCGCGTACCCGTACGGCTTTGGGCCACCGGTGTAGAGCACGCCGGCGAGGATCGAGACGAAACCGACCGCCAGGATCTCCGGCCCCACCTGGGTCGCCAGATAGAGGCCGGCGAGCACGGCCACGCCGAAGGCCACCCAAGTGGCCACCAGCACCCGTCTGGGCGCCACCAGGCCCGCCGACGTGACTCGAACGGGCCCGAGGCGCTCGGCCGTGTCGGCTCCTCGCCGGGCGTCGGAGTAGTCGTTGGCAAGGTTGGTGCCGATCTGGATGAAGATCGAGCCGACGAGGGCAGCGGCGAACCGAGCCCAGTCGAAGGGCTCCGGGGCGATCTGCAGGCAAATGTCCCGGCCCGCGCAGGGGTCGGCCGCGTAAGCGGCCGCCGCACTCCCCACCAGCACCGGCGCAACGGCCGCAGGCAGCGTTCGCGGCCGGGCGGCCATCAGCCAGATGCGCAGCGAGCTCAAGGGCGCTTCGGAAACTTCTTGAAGTCGGGCTTGCGCCCCTCCTGGAACGCGTTGCGCCCCTCCTGGCCCTCCTCGGACATGTAGAAGAGCAGGGTCGCATCGTGCGAGAGCTGCTGGATGCCGGTGAGCCCGTCCTCGGTTGCGTTGAACGAAGCCTTGAGCAGCCGCAGCGAAAGCGGCGAGAGCGAGGTCATCTCCCGGCACCAGGCAACCGTCTCGCGCTCGAGCTCGTCGAGGGGGACCACCGCGTTGACCAGTCCCATCTGGAGCGCCTCGTCCGCCTCGTACAGGCGGCATAGAAACCAGATCTCCTTCGCCTTGCGCACGCCCACGGCCTTGGCGAGGAGGCCTGCTCCGAACCCGCCGTCGAAGCTGCCGACGCGAGGGCCAGTCTGACCGAAGCGGGCGTTGTCGGCCGCGATCGAGAGGTCGCAGACCAGATGCAGGATCTGCCCGCCTCCCACGGCGTAGCCGGCCACCATCGCGATCACCGGCTTGGGCAGGCGCCGGATCTGCACGTGGAGGTCGCCGACGTCCAGGCGCCCGACCCCCGCCGAGGCCACCTCGTCATCGCCGATGTAGCCGTCGTCGCCGCGGATGCGCTGGTCGCCGCCGGAGCAGAACGCCTCCGTGCCGGCCCCGGTGAAGATGATCGCGCCCACCTCGAGATCGTCGCGCGCGCGAGCGAAGGCGTCACGAAGCTCGGCCAGCGTCTGCGGACGGAAGGCGTTGTGGACCTCGGGCCGGTTGATCGTGATGCGCGCGATTCCCTCGGCCCGCTCGTAGATCAGATCCTCGTATTCGTGCGCGCGCTCCCACGCGATCGGGGCGTAGAGATCCTCCTCGGAGGGGGCGTCGCGGTGCGAAATCGGCATGGGTCCGTGATTATCCCTGCGGATGCACCTCGACAACTGGCTCGCGCAGCGAGCGGCGACCTGTCCGGATCGCCCGGCGCTCCTCGCCGGGGGCTACGAGGTCGCCTATGCCGAGCTCGAGCACGAGACCGTCCGGGCCGCCCGCAGGCTCGCGGCGCGCGGAGTTCGCCGCGGCGCGACGGTCGCGATCGAGCTGCCGGCCGGGCTCGACTACGTCGTGCTCCTGCACGCCCTGATGAAGCTCGGGGCGGTCGCTTATCCCCTCAACACCAGGCTCAGCGACGACGAGCGCGCCGCCGAGCTGGAGCGCGTCGGTCCGGGCCTCGTGATCTCCGACGCCGCGGACGCGGGCCTGACCGAGGCCGACCTGCCGCTCCTGGGCGAGCACGACCTCGAAGCGCTGTGCTGCCGCATCCTCACGAGCGGCACCTCCGGCCGCCCCCGTCCCGTGGGCCTCACCTACGGCAACCACCTCTGGAGCGCGGTCGGGTCGGCCTTCAACCTCGGGGTCGAGCCCACCGACCGCTGGCTGTGCTGTGTGCCGCTGTTTCACGTCAGCGGGTTCTCGATCGTGATGCGCTCCGTGATCTACGGGACCGCCGCCGTCGTGCACGACGGGTTCGACGTGGATCGGGTCGCCGAGGCCCTGGAGGGAGACGGCGTGACGGTGATCTCCCTGGTCGCCACCCAGCTGATGCGCCTGCTCGAGGCCGGCGTCGACCTGCTGCCGCTGCGCGCCGTGCTCGTCGGAGGCGGGCCCGTTCCCGACGACGTGCTCTCCGAGGCCCTTGGCCGCGGCGCCACGGTCGTCCAGACCTACGGGCTCACCGAGGCGGCCTCACAGGTCACCACGCTCTCCCCGCTGGACGCCCGCCGCAAGCTCGGCTCCGCGGGGCGCCCGCTGCTCACCACCCATCTGCGAATCCAGGATGGCGAGATCCTGGTGCAGGGGCCCACCGTGGCCCCGGGCGCAAGTGATGAGGACGGTTGGCTTCACACCGGCGATCTCGGCAGGATCGACGACGACGGCTTCCTCTACGTGACCGACCGCCTGGGCGACGTGATCGTCACCGGCGGCGAGAACGTCATCCCGGCCGAGATCGAGGAGGTCCTGCTGCGCCACCCCGACGTCCTCGACGCCGCGGCCGTGGGACGAGCGGATTCCGAATGGCAGGAGGCCGTCGCCGCCGTCGTCGTCCTGCGCTCGGGGGCCGGGTCCGACGCCGAGGAGCTTCGTCGCCACTGCGCGGGAAGCCTCGCCGACTTCAAGGTCCCCAAGCGCTTCGAGTTCGTCGGCGAGCTGCCGCGCACGGCGTCGGGAAAGCTCCTGCGAAGGGAGCTGCGCTGAGCGAACCGCCAGCGGCTACGCGGAGGGCGCTGCGGCTCGATCACTAACCTGCCGCGGATGCCCGACGACGGAATCTTCTACGACGCTGACGCCAACCCCGACGCCCTGAAGGGCAAGACGATCGCGATCCTGGGCTACGGCTCGCAGGGACACGCGCACGCCCTCAACCTCAAGGAGTCCGGCCACGACGTAGTCGTCGGCCTGCGCCCCGACTCGTCAAGCCGCGCGGAGGCGGAGTCCAAGGGCCTGGAGGTGCTGGACGTCGCCGACGCCGCCAGCCGCGGCCACGTCGTGATGGTGCTCCTGCCCGACGAACGCCAGGCAGATGTCTGGAACGCCGAGATCGCCGACGGAATCGCCGAGGGCGACCTGTTGATGTTCGCCCACGGCTTCGCGATCCACTTCGGCGAGGTCGATCCGCCCCCCGGCGTCGACGTCGGCATGGTCGCCCCCAAGGGCCCGGGCCACCTCGTCCGCCGCCAGTACGAGGAGGGCCGCGGAGTGCCGTGTCTCATGGCCGTCCACCAGGACGAGACCGGCACCGCCCACGAGCTGGTCCTCGCGTATGCGAGCGGCATCGGCGGCGGCCGGGCCGGCGTGATCGAGACCACCTTCAAGGACGAGTGCGAGACCGACCTGTTCGGCGAGCAGGCGGTCCTGTGCGGTGGCGCGACCGAGCTGGTCCGCGCCGGCTTCGAGACGCTGGTCGGGGCCGGCTATGACCCACGGCTCGCCTACTTCGAGTGCTTGCACGAGCTGAAGCTGATCGTCGACCTGATGTACGAGAAGGGCGTTCAGGGCATGCGCCACTCGATCTCGAACACGGCCGAGTACGGCGACATGACCCGCGGGCCCCGCGTCATCGGCGATCCGACCCGCGAGGCGATGCAGAAGATCCTGTCCGACATCCAGTCGGGCGAGTTCGCGAAGGAGTGGATCGCCGAGAACCGCGCCGGCGGCGAGAACTTCCAGCGGCTGCGCGACGAGGGCGAGGGCCATCAGATCGAGCAGGTCGGCGGCGAGCTGCGCGGCATGATGGCCTGGATCGACGAGCGGTAACCCCGACTGTCAGCCGCCGCTCACTCGGCGACGTATCCCGTCCAGCAGGCACCGTCCCAATAGCGCAGCCGAGCTTGCCCGAATGGGTCGGGGTGCCACGCTGGCGCCAGCCGACGGTCGCGTCCGCGAGTGAGACGGGCTGAAGCGCTTTGGCGGTCGTACGCGTACGCGATGAGGGCCACCGGCCCGAATGTCGCGACCATTCCAGGCCACCACGCTCGGGATAGCTTTCGCGCTCGCCGATCCTCGTAGACCTGCACACCGAACAGGACATCGCCTACCAGGATCAGCGGCCAAACCGGCGAGAGCGCAAGCGCCAGAGCGACGGGGACTGTGCCCCAAGCCACCGAAATGCGAAAGACCCATTCCGGCGGGGGGTCTTGCGGGGGGCCTGGGACGTCGAACCACGCCCGGATTCGCCCGAGGCGGCTCAAGCGCGCCCTCCGGAACTCGGCCGCGGCTGCCTGGGCTGTTCAAGCCATCGACTAAGGCGAGCTGAAGTCCTGCTCAAACTCCTGCTGGAGCTCGTCGAGGCCCTCATTCGTCTCATTTACCGCATCGTTGATGGCGGCCACCCAAAGAAGTGTCAAGAGAACCGCGACGATCCCGAGTACCAGTCCGGCAGTCGCCAAGCCCTTGTGAGGCACCGCCGGATCGCTCTTCACTCGATTGCGGCCGATGACGCCGAAAATGATCGCGAGGACCCCGAGCACCAGACCGCCGATGACGGTAAAGCTCAGGACCGCTCCGACGATGCCGCAGACCAGCGCGGCAACCGCCAAGCCATTTCCGGGTTGCTGAACGTGCACTACCTGCGGCTGGCCCTGCGCCGCAGCCGGGGGCGGGGGCGCCGGAGGTGGTGCGGGATCCGGCTGGGATGGTGGATCCGGTTGATCCTCTGTCATGTGCGTGCTTCCCTTCGTTGGACGAGTTTCCTCGATGCTATACCGGCCGGCCCGCTGAAGGTGCCCATCGGTGATTGAATGGAACGGTCGAAGGAGCTTCATGAACGACGTCATCCAACCTCCCCCGCCGGGGTGGTACACAGATCCCAACGATGCCACGACCCAGCGGTACTGGGACGGAACTCGATGGACGGAGAACCGGGCCCCCGTTCAAGCCGCCGCCCCGGGGGCGAATGCTGTCCTCACTGTCGCGTCCCCGGCCGGTGGCGTGGTGCAGCCTGTCGCGGTCGTTCCTCAACAGAGAACGAACGGCTTCGCAGTTGCTTCCATGGTTCTCGGCATCCTCTGGCTCTACTGGGTGGGCTCGATCTTGGCGCTGATCTTCGGATACGTGGCGAAGAATCAGATCGAAGAGTCTGCCGGCACGCAATCCGGTGGTGGGATGGCTACCGCAGGGTTGGTTCTCGGGTGGGTTGGGTTCGGAACCCTGATGTTCATGCTCGTGTTCGCCTTGCTCGGCCTCGTGTCATTCCAGGCGCTGACCCCTTCCTAGATACGAGTCTCCGATAAGGCGCGGGGCCCTCAGTCCGAGATCGGGCGGGGAGCGTTCGTCTCCTCGCCCTCGGGAAGCTTTCCGTCGCGCCCCACGTAGCCGTCGGCGGCGCCGACGATGACGTAGACGACGTCCTCGGGGCCGTGGTTGCGAATCTCGCGCACGGTCGCGGCGTCGACCCAGGCCATGCCGCCGGGCCCGAGTGTGTGTTTCGTCCCGTCGCCGAACTCGATCTCGAGCCGGCCCGAGTGCACGAAGTAGAGCTCCTCCTGCTTCTCGTGGTAGTGCTTGCCGGTCTCGATCCCGGCGGGCATGACGATCGCGTTCACGCCGAACGCGCCAATGCCCAGCTCGCGCCGGATCTTGCGGAAGCCCGGGCCCTCGCCCATGCCGTCCAGGGATCCGACGGCGTAGCCCTCGCCCGTCTCGACCTCGCGTACCTCGTCGCTCATTGGCCGGACGATAATGGGCTCTAACCTTCCGCGCCCCGACGTATCCTCACCAGCCCGTATGAGCCCCGCCTCCATCACCGAAACCACGGCCGCCCGCATCCCGGCGGACCTCAAGCCCGCCGACGGGCGCTTCGGGTGTGGGCCTTCGCGGGTGCGGCCAGAGGCCCTCGCGCGGCTCGCCGAGCGCTCCGACGTAATGGGAACCTCGCACCGCCAGCCCCCCGTCAAGGACCTCGTGGCCCGCATCCGGGGCGGCCTCGGCGAGCTCTTCTCGCTGCCGGAGGGCTACGAGGTCACGATCGGCAACGGCGGTACCACCGCGTTCTGGGATGCGGCGGCGGCATGGCTCGTCCGCGAGCGTGCCCTGCATCTCACCTACGGCGAGTTCACGAGCAAGTTCGCGAAGGTGACGGCAGGAGCGCCGTTTCTCGGGGACCCGATCGTGCTCGAGGCCGAGGCCGGGGACGCACCGCAGCCGGCGGGCGACCCGTCGGCCGACGTGCTCGCGTGGGCCCATAACGAGACCTCCACCGGGGTGGCGCTCGGCGTCGAGCGGCCCGCCGACGCAGGCGACGCCCTCGTGCTGGTGGACGCCACCTCGGGGGCCGGCGCCCTGCCGCTCGATCCCGCCGAGGCCGACGCCTACTACTTCGCTCCGCAGAAGACCTTCGGGTCCGACGGGGGCGTCTGGCTGGCCCTGCTCAGCCCGGGGGCGCTGGAGCGCATCGCCGAGCTCGATGGCGCGCCGGATCGCTGGCAGCCCAGCTTCCTCTCGCTGCGGCTCGCGGTGGAGAACTCGCGCAAGGACCAGACCGACAACACCCCGGCGGTGGCGACGCTGCTGCTGCTCGCCGACCAGGTCGAGTGGATGCTCGCGAACGGAGGCCTCGAGTGGTGCGTCGCGCGCTCACGTGCGTCGTCGCGCCATCTGTACGAGTGGGCCGAGCGCTCCGAGGCCGCCACGCCGTTCGTCCCCGATCCGGCCAAGCGCTCCCCGGTGGTGGGCACGATCGACTTCGCCGAGAGCATCGACGCCGCCGCCCTGGCCGCGACCCTGCGGGCCAACGGCATCGTCGACACCGAGCCGTACCGCAAGCTCGCCCGCAACCAGCTGCGGATCGGCATGTTCCCGACGATCGATCCCGCCGACGTCCAGGCGCTCACCGCCTGTATCGACTGGGTGATCGAGCACGCCGAGGGGATCGCGGGCTGAGGCGATGGCCGACCCGACGCTCACCGACCCGGTGCCCCGGGTGCTCGTGAAGGAGAAGATCGCCGACGCCGGCGTCGAGCTCCTGCGCCGGGAGTTCGAGGTCGAGCTCGGCCTCGACTGGGACGACGCCACGCTCGCGGAGCGCATCGGCGAGTTCGACGCGATCCTGATCCGGTCCGGAACGAAGCTCACGGCCGACCTGATCGAGCGCGGCAAGCGCCTGCGCGTGATCGGACGGGCCGGCACCGGGGTGGACAACGTGGACCTGGACGCGGCGACGAAGCGCGGCGTGATCGTCGCCAACGCGCCGGAGTCCAATTCGGTGGCCGCCGCGGAGCACACGATGGCGATGGCCCTCGCCCTGTTTCGCAACGTGCCCCAGGCTCACGGGTCGCTCACTGGCGGTGCCTGGGAGCGCTCGCGCTTCGGAGGCAACGAGCTCTACGGCAAGACCCTGGGCGTGATCGGCTTCGGCCGCATCGGCCAGCTCGTGGCCCGCCGCGCGCTCGCGTTCGACATGGAGGTGGTGGGATTCGACAAGTTCGTCGCGCCGGAGCGCTTCCGCGACCTCGGCGTCGAGGGGCTCACCGACACCGCCGAGCTCTACGCACGGGCCGACCTGATCACGATCCACCTCCCGAAGACTCCCGACACCGTCAACTGGATAGACGCCGAGGCGATCGCCCAGATGAAGGACGGGGTCCGGATCGTGAACTGCGCGCGCGGCGAGCTGGTGGACCTCGACGCGCTCGAGGCCGGCCTGCGCTCGGGCAAGCTGGGCGGCGCGGCCCTCGACGTGTTCCCCTCCGAGCCTTTCACCGAGCACCCACTCTTCGATCGCGACGACGTAGTCGTCACCCCGCACCTCGGCGCCTCCACGAGCGAGGCTCAGGATCGCGCCGGTACCGACACGGCCGAGCAGGTCCGAGCCGCCCTCACCGGCGGCGTCGTCACCAACGCCGTCAACATCCACGCCCCGCTTCCCGAGGCCCTGGTCCCGTTCGTGCCGCTCTGTGAACGCCTCGGGCGGCTGGCCCAGGGGCTGGGGGAGGGGTCGATCGGGCGCGTCGACGTCGAGTTTCGCGGCCGCATCGCCGAGCACGACACTCGCCTGCTCGGCACGTCCGTCCTGGTCGGGGTCCTCTCGGGGCATACCGAGCAGCCCGTGAACCTCGTCAACGCCCCGGCGATGGCGGAGGAGCGCGGGATCGAGCTGGCCGAGACCACCGACACCGCCTCCGGGGACTTCACCGAGCTCGTCACCGTCAGGCTCGACGGCGGCGAAGGCGCCGTCGAGGTGGCGGGAACTGGCGTCGGCCCGCGCAACGACCCGTATCTCGTCGCCGTGTGGGGCGCCCGCTTCTACCTCCCGTTCGAGGGCCACCTGGCCGTGTTCCGCTACACGGACACGCCGGGCATGATCGGCCGGGTTGGCACGGCCTTCGGCGAGCAGGGCGTGAACATCGTCTCGGCCGCGGTCGGAGCCGAGACCGGCGACGAGACCGCCGTCATGGTCCTGACGAGCGACGCAGCGGTACGGCCGGAGACGGTCGCGAGCATCCTCGAGCTCGACGGCTTCTTCGAGGGCCGCGCGGTCTCCCTCTAGCCGAGGCCGGGTAGGGTCCGCTCGATGCGAGCGGTTGTGATCCCCCGCCACGGGGGCCCGGACGTACTGGAGGTGCAGGAGCTCCCCGACCCGCCGGTGGGCGCGGGCGAGATCCGCATCGCCGTCAAGGCCGCAGGAATCAACTTCGCCGATCTCATGGCCCGCGCGGGGACCTACCCGGACGCGCCCCCGCTGCCGTCGGTCATCGGCTACGACGTGGCCGGAGAGGTCGAGTCGGTGGGGGACGGGGTCGAGTCCCACTCGGTCGGCGACCAGGTTCTCGCGGGCACCAGGTTCGGCGGGTACGCCGAGCTGGTCACCGTGGCCGAGGACCAGGCGCTTCCGCTGCCCGAGGCCATGAGCTTCGAGCAGGGCGCCGGGTTCGTCGTCAACTACACGACCGCGTACGCCGGCCTCATCGTGATGGGCGGCCTGAGGGCCGGGGACCGGATGCTGATCCACGCGGCGGCCGGCGGCGTGGGCATCGCCGCCACGCAGGTCGCGCGCAGTGTCGGCGCCGAGATCTTCGGCACCGCCTCGGCCTCCAAGCACGACGCGATCCGCGAGCAGGGGGTCGACCATCCGATCGACTACCGCAGCCAGGATTTCCTCGAGGAGGTCATGCGGATCACCGACGGCGAGGGCGTCGACGTGGTCATGGACGCGATCGGCCCCTCCAGCTTTCGCCGCAGCTACAAGGCCCTTCGCCAGGGAGGGCGCCTCGTGATGTTCGGCCTCGCCGAGGTGCAGACCGGCCCCAAGCGCGACATCCCGGCGCTGCTCAAGGGCCTCGCCCGCATGCCGGGGGCGACCATGCCCTGGTGGAAGAGCCTCGCGATCATGAACGAGAACAAGGGCGTGTTCGGGCTCAACATGCTCAAGTGGTGGGATCGCGAGGGCCTCGACCGGGTCATCGAACCGCTGGCCTTGCCGCTGGCCGCCGGCGAGCTGATGCCGGTCGTCGCCGAGAGCTTCCCGTTCGATCGCGCCGCCGACGCGCACCGTTACCTGGCCGAGGGCCGGAACATCGGCAAGGTCGTCCTTACTCCCTGAGAGTCACCGTTTCGTGCGCTACCCTGCGCGAACCGAATGATCCCCCGGCACGACAGCCTCGCGCTTCTTCTTCTCCTCCCCCTCCGGGGGGAATAGCGCTGGGCGGCGCGTAGCCGCGAGACAAGGTCAATCGGTTCAGGAGAAGAAAGAGAAAAGAGTCCCATGCACGGCTCCGATGGCAGCGCCCCCGCAACAGAGGTACCCGAGCAGGATCGGGTCCACATCTTCGACACGACGCTTCGCGACGGCGAACAGTCCCCAGGGATCTCCCTGAACGTCCAGGAAAAGGTCGAGATCGCCCAGCAGCTGGCGCGCCTGGGCGTGGACGTGATCGAGGCCGGCTTCCCGATCACCTCGCCCGGCGACTTCGAGGCGGTGCAGGCGATCGCGCGCGCCGTGGAGGGGCCGGTGATCTGCGGTCTCGCGCGGACCCACAAGGCCGACATCGATGCGGCTTGGGGTGCGATCAAGGACGCCGGCCGCCCGCGCATCCACACGTTCATCTCCACGTCCGACATCCACATCGAGCACCAGCTCAAGACGACCCGCGAGGACGTCGAGGGCCAGGCGAAGGCGGCTGTCGCCCTGGCGCGCTCGCTGTGCGAGGACGTCGAGTTCTCGCCGATGGACGCGACCAGGGCCGACGTGGAGTTCACGGCCGAGGTCTGCGCGATCGCGGTCGCCGAGGGTGCGAACGTGGTGAACATCCCGGACACCGTCGGCTACACCACGCCCGACGAGTACATCCGGTACTTCGAGCGCCTCTACGAGCTCGCGCCCGAGCTGCGCGACGTCCGCCTCTCGGTTCACTGCCACGACGACCTGGGCCTGGCGGTGGCCAACTCCTACGCGGGCCTCCTGGCCGGGGCGCGGCAGGTCGAGTGCGCGGTCAACGGCATCGGGGAGCGCGCGGGCAATTGCTCGCTGGAGGAGATCGTGATGCTGCTGCGGACCCGGCGCGACGAGCATGGGCTCGACACGACGTGCGAAACGCGCGAGCTGGCGAGGACCAGCCGCATGGTCTCGCGCTTCACCGGCTACGCCGTGCAGCCCAACAAGGCCGTGGTGGGGCGCAACGCGTTCGCCCACGAGTCCGGCATCCACCAAGACGGCGTCCTGAAGGAGCGCACCACCTACGAGATCATGGATGCGCGCGACGTGGGGCTCGAGTCGAACTCGATCGTCCTCGGCAAGCACTCCGGTCGCCACGCCCTGCGCGACGCGCTGGAGCAGCTCGGCTTCAAGGTGGAGGGAAATGCGCTCAATCAGGCGTTCAAGCGCTTCAAGGAGATCGCGGACAAAAAGAAGCAAGTAACCGCGCTCGACCTCGAGGCGATCGCTTCCGACCAGGTCCGCGACTCCGCGCAGAGCTACGAACTGGCGTGGTTCGACGTCGAGGCCTCCTCGCGGCGCGACCCGCACGCGAAGGTGGCAATTCGGATGCCGTCCGGCTCCGAGTCGGTCGGAGAGTCCGGCGGCGACGGCCCCGTGGACGCCATCTTTGGAGCGATCGAGGCCGCCACCGGCGTTGAGGCGGACCTGCGCCAGTACACCGTCTCCGCGGTCACGGAGGGCGAGGACGCCCTCGGCGAGGTGACCGTGATGCTCCGCGCCCACGAGCGGCTGGCGAGCGGCCAGGGGGTCGCGACCGACATCCTCGAGGCCTCGGCGCGAGCCTACGCCCGCGCGCTCTCTAACGCCCTCGAGGGCGCAGCGGTCCGCGAGGCCGAGGCGCTCGCGGCGGACGCGGCCACGCAGCCAGCGACGCCGGGCCCGTGACCGCCATGGTCATCACCTCCAAGCGTGGTGATGATGCCACCTAGACTGCCGCCCGTGGACGGTGCCCTCGAAGGACGAAGGATCCTGATCACGGGCGCCTCGTCCGGGATCGGGGAGGCGACCGCGGAGGCCATCGTGTCCGCCGGCGGGGCGGTGGCCCTCGGGGCCCGGCGGAAGGACCGCCTCGACGAGCTGGCGAGCCGCCTCGGGGACGCCGCGGTGCCGATTCAGGCGGATGTGGCGGAGGAGGCGCAGGCGAAGCAGCTGGTGGAGACCGCCCACGCGGAGCTCGGCGGCCTCGACGGCCTGGTGAACAACGCCGGCGTGATGCTCCTCGGCCCGCTCCAGGGCGCCGATCCCGAGGAGTGGCGGACGATGATCAACGTCAACTGCCTCGGGCTCCTGTACTGCACGCACTACGCGCTGCCGCTGCTGCGCGACGGCGGCGGGGGAGACGTGGTCAACGTCTCCTCGGTGGCCGGCCGATCGGCCGCGCTCGGCTCCGGCGTCTACAACATGACCAAGTGGGGCGTCGTCGGGTTCTCCGAGTCGCTCCGCCAGGAGGGGGCCCTGATCGGCGTGCGGGTGACGTGCGTCGAGCCGGGCTATGTCGAGACGGAGCTCCAAGGCCACAACGAGCATCCTCTGGTGCTCGCGCGCATGGAGAAGATCAAGCAGGAGATCGGGAAGGTGCTCGAGGCCGCCGACATCGCGAACGCGGTGGTCTACGCGCTCGCTCAGCCCAAGCACGTCTCCGTCAACGAGATCCTGGTTCGGCCCAGCGGCCAGTCGCGCTAGTCCTTCAGCCCCCCGCCACGGGTAGGCCCCGCGCCAGTCGCCACAGGCTCCACGCAGAGACCAGCGTCCAGACGCCTTCGAGGAGTAGAAAGCCCCACTGCTCGTCGTACCAGGCCAGCGCCGCCAGGATCGCGGCGCCGACCAGGTTGAGCACGAGATATACCCGCGAGTCGGCGCGCAGGCGGCCTGTCTGCTGGGCGCCAAACGCCGCCAGGATGAGCAGCGCGCCTGCAACCTGCACCACCGAAGTCACACTCCCACGATAGGGGTCAGGCCCCTGGGGTGATCGCGTACAGATGTATGTGATAGCGTACGGACGCTGTGGTGACTGAGAATGGGTCAGTCGGAGCGCGCATCAAGGCGCTTCGCTACTCGCAGGGCATGAGCCTGCGCGACTTGGCCGAGGAGAGCGGCGTCTCGGCGCCGATGCTCTCCCAGGTCGAGCGCGGCGAGACGAGCCCGACGCTGGCCGTCGCGGGGCGGATCGCCTCCGGCCTCGACCTGAGCCTCTCGCAGCTCCTTCGCCTCGACGAGACCCAGCACGCCGTCGTGGTACGGCGCGGCGACGGTCGAACCCGCCGGAGGGGCGCCCACAGCGTCGAGGAGCTGACTCCGTCCCTGCCCGGGCTTCGCGCCGACGTGTCGCGTCACCGCCTCGAGGAGGGAGGAGCCACAGGAGGGCCCTCCGATCCCCCGTTGCACGAGCCGGGCTCCCGCGAGACCACCGTCGTCCTCTCCGGCGAGCTCATCCTCGCGATCGACGGCGACGAGCACGAGCTGGGCGCCGGCGACGCGGTCACCTTCGACGCAGACCTTCCGCATCACTTCGCCAACCGCGGAGCCGCGCCGGCCGACTTCATCGCGGTGGTCGCCGCCGGGCTGCGGAGGTCCTGATGGCGCAGACGATGTTCGACAAGATCTGGAATGCGCACGAGGTCTCCGACGGCCTGATCTACATCGACCTTCACCTCGTCCACGAGGTCACCTCGCCCCAGGCATTCGAGGGGCTTCGCATGACCGGGCGCACCGTGCGCCGGCCCGACAAGACGATCGCCACGGCCGACCACAACGTGCCCACCGACGGCACCACGGCGGCGCGGCTGATCGCCGACCAGCTCTCCCGTGAGCAGGTCGAGGCGCTGGAGCGAAACTGCGAGGATTTCGACGTCCCGATCCACTCGATCGGCTCCGAGCACCAAGGCATCGTGCACGTGATCGGCCCCGAGCTGGGCCTGACGCAGCCCGGCATGACGATCGTCTGCGGCGACAGCCACACCTCCACCCACGGTGCCTTCGGCGCGCTCGCCTTCGGCATCGGCACCTCGGAGGTCGAGCACGTCCTCGCGACGCAGACGATGGTCCAGCGGCGGCCGAAGACCATGCGCATCTCCTACTCCGGCGAGCTGGGGGTCGGTGTGACCGCCAAGGGTTTGATTCTCGCGACGATCGGCCGCCTGGGAACCGGTGGGATGGTGGGCCACGCCGTCGAGTACGCGGGCGAGACGATGTCCGGCCTGACGATGGAGAACCGGATGACGATCTGCAACATGACGATCGAAGGGGGCGGCCGCGCCGGCATGATCGCCCCGGACGAGGCCACCTTCGAGTGGGTCGAGGGCCGCCCGGCCGCGCCGGATGACTTCGGCGCCGCCGTAGCGCGCTGGCGCGAGCTGCCCACCGAGGACGGCGCCACCTTCGACGCCGAGGTAGCCGTCGACGCCGCCGAGATCTCGCCCATGGTCACCTGGGGGACGAACCCGGGCCAGGTCGTCCAGGTCACCGAGGCGGTGCCCGAGCCCAGCGACGAGGTCGAGGAGCGGGCGCTGCGCTACATGGACCTGCGCCCCGGCACGCCCATGCAGGACGTGGCTCTCGACCGTGTGTTCATCGGCTCGTGCACGAACTCGCGCGTCCAGGACCTCCGCGAGGCGGCCGCCGTCGTCTCGGGCCGAAGGGTGGCCTCCACGGTAAACGCGATGGTCGTACCGGGCTCCGCCCGGGTCAAGCTCGAGGCCGAGGCCGAGGGCCTCGACGAGATCTTCCGCGCCGCCGGCTTCGCCTGGCGTTCGGCGGGCTGTTCGATGTGCCTGGGCATGAACCCGGACATCCTCAGCGAGGGCGAGCGTTGTGCCTCCACCTCCAACCGCAACTTCGAGGGTCGGCAGGGCAAGGGCGGGCGCACGCATCTCGTGTCGCCGAGGATGGCCGCGGCGGCGGCCATCGAGGGGCGCTTCGTCGACATCCGCGAGTGGGCCTGAGACATGGACGCGATCGACGTCATCGAGGGAAAGGTGTCGGTGCTCGACCGCGCCGACGTGGACACCGACCAGATCATCCCCAAACAGTTCCTGAAGCGGATCGAGCGCACCGGCTTCGGCGAGTTCCTCTTCTACGACTGGATCCGCGACGGGGAGATCGAGCTCGACCTCAATCCCATCCTCGTGGCGGGTCGCAACTTCGGCTGCGGCTCCTCGCGCGAGCACGCCGTTTGGGCCCTCCACCAATTCGGCTTCCGGGCCGTCATCGCCCCGTCGTACTCGGACATCTTCTTCGGGAACTGCACCAAGAACGGCCTCCTGCCGGTGGTGCTGGCCGAGGACGAGTGCCGGGCCGTCGCGGCGGCCGGCGAGGCCCGGATCGACGTCAACGACCAGACCGTCAACTGCGCCTCCGGCGTCTTCGCCTTCGAGCTCGAGGCGGAGACCAAGCGCAGGATGATGGAGGGACTCGACGACATCGCCGTGACCCTGATGGACGAGGCGGCGATCGACGCCTTCGAGGCCTCGGGCGGGGCCGACCACGGGCCGTCGACGGTGGCGCTTTGACCGTCGCCGTGGACTGGGACGCGGCGACCTACCACCGGGTGGCGAACAACCAGGAGGAGTGGGGGGCCGAGGTGCTCGGCCGCCTCGACCTCGACGGCGACGAGACCGTGCTCGACGCCGGCTGCGGGTCCGGCCGGGTCACGCGGCTCTTGCTCGAGCGCCTGCCCGAGGGCCGCGTGATCGGAATCGACGCTTCGCCCTCGATGATCGCGGAGGCGCGCTCGAACCTCGAGGAGTTCGGCGACCGCGCCAACCTCCAGGTCCAAGATCTGCTGGACCTGGACCTCGAGTCCGACGTCGACGCCGCCTTCTCCAACGCGACCTTCCATTGGGTCTCCGACCACGACCGGCTATTCGGCCGGATCCACGCGGCCCTGCGCCCCGGCGGCCGCCTCGAGGCGCAATGCGGAGGAGAGGGGAACGTCGCGGAGTGGAAGCGGGCGATCGAGTCTGCGATGGGAGACGAGCGGTTCGCGCCCTACTTCCGGGGCATGAGCCAGCCGTACAACTTCGCGTCGGTGGACGACACCGAGGCCCGCCTCGAGCGCGCCGGGTTCAGTGTGCGCCGGGTCTGGCTGGAGCAGCGCAGCGTCGAGCCGAGCGAACCGCGCGACTACGTGCGCTCCGTCGGCCTCAGCCCGCACCTCGCACGGGTGCCCGACGCGATGCACGACGACTTCATCGACCTGGTCTTGGGCTCGATGCTGCGCCCGTTGCGCCTGGAGTACGTGCGCCTCAACATCTCCGCGGAGAAGGGCGGCGAAGCCGCCGCCCGGAATTCATGAGCGCCGCGAGCATCGTCCTGCTCCCCGGCGACGGGATCGGGCCGGAGATCGTCGCGGCTGCGCGCCGGGTGCTGGACGCGCTCGGCGACTTCACCTACTCCGAGCACCTGATCGGCGGCGCCTCGATCGACGCCCATGGCACGGCCCTCACCGAGGAGGTCCTCGACGCATGCCGGGCATCCGACGCGGTGCTGCTCGGCGCCGTCGGCGGGCCCAGGTGGGACTCGACCGACCCGGACGCGCCCCGACCCGAACAGGGCCTCCTCGGGCTGCGCAAGGGCCTGGGGCTCTATGCGAATCTGCGCCCGGTCAAGCCCAGGCCGGCGCTGGTTGACGCCAGCCCCCTGCGCGCCGAACGCATCGAGGGGACGGACCTGCTCGTGGTGCGCGAGCTGACCGGAGGCATCTACTTCGGCGACCGCGGCCGCAATGGCGAGACCGCGCATGACACCTGCGTCTACTCCGTCACGGAGATCGAGCGCATCGCGCAGGTCGGCTTCGACGCGGCGGCGCGCCGCCGGGGCCGTGTTACGTCCGTGGACAAGGCGAATGTGCTCGAGACCTCGCGGCTGTGGCGCGAAACCGTGACGCGCATGGCCGCCGCTCGCGGGGATGTGGAGCTCGACCACATGCTGGTGGACAACGCCGCCATGCAGCTCGTATCCAACCCGGCCGCGTTCGACGTGATCCTCACGGAGAACATGTTCGGCGACATCCTCTCCGACGAGTCCGCGATGCTCACCGGGTCGCTGGGAATGCTTCCATCGGCAAGTCTCGGCGGCGACGGGCCGGGCGTCTTCGAGCCCGTGCACGGGTCTGCTCCCGACATCGCGGGCAAGGGAGTGGCCAACCCGCTGGCGACCTTCCTCTCCGTCGCCATGATGCTCCGGGACGGCCTGGGCCTCGACGACGACGCAGCTGCGGTCGAGCGCGCAGTCGACGCCGCGCTGGCCAAGGGCCTGCGCACCCCCGACCTGGCGTGGGACGAGACCCCCAAGGCCATCGCGCCCGACATGCCCGAGCAGGTCGAGGTCGGAACCGGGGAGATGACGGCCGCGGTCCTCGCCGAGCTCTAAGCCGAAGACGCAGCCGCTGACGCCGAGGGCCGGGCGTGACAATCCGGCGAACGATCGGGGATGATCGTCCCCACCCGAAAGGAGAGCGCGAATGGCGTACGTCATCAACTGTGAGTGCGGCTATGTGGTCCGCGCCGAGGACGAGGACACCCTCGTCTCCAATGCGCAGGACCACGTCGCCGATGCCCATCCGGACATGGTCGGGAAGGTCTCGCGCGAGGACTTCCTCGCGATGGCCGAAGAGTCCTAGACCGAGACCCATGCGATCCGACGGGGCGGCCGTGGGGCCGCCCCGTCTCGTTGCCGAGCGCCAAAACCGACACCAAGCTCCTCGGCCACGATGTCGCGGGTGCGACGCAGGATGGACGGTCGGGCATACTTTCCGGGCCCTCGCAACCGACCCGGAAGGAAGCAGTGGAGAAGTCTGAATGGATCTGGATGAATGGCGAGTTCGTCGCTTGGGACGATGCCAAGGTCCACGTCCTCAGCCACGGGCTCCACTACGGCACCGGTGTGTTCGAGGGGATCCGCTGCTACGAGACCGAGCGCGGACCCGCGATCTTCCGCCACGACGACCACCTCAACCGCCTCGCGAAGTCGGCCGAGCTCTATTACATGCCGCTGGAGCACTCGAAGGAGGAGATCCGCGAGGCGACCCACGAGCTGATCCGCCGCAACGAGCTGCGCTCGTGCTACATCCGGCCGCTCGCTTTCCGCGGCTATGGCGAGATGGGCCTGCACGCGCAATCGGCTCCGGTCGAGGTGACGATCGCGGTCTGGCCGTGGGGTGCGTACCTGGGCGACGAGGGCAAGCGCCGCGGGATCCGCGCCAAGGTCTCCTCCTGGCGGCGTATCTCGCCTGCCGGCTTGATCCCGCAGGCGAAGGCGTCGGGGCAGTACCTCAACTCGATCCTGGCCAAGACCGAGTCGGCGAACGCCGGCTACGAGGAAGCGATCCTCCTCGACGAGCGCGGGTTCGTCTGCGAGGGGTCGGGGGAGAACATCTTTATCGTCAGCGGCGGCGAGATCGTCACGCCTCCCCCCGTCGCGTCCATCCTCGACGGGATCAATCGCAAGTCGGTGATCCAGATCGCTCGCGACCTCGGCCACCCGGTGGCGGAGCGCGACGTGGCGCGAGCCGAGCTCTACATGGCCGACGAGGTGTTTCTGACCGGGACCGCGGCCGAGCTGGTGCCGGTTCGAGAGATCGACGACCACGAGGTCGGGGACCCCGGCGAGATCACCAGGCAGCTCCAGGCGAGGTTCGAGGACGCCCTGCACGGGCGCGCTCAGGAGTACGCGGAATGGCTGGACTTCGTCGAGGTTCCGAGTAAAGTCACCTCCTGATGCTTCCTTTCGAGGCGATCGAGCGAATTAGGGACGCCGCGGCGGCCTAGCTGCCCCGTGGCCGCGCGGCCTACAACGCCGCGCACACCTCGCTTCATCCTCGAATCGAAAGGCATCGGACAGTGACTTCGGTCCACCTCTACGACACAACCCTCCGCGACGGCATGCAGGGCCAGGGCATGTCCCTCTCCGCGGCGGAGAAGGTGCGCGTGGTGCGCGCGCTCGACCGCCTCGGCATCCACTTCATCGAGGCCGGCTTCCCCAGCTCGAACCCCAAGGAGGAGGAGCTGTTCGGCCTGCTGGCCGACGTCGAGCTGGAGACCGCGGCGGTCTGCGCGTTCGGCATGACCCGCCGGCGCGGTATCGCCCCGGAGGACGACGAGGCCCTGCGCACGCTGGTCGGGAGCTTCGCCCCGGTCTGCACCCTGGTGGGGAAGACCTGGGGACTTCACCTGGAGAAGGTCACCAAGGTCTCGCGCTCCGAGAACGTCGCGATGATCATGGACTCCGTCGCGTACTGCCGCTCGGAGGGAAAGCGCGTCGTCTACGACGCCGAGCACTTCTTCGACGCCTGGCGCGACGACCCGGGCTACGCGGTCGAGTGCCTGCGCGCCGCGGTCACCGGCGGCGCCGAGAACGTCACGCTGTGCGACACCAACGGCGCCTCGCTGCCGGGAGAGGTCGCCGCGGCCACCGCCACGGTGGTCGCCGAGCTGGGCGAGCGCGTCCAAGTGGGCGTCCACGCCCACAACGACGCCGAGTGCGGCGTCGCGAACTCGCTCGCCGCGGTCGAGGCGGGGGCTCGCATGGTCCAGGGAACGGTCAACGGCGTGGGCGAGCGCTGCGGCAACGCCAACCTGGTGTCGGTCCTGCCGGCCCTCCAGCTCAAGCTCGGGCTCGAGTGCGTGCCGCCCGACCGCATCCGGCTGCTCACGGAGACCGCTCACTTCCTCGACGAGATCTGCAACCTCTCGCCGGACCCCGACCAGCCGTACGTGGGACGCAACGCGTTCGCGCACAAGGGCGGGATGCACGTCGCCGGGGTGCAAGCCGACGCGCGCACCTTCGAGCACCTCGACCCCGAGCTGGTCGGAAACAGCCGCGACATCCTGATCTCCGAGCTTTCGGGCAAGGGCTCCGTGCTCTCAAGGGCCGAGCGGGTGGGCCTCGACCTCGACGCCGATGCCGCCAAGCGCGCCGTCGAGCGCGTCAAGGAGCGCGAGCACCGCGGCTACCACTACGAGGCGGCCGACGCCTCGTTCGAACTGATGCTGCGTCGCGAGTCGGGCGATTACCAACCGCTGTTCCGGCTCGAGAGCTTCCGCGTGATCACCGAGAAGCGGGCCGATGGGCAGATCGAGACCGAGGCCACGATCAAGGTCTGGGTGGCGGGGCTGCGCCACGTGCGCACCGCGGAGGGAAACGGCCCGGTGAACGCGCTCGACAAGGCGCTTCGCTCCGCGATCAGCGAGCTGCATCCGCATCTGGCCGACATCGAGCTGGTCAACTACAAAGTGCGCATCCTCGACGAGAACCTCGGGACGGGGGCCGTCACGCGCGTCCTGCTCGACTCATCCGACGGGCACTCGGAGTGGGGGACGATCGGCGTTTCCGAGAACATCATCGAGGCCTCGTGGGAGGCGCTGGTCGAGTCGCTCGAGTACGCGTTCCAGCCGCGAGATGCGCCCGCCACACCGCAGATAGCCTCCGGCGCCCGTGACGACGCCTGAGGAGATCCCGCTCGCGCGCCCGGCGCTGGGCGAACGCGAGGAGGAGCTCGTCCTCGAGGTGCTGCGCTCGGGTCGTCTTTCCCTGGGGCCGATGCAGGAGCGCTTCGAGCGCGACTTCGCCGCCTTTCTCGGGGTGGGCGACGCCGTCGCGGTGTCCTCCGGCACCGCGGGGCTCCATCTCGGGGCGCGGGGGATGGGGTGGGGGCCCGGCGACGAGGTCATCACCTCGCCGTTCTCGTTCGTCGCGTCCGCCAACTGCCTGCTCTATGAGAACGTGGAGCCGGTCTTCTGCGACGTGGACCCGGTCACGCTCAACCTCGACCCCGACGCGGTCGAGACAGCCGTGGGGGAGGCGACGGCCGGCATCCTGGCCGTGGACATCCTCGGCTATCCCGCCGACATGCCGGCCCTCGAGGAGATCGCCGGCGATTCGGACCTGGGACTGCTCGACGATGCGTGCGAGGCGCTCGGCGCGATCGACGCCGACGGCGTGAAGGTAGGCGCCCGCGGCGTCACCTCGGTCTTCGCCTTCTACGCCAACAAGCAGCTCACGACCGGCGAGGGCGGGATGGTCATCCCCGCCGACGCGGACGCGGCGGCACGCCTTCGCAGCGAGCGCAACCAGGGCCGGGCGCCCGACATGGGCTGGGTGGACCACGAGCGGGTCGGCTTCAACTACCGGCTGACCGAGATTCAGGCGGCCCTCGGCATCGCCCAGCTCGAGCGGGCCGGCGAGCTGCTGGCAGCGCGTGCCGAGGCCGCCGAGTTCTACACCGAGCGGCTGGTTTCCTCCGGCGCGGCCCCGGCGGGAGACGGTGACCCCGACGGGCTCGTCTTACCGTGTCGCGACCGCGAGGTCGAGCGTCGCAGCTGGTTTGTCTACGCCATACGCCTGCCCAGAGACGCCGACCGCGACGCTGTGGTCGGCGACCTTGGCCAGCGTGGGGTGGGGGCCAAGGCGTACATGCCCTGCATCCACCTCCTCAAGCCGTACCGCGACCGGTTCGGGCACCGGCCCGGCGAGCTTCCGGTCGCCGAGGATGCCTCGGAGCGACTGCTCGCCCTGCCGTTCTTCCCTGGGATCACCGAGGCCCAAATCGAGCGCTGCTGTGAGGCGCTGGAGGAAGCGCTCCAGGGAGACTGGACATGAGCCGCCTTCCCGACCCGCCCGACGGGCTCTTCACGCGGTTGAACTCCTCGATCGAGTTCGACCGGCGGTTATGGCCGCAGGACATCGCCGGCTCGAAGGCGCACCTCGAGGCTCTGCGTGCCGCCGGCGTGCTGACCGATACCGAGGCCGCGACGCTCGCCAGGGGCCTCGAGGACGTGGCCGGCGAGCTCGAGAGTGGCTCGTTCGGCTTCCAGCCTGACGACGAGGACATCCACATGGCGATCGAACGGCGCCTGACCGAGCTGGTCGGCGAGGTCGGAGGCAAGCTCCACACCGGGCGCTCGCGCAACGACCAAGTTGCGACGGACCTCGCGCTCTACGTCCGCGAGCGCTCCCTGGGCGCGATCGAGCTGATCGCGGCGCTGATGGAGCGCCTGCTCGCGCTCGCCGAGGCTCACGACGGCTGGGCGATGCCGGGATACACGCACTTGCAGCGCGCCCAGCCCGTGCTCCTCGCCCACCATCTGCTCGCCTACTTCTGGATGCTCCGCCGCGACGCCGCTCGGTTCGCCGGCGTGCTCGACGGGGCGGGCGAGATGCCGCTCGGCTCGGGAGCTTTGGCCGGCACGGGGTTCGAGCTCGATCGCGCCGCGACCGCCGAGCGGCTGGGGTTCGACCGCCCCTCCCCGAACTCGATCGACGCCGTCGCGAGCCGCGACGTCGCGCTCAGCTACCTGGGGGCGGCCTCGATCTGCGCGACCCACCTCTCCCGGCTCGGCGCCGAGATCGTCCTGTGGTCAAGCCAGGAGTTCGGCTTCTGCGAGCCGGCCGACGACTTCTCGTCCGGCTCCAGCCTGATGCCCCAGAAGAAGAACCCCGACGCCGCCGAGTTGCTGCGCGCCAAGGCGCCGCGGGTTCTCGCGGGCTTCACGACCCTGGCCGGCGTCCTGCACGCCCTGCCACTGGCCTACTCGAAGGACCTGCAGGAGGACAAGGAGGCCCTCTTCGACGCGGTCGACAACCTCGAGCTCTCCCTGCGGGCGGCCGCGGCGATGCTCGCCGGCCTGCGCTTCGACCGCGATCGGATGGAGAGCGCGGCGGCCGACGAGTTCCTCGCCGCCACCGAGGTCGCTGACCTGCTCGTGCGCAAGGGGATGCCGTTCCGCGACGCGCATGGCGTGGTCGGCGGCCTGGTTCGCCAGGCCATCGCTGAGGGCATCGAGCTCTCGGAGGTAAGCCGCGAGCGGCTCGCCGAGCACTCAGAGCTGCTGGATGATGAGTTCTACGAGGTGCTCACGACGACGGCCGCGCTCGCATCGAAGCGGGCGGAGGGCGGGACGTCTCCCGAGCGCGTGCGCGAGCAGCTCGCCGCCGCGAGCGAGGCGCTGGACGCCATCCTCAAACGGTGAGCTCGCCGGCGCTCGCGGCCGGCGTCGCGCTCGGCCAGGACTTCTACGGTCGCTCGGTTCACGAGGTAGCCCGACAGCTCATCGGCTGCTCGCTTCGATTCGGGGGGGTCGGCGGCGTAATCGTCGAGACCGAGAGCTACGAGCGCGACGACCCCGCCTGTCACGCCTACGTCGGCCGCACGACCCGCACCGCCACGCTGTTCGGGCCGCCCGGGCGAGCGTATGTGTACCTCTCCTACGGGATCCACAGCCTGCTGAACTTCGTGGCAGAGCCCGAAGGTGAGGCCGCCGCAGTGCTCGTCCGCGCGCTCGAGCCGGTCTGGGGGATCGAGGAGATGAGGAGGCGCCGCGGCCTGTCCCGGGAGCGCCACCTGTGCTCGGGGCCCGGCAAGCTCACCCAGGCGCTGGGGGTGGGCCTCGCCCACAACGGAGCCTCCCTCGAGCTTCCGCCCTTCGACGTCCGCGCGGGGGAGGGATCGTGGGCGGAGCCGGAGGTGGTGAGCGGCCCGCGGATCGGGATCACGAAGGCCATCGACCGGCCATGGCGCTTCTGCGCCCGCGGCAGCGAGCACCTCTCGCGCCCGGCGGGCTAAAGCGGCTTCGGCCGCCGCCGGCCGCGGCGCTTGCCCTCCACGCCGCCTTCGACGCCGGCCGCCGAGGGCTCCTCGACGGGCGCGACCGGCTCGGTGGGCTCGACCGGCGCCGGGGCTTCCTCGACCGGAGCCGCGGGGACCTCCTCGACCGGCGCGACCGGCGGCACGTACGGCTCCTCGGTCTCCTCCGCGTCGTCCGGCTCATCTCGCGCGGCCTGGAGGTCCTCCCACGCGTTGACTACATCCGCAAAGATCAGGGCGGGAAACGTGCCGCCGTCCACGGGCTGGCCGCCGAACTCGGTGAGCATCGGCGTGACGGAGTCGGCGTGGCCGACCCAGACCGCCACCGTGATCTCGTCGGTGGCGCCCACGAACCAGGCGTCGCCGTTGTCGTCGGTCGTACCGGTCTTGCCCCAGGTTGGCTCGCCCGTCGCGGCGTTCTCGCCGGTCCCAGAGGTGACGACGGTCTCGAGGATGCCGGTCGCCGTCCCCGCGACGTCGGGGGAGACGGCCTCGTCGTAGAGCACCTTGTTCTGGCCGGGCGTTCCGTCGGCGGTCTTGGCGAACTCGTCCTCGTCCTCCTCATCGCCCGGCCCCTTCACGTACTCGATGCCCAGCGGCCCCCCGTCGGACGCCGCGAGGGTGCCGGAGACCCGCCGCCCCTCGTTGGCGAGGGCGTTGAACGAGTGGGCCATCTCGAGGGGGGTGACGCCGATCTCCAGCCCGCCGAGGATCAGCCCGGGGTTGTACGGCTCGTACGGGCCGCCGTCGATGGAGTACTCCGACGCGGTCGAGATGTCCGTCTGGACGCCCAGCCTCTTGGCGACGGCGGCCACGTTGCTGGGGCCCACCTGGGTCCCGACCTGGGCGTACACGGAGTTGTCGGAGTACGTCGTGGCCGCTGTCAGCGACGCGGATCCGAGGTAGCTGTCGTCGTAGTTGGCCGGCTCGAAAAGGTCGGGGACGGGCGCCTTGTAGCCGCCCCCCTTGCGCCGCTCCTTCACCTGGAAGGGGATCTGCTGGGGGGCCGATGCGAAGACCTCGTCCGGCGAGCGGCCCTGCTCGAGCGCGGTGACCAAGGTGAAGGGCTTGAACGAGGAGCCGGGCTGGCGCCGCCCGTTGGTGGCGAGGTTGAAAGGTTCCTTCTTGTAGTCGCTGCCGCCGACCATCGCGCGCACGCCCGCGTTGGTGTTCTCCAGCACCACGACGGAGGCGGTGGGCTCGATCCCGGCGAGCCTGCTCGCGACGATTCCCTCCAGCTCGCGCTGGAGGTCCAGGTCGAGGGTCGACGTGATCTTCAGGCCGCCCGCGAACGCCTGGCCTGCGCCGTAGTGGTCTACCAGCTGCTGGCGCAGCCAGGAGGTGAAGTAAGGAGCGGCGGAGTCCTCGGCCGGGGGCTCGACCTCCGAGGGAACCGGGATCTGCTCCTGCTCGTACTGGGGCAGGCTCTCGGTTGCCACGAAGCCCTGCTCGGCCATCTTCCCCAGCACGAGGTTGCGGCGTTCGACCGCCGCCGGCGGGTTGGTCCGCGGCGAGTAGGCCGTGGGCGAGGAGATGATGCCCGCGAGCATCGCCGCCTCCCAGGGCAGGAGCTGCGAGGCGCATGACTCGCCTCCCTCCTGGAGGTCCTCGCCGCAGTTCGGGTGCTCGGAACCGAAGTAGGTCTTCGCGGCGGCCTCGATGCCGTATGCCCCCTCCCCGAAGTAGATGGAGTTGAGGTACTCCGTGAGGATCTTGTCCTTGTTCCAGTTGCGCTCGAGCTGGTAGGCGAGGGCCGCCTCGCGGAGCTTCTGCAGGATGGTCCGGCTGTCCTGGGCCTCGAGCGCGTTCTTCACGAACTGCTGGGTGATCGTCGAGCCGCCCTGCTGTGCGGAGCCGGCGAGGACGTCCTGATAGAGCGCGCGGGCGATCCCCTGGAAGTCGACGCCGCGGTGCCCGTAGAAGCGCTCGTCCTCGATCGCGACCACCGCCTCCTTCATCGACGGCGCGATCTGGTCGGACTCGACGATGATCCTGCCCTCGTTGTTGGTGAGGGTCGCGAGCTTCTTGCCCTCCACGTCGTAGACCACCGAGTTCTGGGCTGCGTCGTACTGGGCCCGGCTCTCCAGCGCGGGCAGATCCTGCGCGACGGCCATCATGATCCCGAACACCCAGGAGACCAGCGCCAGGAAGGAGAGGCCGAGCAGCACGATCGCCATCCGCAGCTTCTTCAGCCGGGGCTTCGGGGCCGCGGGCGGCTCGCCGCCCGCGCTCGCCAGCGCGAGGGGAGCTCCGGCCCCATTACCGGTGCCGTTGCCGGAGGGGCGCGCCGGGTCGGCTACCTCGGAGGCGTCCTCAGCCATCGCCACGCGTGCGTCTTGGGTGCGGGCACGGCGCTGCCAGCGCTGACCACCCGTGGCCTCAGCGCTGCTCGATTCGCCCCGTTTAGGTCTGCGCATGCGCGCCATCAGGAAGGGCAACGAGGCTAGCAATCGCTAACACTCAGCCCCGCCGGTCACCCGAGCGGGCCCTGTCGACTGAGCCCGCCTCTAGCATGCCCGCGATGAGCTCTCCGGAGGCCGAAGCGGCCGCGAGGCACCTGCTGGCCGGCGCGGTCGAGGCCCTCCCGGAGGGTCGGCTCGCCGAGCAGCTCGCCGAGGGCAGGCCACTACGCGTGAAGCTTGGGATCGACCCCACCGCACCCGACATCCACCTCGGCCACTGCGTGCAGCTCCAGAAGCTTCGAGCCTTCCAGGACGAGGGCCACCTGGTAGTGCTGATCATCGGCGACGTGACGGCGCGCGTCGGCGACCCGAGCGGTCGTTCGTCCGAGCGGCCGCTGCTGAGCGCGGAGCAGATCGTCGCGAACGCACAGACCTTCCAGGATCAGGCCTTCAAGGTGCTCGATCGCGACCGCACGGAGGTCCGGTTCAACGGCGAATGGCTGAACATGCCCAGCGAGGAGCTGTTCGGGCTCATCCGTCACTTCACCGTCGCCCGGCTGCTGGAGCGCGACGACTTCACCAAGCGCATGGCGGCCGCCGAGCCGATCTCGGCGCTCGAGCTGCTCTACCCGGTACTCCAGGGCTACGACTCGGTCGCGATCGACGCCGACGTGGAGCTGGGCGGGACCGACCAGAAGTTCAACCTCCTGTTCGGCCGCGACGTACAGGACTCCTTCGGCAAGGCGGCTCAGTCCGTGGTGACGATGCCGATCCTCCCAGGCACCGACGGGGTGCGCCGGATGTCGAAGTCGCTCGGCAACTACGTCGGCGTGACCGACGCCCCCGAGGAGATGTTCGGGAAGCTGATGAGCGTTCCCGACGACGTAATGGGCCAGTACTACCTGCTGCTCCTCGGCGAGGCGCTCGACCCCGGGCAGGCGGCGGTGCAGGCCAAGCGCGAGCTGGCCCGGCGGCTGGTCGACCGCTTCCATGGACCGGGAGCCGGCGAGGGCGCAGAGAAGCGCTTCGATCAGGTGCACGTGCGCGGGGAGCTCCCCACGGACATGCCTACCGCCACGCTCGAGCCCGGCACGGACGGGATGGTCCACCTCCCGGCGCTCATCGCGGGCGCGTTCGGCGTCTCGCGCGGCGAGGCCCGCCGCCTGATGGCCCAGGGCGGGGTGAGGATCGACGGCGAGCCGCTCGACGGCGCTATCCTCGACCGCCCGGCATCGGAGCTGACCGGCCGCGTCGTGCAGGTCGGCAAGCGCCGGTTCGCACGGCTGGCCGACGCCTAGCTATACTCGTTGGTCGCCTTCGAGGCGGATCGAGCGTGGGAAGGAAGCACCTCCCCCCGCCCGGAGCGGTCTTTGAAAACTGAGCAGCGCGTAGGTCACGACCGCCAGTGGTCGTGGCCAACGACAGGTCCGACCCACTTCCGGTGCCTTTTCGCGGCCGGCGGTGGGCGAAGTACCTCGTCATGTCGCTCGCCATCCTGTGTACTTGGCGAGCAAAGTAAGTCAGGCATGACAGCTCTCCGGCCACCCGCAGTTGGGGTGGCCGATCGTGACTTTGGTCACTTTTCATGGAGAGTTTGATCCTGGCTCAGGACGAACGCTGGCGGCGTGCCTAACACATGCAAGTGGAGCGACGAACCAGGGCTTGCCCTGGAGCAAAGCCGCGAACGGGTGAGTAACACGTGAGTAACCTGCCCCGAAGATTGGGACAACCCGAGGAAACTCGGGCTAATACCGAATGAATCCTCTGGACGTAAGTTCAGCGGGAAAAGGAAGCTTCGGCCTCCGCTTCGGGAGGGGCTCGCGGCCCATTAGCTAGTTGGTGAGGTAACGGCTCACAAAGGCAACGATGGGTAGCTGGTCTGAGAGGACGATCAGCCACACTGGGACTGAGACACGGCCCAGACTCCTACGGGAGGCAGCAGTGGGGAATCTTGCGCAATGCGCGAAAGCGTGACGCAGCAACGCCGCGT
>JBPCKC010000038.1:0-9729 GCA_051004675.1 Solirubrobacterales bacterium
GGAGGAGAGCTTTGAGCGCAGGAAAGATCTTGATGGCCGATGATGAGACCTCCGTCCGGGAGTCGGTCGGCTACGCCCTCGAACAGGACGGCTTCGAGGTGACGCTCGCCACCGACGGCGAGGACGCGGACTCGAAGCTCGGCGCCGAGATCGACTTCGATCTGCTGATCTTGGACATCATGATGCCGGGCAAGAGTGGGCTTGACATCTGCCGCGACGTCCGCGGTCGCAGCCCGGTTCCGATCATCCTCTTAACCGCCAAGGACGCCGAGGTCGACAAGGTGGTCGGACTCGAGGTCGGCGCCGACGACTACGTCACCAAGCCGTTCAGCGTCCGCGAGCTGCTCGGACGGGTCCGCGCCCAGCTCCGCCGGCGCGAGCTCGACCGCTCCACTGGCGGTAAGGAGTCGGAGTCGAAGTCGATCGAGGCCGGCGACGTCACCATCGACCTCGCCCGGCACCTGGTCACCGTCCGCGGGGAGTCGGTCAACCTCACCCGCTCGGAGTTCCAGGTGCTGCGGCTGCTGGCCGAGCGTCCCGGACAAGTCTTCAGCCGGCTGGAGATAATGGAGGAGCTGTGGCAGTCCCAGTTCTCCGGCGACGTCCGCGCCTGCGATGTCCACATATCCAACCTCCGCCAGAAGATCGAGCGCGACCCCCAGGAGCCCGAGCTGGTGCTCACGGTCCGCGGGATCGGCTACCGGCTGGCCGAGGGCTGAGCGCTACCTACGGGATCAGGTGCTGGATCTCGCACTCCTGGGCGGTGTCCACGGAGGATCCGCCCTGGCAACGGTCGCGAGCGCGGCCGCCGTGGAGCGCGTCTGCACCTCCGGGGCGGCCGTCCGCCCCGACTACACTGACGCTCGCGCCGACGTAGCTCAGCTGGTAGAGCACTTCACTCGTAATGAAGGGGTCGCCGGTTCGAGTCCGGCCGTCGGCTCTGGGATTGACGGCGCTCGGGCGTTCCGCATAGGGTGCCGCCGAAGGATGGTGTTGAGCTGATGGCGCAGGACAACGTCGACGTGGTGCAGGGCGCGTGGGACGCCTGGAAGGCGGGAGACCTCGACCGGGCGGCGAGCGTGGTCGCGCCCGAGGGCGAGGTGAACGCGCCGTCCACGCTGCCGTGGGGCGGGACCTTCCTCGGGCCCGAGGGCTTTCGCGACTTCCTGCTCGGCCTGATGGGGCATTTCAGGGACCTCAAGGCCACCCCGGACAAGGTCCTCGGCGCCGACGACGACCACGTGATCGTGACCGCGAAGGTGCGTGGGCGCACCAAGGCAGGGGGGACGTTCGAGGAGACGACGGTCTGGCTCTACAAGTTGCGCGGCGGGCAGGTAATCAGCGCTGACGCCTTTCTCGACACGGCGCAGATGCTGAAGGCGCTCGACCCGCCGGCGTCCTGAGCACGCTCTCAGTAGTCGTCGTCACCCACGACAGCCGCGAGGCTGTGACCCGGACCCTGCCCGCTCTGCGCGCGGAGCTGCGCGAGGGCGACGAGCTGATCGTCGTCGACAACGCGTCCTCCGACGGCACCGCCGCCGCTGTCGGAGAGCTGGCGCCTGGGGCGACGGTGGTCGAGACGGGCGCCAACCTCGGGTTCGCCGCCGCCTGCAACCGGGGCGCGACGGTGGCCGCAGGGGAGCTGCTCTGCCTGCTGAACCCGGACGCCGTGCCGGCCGCGGGCTGGCGCGAGGCGATCGCGGCGCCGCACGAGCAGGGCCGCGGGTGGGCCGCCTGGCAGGCACTGGTAACGGCCGAGGACGGGCGCGTCGTCAACACCGCCGGCGGCGTCGTGCACTTCACGGGCATCGCGTGGGCCGGCCAGGCCGGCCGCCCCGTGGCCGAGGCGTCGCTGGACGGCGAGCCCGGCTTCGTCTCCGGCGCCTGCCTGGTGATGCGGCGCGCGAACTTCGACGCGGCGGGGTCGCTGCCGGACGAGTTCTTCCTCTACCACGAGGACGTGGACCTCTCGCTTCGTCTGCGCCTGGCGGGAGGGACGCTCGGGGTGGCGGCGCAAGCCAGGGTGGACCACGACTACGAGTTCCACAAGGGGCCGGCCAAGTGGCGCCACCTCGAGCGCAACCGGTGGGCGAGCCTGATCCGCACCTACCCGGCCGCGCTGCTGGCGGTCCTTGCCCCCGCGCTGCTGGCGACCGAGCTCGCCCTTCTCGCCGTGGCGATCGCCGGGGGCTGGCTCCCGCAGAAGCTCCTCGCCGGATGGGACGTAGTGCGCTGGCTGCCCAGGCTGCTGCGCGAGCGGCGCGAGATCATGGGGCGCCGCGAGGTGTCCGCGCGGGCGTTCGCGGAGGGGCTCAGCCCCGGGCTCGACTCGCCGTTTTTGGGAGCGGTCGGGCGCTCAGCGCTGGTCGGACGGCTGCTGGGCGCCTACTGGCGCGGTGCGCTCTTCCTCCTCGGCCTCGGGCGGGGCTGAGGGCGCGCCGGGCTCGCGCTCGCGAAGCTCGGCGTCCAGCCGCGCGACCTCCTGGGCGAGGATCTTCGTCTGCTCGGACAGGCGTGAGGTGGCCACCGAGAAATGGAGGAGCAACAGGAAGGCGACCGCGAACGCGGCGAGGAAGAGCCCGTTCGCCGGAACCTCGATGTTGAGGAGCTCCGTCCCCCACGAGAGCAGGTCGCTCCAGATCGCGAGGACCAGCAGCCCGCCGGAGACGAGCATCCAGACCAGCGCGTAGCGCTCCGCCAGGTAACGGCGGCGGACCAGTTCGAGCACGGCCAGGAAGATGAGCGCGGTGATGAGGACGGCGACGATCTGAAGCCGGCCGTCGAGCCCACCGGCCGCGAGGGGCAGAAGGGAGGCGCTCATCCCGGGTCCTCGTCCCGGGCGCCCGCGCCGGCGGCGCTGGGGGCGGAGCCGTCGGGCTCGGGGCCGTCCGAAGGCTTCGGGCGACGGCGGAAGAGCCCGACGAAGAGCGCCAGCAGCACCTTCGCCATGTAGTAGGCGCTGCGCGGGTAGTCGATCGAGCTGCGCCCGAAGCCGCGCGCGTTCATCCGCACGGGCACCTCATGGATGCGCAGGTCGTTCGAGTGGAGCATCAGGATGGCCTCGACCTCGGGGTAGTCGTGGGGGTAGTCGCGCGCGAACAGCTCGATCGCGTGCCGGTTGGTCATCCGAAACCCCGACGTGGGATCGGTGATCTTCTGACGCGTGATCGCGGTCAAAACGACGGAGAAGATGATGTTCCCGACACGGCGGCCGATGGGAACCTTGTAGCCGGGGTCGCCGCGGAACCGGCTGCCGTAGACCATGTCCGCCTGGCCGTTTGTGTGGAGGGCCTCGACCATGTCGTTGAGGTACGAGGGCTTGTGCTGGCCGTCGCCGTCGACCTGGACGGCCACGTCGTAGCCGTGGCGCAGCGCGTGCTTGTAGCCGGACTGCATGGCGCCGCCGATCCCGAGGTTGAAGGGGTGGGTGAGCACGCTCGCCCCGGCGGCAGCGGCCTCCTCGGCCGTGGCGTCCGTGGAACCGTCGTCGACGACGAGGACGTCGAAGTCGGGGGCGGCGCGACCGATGTCGCGCACCACGCGCGCCACCATGCCCTCCTCGTTGTAGGCGGGCACGATCGCGAGCTTGCGCAGGCCGTCGGCGGCGGTCATGGGCAGGTCAGGGTAAAGCCGGGGCGTCCCCGCGAGCGGTGCCGGGCGTGCAGCGGCGGGGTGCTCTCAGCTGCGTTCCCGGCGGATCTCTTCCCGCTCGGCGAGACGGTTGCGCCGGCGCACCTCGGCCTCGCGCTGGCGGCGGATCTCGTCGTCGGACTCGGCGACGAGCGGGGGCACTCCGATCGGCTTGCCCTGCTCGTCGACGGCGACCATCGTCAGGTACGCGGTGGAGGTGTGCTTCTTCACGCCGGTCCGCGGGCTCTCGGCCTCGACCCGCACGCCCACCTCCATCGAGGTGTTCCAGGCTGCGTTCACGGTGGCCGAGCAGGTGAGGAGCTCGCCGACGTTGACCGGCTCGAGGAACGTCATGCGGTCCATGCCGGCGGTGACGATTCGCGTGCCGCAGTGGCGAACCGAGGCGACGCTGGCGGCCTCGTCGCACAGCTTCATCACGACGCCGCCGTGGATAAAGCCGGCCGAGTTCGCGTCCACGATCCCCATCCATCGAACGAGCGCCGAGGCCGACGCGGACGCTGGTTTGGGCTCCATTGCGCGATCGTATGCCCTGTGGACCCAGCGGGCGAGATCCAGGCGCTCCAGGAGCGGATCACCGGATGCCGCCGGTGCCCGCGGCTGGTCGCCTGGCGCGAGGAGGTGGCCGCGGACCCGCCCAAGCGCCACCGCGGCGAGGCCTACTGGGCACGCCCGGTCCCCGCCTTTGGCGACCCGCGCGCGCGCATCGTGATCGTGGGGCTGGCGCCGGCGGCGAACGGCGCCAACCGGACGGGTCGGATGTTCACCGGCGACCGCTCGGGCGACTGGCTCTACGCGGCCATGCACCGGGCGGGGCTCGCCAACCAGCCGGCGTCGGTCTCGCGCGGCGACGGGTTGCGGCTGTCCGACGCATGGATCACGGCGGTGAACCGCTGCGCGCCGCCCGCGAACAAGCCGACCACGGCGGAGCGCGACGAGTGCCTGCCCTACCTCGCCCGCGAGCTGACCCTCCTGACCCGCGCTCGGGTGCTGGTGTGCCTGGGCTCCTACGCGTGGGACGGCGCGCTCAAGGCGCTGCGGGTGGCGGGGCGGGAGGTTCCCCGGCCGAAGCCGCGCTTCGGGCACGGGGCGGAGGCCGCGGTGGGCGAGCTGACCCTGCTCGGCTGTTTTCACCCGTCCCAGCAGAACACGTTCACGGGGAAGCTCACGGAGCCGATGCTGAGCGAAGCATTCGCCCGGGCGCTCGAGCTGGCGCGCCTATAGCCCGAGCGGGACGCGCTCCGGGCGCGCCAGGCCCTCCGCGACGGCCGCCTGGGCGACGGCCTCGGCCACCGCACGGTGGACGGCGGGGTCGAGGGCGTCGGGGACCAGCTCGGACTCCTCGGTGAGGCCGGCGATCGCCTTCGCGGCCGCCAGCTTCATCCCGGTCGAGATCGCCTCGGCTCCGCTCGCGAGGGCGCCGCGGAAGATGCCGGGAAAGCCCAGCACGTTGTTCACCAGCGATCCGTCGGCGGCGAAGGCCGCTCCGGCGGCGAGCGCGTCGCGGGGGGTGATCTCCGGGTCGGGGTTGGAGAGGGCGAGGATCACCTGCCCCTTGCGGACGAGCGGCGCCTTGACGAGCCCGGGCACGCCGGTCGTGAGCACGACGATGTCGGCGCGGGCCATCACGTCCTCGAACTGCGTCACCTCGATGCCCCGCTCGCGGGCGCGGCCGTGTGAGGCTTCCTGCGGGTCGGAGGCGATGACGGCGGCAGCGCCCGCCTGGACATTCAAGGTGGCGATGCCGAGCCCGGCGGCGCCCAGGCCCACCTGCCCGACCGTGGCTCCGCCGAGAGCGATCCCGGCCTGATCGCAGGCGACGAGGATGGCGGCGAGCGTCGAGACGGCCGTGCCGTGGACATCGTCGTGCATCACCGGGATGTCGAGCGCCTCGATCAGGCGCGGCTCGATCTCGAAGCATTCGGGGGCGCTGATGTCCTCGAGGTGGATCGCGCCGAATCCGCCCGCGATTCGCAGCACGGTCTCGACGAACTCGTCGGGCTCCGAGGCGTCGATCAGGATCGGGATGGCGGAGAGACCCGCCATCTGGCTGTAGAAGAGGGCCTTGCCCTCCATCACGGGCATCGAGGCTCGGGCGCCGATGTTGCCGAGCCCGAGCACGCGGGTGCCGTTCGTGCAGATCGCGACCGTTCGCCCGATCATCGTGAAGCGGCTGGCCAGCGCCGGCTCCTCGGCGATCGCGGTGCACACGCGGGCGACGCCGGGGGTATAGACGTCGCGCATGTCCTGCAGGCTCTCCATCTCCACGAGGCCGGCGACCGCAAGCTTGCCTCCCTCGTGGCGCTGCAGGGCGCGGTCGTAGTAGGAGAGGACGCGCACGCCGTCGAGGCGGGCGAGATCGCCCGCGACTCGCTTTGCCTGGCCATGGTCGCGGACCTCGACGGAGATCTCGCGAATGGACCGGTCGCGGCCGACCTGCACGGTGAGGACGTCCCCGATCAGTCCGCTGGCGTCGGCGATCGCGCCGCAGACCTTGGCGAGCTGGCCCGAGACGTGGGGCTGGTCGATCCGGTAGACGTAGTCGACGGGCATTGGGCGAACCTAGTATCCCTGGCCGCTGGTGGTCCCCGTCAATATTCCCAATGCCCTCACGATGCTCCGGATCGTCGCGGTGCCCGTGGTGGTCGTGGCGCTGCTCGACGAGACGCCCAACGGCGACGTGATCGCGGCCGCGCTGTTCGCGCTCGCGGCGCTTACCGACGGCCTCGACGGGTACATCGCGCGCCGCCGCAGCCAGGTGACGACGTTCGGCAAGCTGATGGATCCCCTCGCCGACAAGCTTCTCGTCGTCGCGGCATTGGTCGCGCTGGTCTCGCTCGATCGGCTGGCGGCATGGGTCGCCATGGTGATCATCGCGCGCGAGCTGGCCGTGACGGGCCTGCGGTCGCTGGCCGCGGAGCGTGGCGTGGTGATCGCGGCCAGCTGGCTCGGGAAGGTGAAGACCGGCGTGCAGGTGGTGGCGATCGTCGCACTGATCGTCTGGGATCCGACGCCGATGGCGGTCGATCTGCTCGTCTATCTCGCGGTCGCGGCCACGGTCATCAGCGGCGCCGACTACTTCGTCAGGCTCCGCTCGCACATGGAGGCGAACGCCGAGCCGGTCAGTCGGGGGTAGGCGCGCCCGGGGCCTCGAGCCACTCGCGCTTCGTCACGTGATGGCGGGAGCGCTCGCCTGAGTCGAGCTCGGCCAGGATCTCCGCGAGGTCGCCGGATCGCTCGGCGACGACGGAGTGGCGGTGGATCGTCTCGAGGTTCTCCTGGCGCGCCAGCAGGAAGCCGCCCTCGCGCAGCCCGGGGAATTCCTCGCCGACGCGCCGGACCATCTCCCGCACGACGTCCTCCACGAACCGGGGCTGGAGGTGGGCCTTCTCGACCACCGCGGCCTCGTCCGAGCGCTTCATCAGCTCGTAGATCTCCGAGCTCATCGAGGACTCGACGATGTGCAGGAGCTCGCGGGCGTCGATGTCGAGGTCGGAATCCTCCGGGCGACCGATGTGCAGCGAGCCGATGCCGCGCTGGTTGTGAGTGGCGACGGGGACGTGCCCGAAGATCCGCTCGACCTCGTCGTCGGTAAAGCCGTCGGCCACCAGGCGCTCGCGCGCTCGCTCGGTGAGCAGGCCCTGGGCGCAGGGGCAGGCGGTCATCCCCTGGGCCTCGACGCCGGTGAGGGTGCGGGTGCCGCGCTCGGAGGCGACGGCGGTCCCGAACAGCGTGTAGATCTCCTGCGTCGGCAGGTTCGACGCAGGGGTGGCGACGGTCTCGGGGTAGCGGGCGGCGATCGTTACCTCGGCGCGCAGGCCCGCCTGGCGCTCGCGCACCCGCTCGGCGATGTGAGCGGCGAGCTCCTCCGCGCGCAGCGTCTCCTCCAGCACGACCCCGTCGATGGCCTCGTTTACGACCTCCTCGAAGCGCGAAATGTGAACGCCCGCCTGGTGCGGGTTCAGGTCCACGAAGCACTCGAGCTCGGCGAAGAAGAGCGAGGCCCGGCCGTCCGCCGAGCCGTTGACCTGGATGACCTTCTCCACGCCGCGTACCCCGACGCGGGTGAGGCTGACCTCGGTGGCGGGGCGCGAGGCCTGGACGTCAGGGGATGTGAGCGCGTGACCGTGCTCGTTCATCTCCGCTTCAGGGTACCGCCGGCGCTCTCGCGGGTCGGGTCGCGGAGGGGGCACCCTGCGCCGATCGGCACGCACCTTTCATACAAAACGGACGGACGCAGCGGCGCCGTTGCGACGAAGTGCACCGAAGGGCCGCCCGCGATTCGTATACTTCGCGCCGCTCACGGGTGGAGAGGACGGCGGGCGAGTGGCTGACGAGGGAGATGGCCTGCTTACCGAGGGGACCGAGCCGCAGCATGCGGTCGCGGGGCCCGCGCCAAGCGACATCGTCGCCATCCTCGGGGACACCGGGGAGCTGAGGACGCTCGTCGCGCAGGGGCAGGAGCGCGGCTACCTGACGTTCGAGCAGATCGCCTGGACGCTCGAGGAGGTAGAGGTCACGGAGGAGCAGGTGCAGGGCCTGCACGCGCACCTGGTCGAACAGGGCATCGACGTGATCGGCGAGGACGGGCTGCCGGCGTATAAGGAATCGAAGGGCGAGGAGCCCTCGAAGAAGGCGGACCTGGAGCTGGCCGTCGAGCCCAGCCTTGACTCGCTGCGCCTCTATCTGCGCTCGATCGGGCAGGTGGAGCTGCTCACGGCCGATCAGGAGATCGAGCTGGCGAAGCGGATCGAGCGCGGCGACGTGAACGCCAAGCGTCATATGGTCGAGGCGAACCTGCGGCTCGTCGTCTCGATCGCGAAGGGGTACCTCGGCCGCGGGTTGAGCTTCCTGGACCTGATCCAGGAGGGCTCGCTCGGGCTGATCAGGGCTGTCGAGAAGTTCGACTACCGGCGCGGCTACAAGTTCTCCACGTACGCCACCTGGTGGATTCGCCAGGCGGCGACGAGGGCGATCGCCGACAAGGCGCGCACGATCCGGATTCCCGTCCACATGGTCGAGAGGCTGAACCGGCTCACGCACGTGGAGCGCCAGCTCGTCCAGCGCCTGGGACGGGAACCGCGCCCCGCGGAGATAGCCGAGGAGCTGGAGATCACGGTGCCCCAGGTGCGCGAGATCCTCCGCCTGGCGCAGACGCCGGTGTCGCTTGAGAAGCCGATTGGCGACGAGGACGAGTCGCAACTGGGCGACCTGGTCGCCGACGAGGGGGTGGAGGAGCCGTTCGAGGCTGCGACCGAGAACCTCCAGCGTGAGGACATCCAAAAGGCGCTCGACGCCCTGCCCGAGCGCGAGCGCCAGGTGATCGAGCTGCGCTACGGCCTGCGCGGGCACGAGCCGCTCACCCTGGAGGAGGTCGGCCGGGCCTTCGGCGTGACCCGTGAGCGGATTCGCCAGATCGAGAACAACACGCTGCGCAAGCTCAAGCAGCTGCCCGAAGCGCAGCGTCTACGCAAGCCGGGTTAGGCGGATCGCCACGAATCGGTTGCGCCAGGCGTCCCCGCTCCCGGTTTAGGGGTTCCCCGGGCGGGCACCCGGTGGCTACGGGACCTGCCACCGAAGGAGTTGAGCATGCCTGAGAACGTCGATGACGCCAAGGGACGCGTGAAGGAAGCCGCCGGAGACCTGACCGACGACAAGGACCTTCAGAACGAGGGCAAGGTCGACCAGGCGGCGGGCTCGGTCAAGGACAAGGTCGGCGACGCCGCCGACAAGGTGAAGGACACGATCAACCGCGACTAGCGGTTACCGGGGACCACGGGGGCCGGGGACGAGTCTTACCCCGGCCGCTGGTTTGCTTCGCCGTTTACCCCGGTGAAGCGGGCCCCGGCCAGCCGCGGCGCCGCAGGTCGGCGTCGCGGTTTAGGGGTACCCGGATTTCGGTGCCGGCGCGTGCCGGGTGCCCACGCCTTCGCCGCCCAGCCGACCGCTCTGGAAGGCCCAGGCGAGCGCGAAGTCGATCAGGCCGACGAGGGCGATCAGGAAGTAGATCTCCCCGAGCCAGAGGCCGAGGAAGATCCCGATGGCGACGAACCCGAACCCGCTCGCGACCAGGACGCGGGA
>JBPCKC010000039.1:0-56262 GCA_051004675.1 Solirubrobacterales bacterium
TCTCGCGCCGGAGCGCCTCCGCCGGCGGTGAGGGCGCGGACCAGAACTCCTCCAACCCGTCGATCTCGTCCAGCGGGCGCTTCGTCGCCTTTGACACCGACGCCGACAACCTCGGCGGCCCGGCGCAAAACGTCGACAACGTTTACGCGTACGACACCCAGCGCAGGCGGGTCCGGCTGGTCTCGCGCCAGAGCCCATCGGCTGGCGACGACGGCGGCGACGGCCCATCCTCCACCCCCTCGGTCTCGGCCAGCGGGCGCTTCATTGCGTTCGCCACCAACGCCGACAACCTCGGCGGCCCGATCGAGGACGTCTCCAACGTCTACCGTCACGATCTGCTGGGGCCGCAACCCCCATCGCCTCATCGGAGCTAGTTCGGCACCCAGGGTCAGCGTCGAACTTGACCGGACGTTTAGAGCGGCTGAAGTGTTGAAAACCCCCGCCATCTGGCTTGTTCATGCGATCTGCGGTTGGGTTGCTACCAGCGGTGCTACCAGTTCTGCGGGGATCCTCCCCGCGCGCCACTGGTAGCCGAGAACGCCGAGGCCTCACTGCTCCTGCAGGAGCTCGGCGAAAGCCTCCAACGCCTCCCCGCCGAAGTAGTGCGCGTGCGTCTCCTGAACCGTCTCGATCGAGTCCGCCCCTATCAGCACCACCTCATAGCCCTCGGCCTGAGGGAAGCGACGCTCATATTCGGCGTACAGCTTCCGGGCTCCACGCGGAGTCAGAGCCTGGTCCTTGACCTCGCGGTCGAGATCTCGCCAATGGTCGAGCTTTGACTCGCGCCAGTTGTAGACAAGGAGGAAGTTCCGGGCCGCCATGACTAGGTCGTTCCTCCGAGGTAGCCCTGAACCTTCCGGTGGAGCCCACGGCAGCGCGCTCGGTGCCTCTTGGACACGGTCCTGCCCAGGTCCAGGAGCCAGAACCCATCGGATGCCAGCCGGAAGTACTCCATGATCTCACCCGGCGCATCTCCATCCTTCACGTTGTGATCGGACAGCGCGGTTACGTGCTCGACCGCCTCCGACCAGCGATGTTCACGCAGAGTGCGCAACTGGATCTCGATCAGGCAACCGCCGCGCTCGACGATCAGATGCAAGGCTCGGTAGCCCGTGTGCGGCTTGCCCTCCTGTCGATGGTCGTGGCGGTACCTCAGCGGCCAGCCCCGCTTTGCGGGCTTCACGATCCGTTGCTCAACACGATGGGCGTCTTCCAGTGACGGAACCACCACTCGACATCCGCCAACGTCCTGCATTCGCGCAAGCTTCATCCTCTCCAGCCTGGCGAGCTTCTTGACTATCTGAGGCATTCGCTTCAAGCGATCGGCTACCGCGTGATTCGGCGCTTCCGCCGCTGCCCGTTTCGTCACCTCGGCAGCCACCCACGCCATCGGCTCGGCATGAGCCTGGCGCCAGAGGTCCACGATCCCTGCCAGATCAGCACTCCGCGGGTCGGTGAGGTCGAGTACGCCAGCCCCTTTGTCCGCGAGCGCACGACCCGCGCGGTTGACCATCGACTTGGAGATCTCGAACTCCTCCGTGGGCGGGGCCGATGGTTCCTCTCCACCGAATCGCTCGCGCGTCCGTGACGGGGTCATTGAGCGACCATAGCCCCCGCCGGACCGAGAGGGCACTTCCCGATCCCCAGCGGGGATAGCATCCGGCGCCACGTGGACATCATTCCCGACAAGCGCAAGGTGGTCGGCCTCGTGGAGCAGGCTCACGAGGGCAAGATCTGCCTTCCGAACTTCCAGCGCGACTTCGTGTGGACGCGCGAGGAGGTGGCAGACCTGGTCCGGTCAATCGTCCGGGGCTACTTCATCGGATCGTTGCTGCTCTTGCGGTGCGATGCGAACAACCCGCCGTTTGCGCCGGTCTTCCTACGAGGCACGGCGCCCGCAAATCGGGAGCCGCGCCCGGAGCTGCTCGTGCTCGATGGTCAGCAGCGCCTTTCGTCGCTCGTTTACGCCTTGACCGCCCCGGACCTATCTCTCAAGGACTCAAGCAAGCGGCGGTGGTTCTTCGTGAACCTCGACGTACTCCTGAGCGAGCCGGATAGCGACGACGTGGTCTTCGATCGATCGAAACGTGAGCTTCGGGGCCTCGATTCCGCTGAGGAGCAGTACACGCAGCGGATGCTTCCGTGCGAAGTGCTTCTGACCCAGCAGGGTTTTTACCGCTGGCGCGACGGCTTCGAGGACTGGCTGAGGCGTACAGATCCCGACCAGCTCGATCAGTACCGCACCGAGTGGCGCGACGGATGGACGAGCGCCGTTACCGGATTTCAGACGTTCGAGGTACCGCTGGTGGAGCTGCCCCGGGTGGATGATTCCGATAGCGAATCGATCGGGCGGGTCTGCGCGATCTTCGAGAAGTTGAACTCGACGGGCGTGGATCTGTCCGTCTATGACCTGCTGACCGCTCGTCTCTATCGCTCCAACATCCGCCTGCACGACCTGTGGGCGGAAGCAGTCCAGGCTCACCCGCTTCTCAGGACGTGGTCGAAGGGCAAGGCCGACGAGCACAAGTTCGGAGTGCTGGTACTACGAACGCTCGCGCTACTGCGCGGGCTCGATCCGAAGCCGCGCATCCTGATCGATCTGTCCCCGGAGAGTTTCGACGACGACTGGCGGCGGGCCGCCGCGGCCATGGAGCGAGCGTTGGAGCTGATAACCCTCGTCGGGGCGGACGGGTTCGGGGTCTTCAACGAGAAGTGGCTCCCCGGGTTCGGCCTGATTCCAATCCTGGCGGCTCTCCGAGCCGAAATTGATGAGCGCCGGCTGGGAGAGCAGGAGCGGGCCGATCTGCGGCGCTGGTACTGGTGCAACGTGTTCATGGAGCGCTACTCCAGCGCCGTCGAGAGTAAGTCGCGGAAGGACTACCTCGAGATGACGCGCCATTGGCTTGAGGATGGCCCTGAGCCGGAGGTCTTCCGCGAGGCCGCGGACTTGATCGGAGCCCCTGGGTTCCGCATCCGAGACTCCGCGAGCTACGCCAGCGCCCGATACAGCGGAGTCTTCTGTCTGCTCGCCCTTCGCGCCGCGCGCGACTGGCGCCGCGGAGAGGACATTCGTCTACAAGAGCTGCAGGACCACCACATCTTCCCGAAGGCCTACCTGAAGCGCCACGAGATCACGAAGCGAGTGGACGTGAACACGGTTGCGAACCGCACCCTGATCTCCGACGAAACGAACGGCAAGATCAAGGACAAGGCCCCCGCCGACTACCTTGGCGACGATGACATCTTCCCGTCCGGCGCCCGAGCTGACCTGCTGGATCCGCACTTCATCGATGAGAGCACGCTGCCCATGGTGGAGGCCGCGCTCGAGGACGTCCCGGATGACGAACTCGCGGATTTGTACGAGCGGTTCGCCCACGGCCGCCAGGCGGCCATGATCGAAGAGATTCGCCGTGTTTGCGGGATCACGGCGGTTTCGCCCGATACGCCCGAAGCTGACGAGCCCGACGAGGTGGCGGCGGACGTCAAAGCCGGAACGTCGCCGAGTGATGACGAACTCGAACTCGAAGACCTCGAACTTGAGAACGTCGGGTCCTGAGCCTGTGAGCGCTACGGTGACTGCCGGCCTCTGTCACGTCGAGCGGGACGGTCGGTCGGAGCGCACCCCTCGCTGTCTGGCTAACCGACCTCGACCTCAAACGGACGTGGTCTGAGGCAAGCGATCCGCCAGTGTGCGGGTGAACGCGTCAGACCGTCGAAGGTCGTCCCTGTCGCCCCTCGACGAGGTTGAGCGCAGCGAGCCGCGTCGTCTAATGCCCGGAGCCGACGAGTGAGCCCGTGAAGTTGAACTCGCCCGGCGCCGTCTCAGTGGCGACCGGCGCCGTGTAGGCAGCGCCGCCACTAGATGACCGCTCGGCAAGGGCGCGTAGGCCTTGGCGGACGATGTCGGAAAGGGTGCCGCCATGACGCGCTCGGAGCTCCATGAGGAGCTTGGCATCATCAGGGCCGAGGCGTACCGACAACACCGTGCCAGCGGGACGGCCCTCGTGGACCTGAACCTCGTCGTGATCGTGTTCCATGCTCATTGATCTCCTTCTCCCCTATCGACCGTAGCGATCGAACAGCTTAGTCTCCTCCGCTTCTGCATCCCAGCCCGTCACCGGCCGCCAGACACTCGGATCGTCGGTCGGATCGAGCAGCACAGTCAGCACCCGGCCGCCATGCGTTTGGCCAATCAGCTGGATGCGTGCGGCCGGACCCTTCGGATTCTGCCGTGTGATGTGACGCTCGCTGAGCAGCTGCAAGATCTCCTCAGGGACTAGCCCATGCCGGGCGAGCTTGGCCTCGTTGTGGTCGTCGAAATCGAGGAAGTAGATGTCGGGCACTTGCTGCGTCCTTAGGATATGTCATACTTGTCACACAACGTAGCACAAGCCAAAGCAAAGGAAGCACCACGGATGGAAGACCCGAACGAACTCCAGATCGACTTCATGTTCCTCGCTGACAAGGCGGAAGCCCTCAACGGGAAGCTCTACGTCATGGGTGGGGGCTGGGACCGCATCTTCATGCCGCAGCTACCCGGGCCGTTGCCAATCCCCATCTCCGTTGCCATCAGCATCCTCGTCCCATGGAACCTCACGAACCGGCGATTCAAGTTCGTCCTCGAGCTCACCGATGCGGACGGCAACCGAGTCGCGCTTACGCCTGAGCAGGATGTCTTTACCGTCGACTTTGAGGTCGGCAGGCCCCCGGGACTCACGCCGGGCACCCCCCAGCGAACCGTCCTGACGCTCACGTTGAACCCGGGGCTTCAGTTCGAGAAGGAAGGTCGGTACTCCTTTCACGGCACGATCGACGGCGCAGAGCTGAAGCGTGTCAATTTCGATCTCATGCCGATCGGATCGCTGCCGAACAGCCCAGCGGCGTAAACGCTGCGCCGGCGAGCGGGCTACCTGCTCTCCACCAAGGCGTCGCGGCCGCGGCGTGCCGGGGAGGGTAATGCGAAAGCGCCGAGTAGCCGCTCCCGCGCCGCGTCCTTCGACGGGTGCCCGTAGCGCGCCATCACCAACGCTCCGCCGTCCTCATGTCCCAGCTGCACCGAGACCGCGAAGTGGTCGAGACCGAGTTCGAGCAGCTGGGTCGCGCAGAAGTGGCGGAGGTCGTGCCAGCGCATGTTCGGGAGCCCGGCGGCCTTGCGCTCCATCGGGAGCTGCGATGCCGCGCGCACCGTCCGCCACGCGTAGTGGTGCGAGCCCTGGACGAGCGGATTGCCCCGCGGAGAGTGGAAGACGAAGCCGTCTGACCGTCGGTCGACGTCGTCCAAGACACGGGCCGGCGGCAGGAAGGCGATTTCGCGCTCCTTGCCGTTCTTCGGCCTGCCAATGTCGCCGTCGCGCTTCCGCGCGCCGCGGATCCGGACGGTCTCCCCGCCGATGTCATCCCACCGCAGCGCGTGCAGTTCTCCGGCGCGGACGCCCGTCCAGGCCGAGAACTGGATCATCGCCCGGAATTCCTTGCCATAGCCGCCGAGCACCGTGCAGGCGTCGAGCAGATGCCGGTACTCGTCGAGTGTCGGCGGATGGATCTCCTGCGTCCGCTCGCTCGCCGGCAGCCGCAGGTTCGAGAACGGGTTGTGCTCGACCAGCCCGACGTTCCTGGCGTCCTCGTACATGATCCCGACGATCCGCGAGATGTTTCGGGGCACACTGAGCGCCCACGTCCTGGCGGAGAGCCGCTCGACGTCTTCGAGTTGGGTCGGGCCGAAGTCCTGGACGAATCGCCCGATCCCGTACGCGTAGTGCCGCCTGGTCGACGCCGCTGGCCGTGGCCACTCGCGCGACCAGCGCGCCGCGAAACTCGCGCACGTCTCCTGAGTCCTTCCGCTCTGAAGCCGCTCGCGGTAGCGCCGCTCCGCTTCGCGGGCGGCGCTCTTGGTCTCCCAGGGACCGCCCGGGACCCAGTGCTGGTCGCCGCGCAGCTGAAACTTCGCCACCCAACTGCCGCTTCTCTTGAACACGCTCATGCTGCTGAATCCCTCTCCGTCGATGGAAATCGAATCAACCGGGCAGGACGGCTCCGGCGCATGAGGTACGCCTCCACCTCGCTGAGCCGGTAGCGGTTCTGGCCGCCGACCCGCATCGCCGGCAGGTGCAGCCGCTCGATCGTCCTGGGAGAGCAGCGCAGCTTGAGCGCCAGCTCACGCTTCGTCAGCCAGGACTCGGAATCGATATGCCGCGCCGCGCTCATTCCGGCCGTTCCGAAGCGTCAGCCGGCTCAACGCTGATCCGATCGACCCTCCCCCGCAGCCGCCTCCACACGACCGCCTCCCCGCGCCCGAGCCCGCGGATCACGTTCGGCGAGACGACGTACTCGTCGACCTCCCGCACCGACCGCATGCCCGTGTCGGTGAAGAAGAGCCGGTGGGCGTCTCTTTGGATCGTCTCCTTCTTCACCTTGCGCGAGCCGAGCGCGTTCGCGATCGCCTCGGCGCTCGCGACCTGGCGCATCACGATCCAGGTGTTGGCGCCCGTCTCGACCGCTTCGCGGGTGCCATCGGCGACGTAGTCGAGGTCGGCGAAGTCCTGGACCGCGACCACGGTGCCGATGCCGGCGCCGCGACCGATCGCCACCGCCTCCCGAAGCTGCTGACCGCCGAGTCGCGGAGCCTCGTCGACCACGAGCACGGCGCGCAGGGTTTCGTCGCCCAATGCGGCGCGCTGCCCTGCGGCCCCAAGCGACTGGATGGCAGAGGCCGCGATCGCCGGCGCCTCGTCCGGGAACTCGGCGGCCGGCAGGCTAAAGAGGACGCGCTCACCGCGCAGGGCCCGCCGCAGGTCGATCCCGCCGGCCGCCCCGAGCCGCCCGCCACTCGCCGGTGAGTCGCAGAGCAGCGCCAGTCGGTTGCCGAGGCCGAGCACGCCTGAGCGCAGCGACGCCTCCGACTCAATCGCGGCGATCGCACTCGCCAGCACGTCCCGTTCGCGACCGTCCACCTCGCGAAGCAGGCCGACGGCCCGCTTGGGTTGCTCCAGGAACCGAATCACCTCGTCGAGCTCGACCGTCGGGCGCACCTGCGCCAACGCCGCCAGCAGCGCGCCGACGAACCGAGCCGCGGCGCGCCGGTAGTGCGGCTCGGTCCACTCCTCAGCCGCCAGGAGAATGTCTCGCCAGCTCGCCGGGTTGCCGGCGTCGAGCGGGTTCCAGCTTGCCGCGCAGCGGTCGCCGAGCCCGAACACGCGATCCGATCCGATCCCGAGCTTGCCCGCGAGCGAGCGGTCCCCCTTCAGATCGACGAACGCGCAACCGACTCCCTCCGGCAACCGCGCCGCCAGCGCTGCGAGAAGCCTCGTCTTGCCGGCGCCGGGTGAGCCGCCGACCAGGACGCCTTGCTGAAGCTCGTCGAGCCCGAGCTCTACCGGATGTCCGCGCCGACCGCGTGTAGTCCCAATCCGAACGCTGCGACCGGGATCGCGCTTCGTGCGAGACCTCCTCCCCACTCGCCATCTGGCAGTCGCGGCCACGCCAACGATCAGGGCGACGAATGCCAGCGCGCTCGCCATGCCCTCGGCCCCTCTCATCACCGCGTCCTCCAGAGCAAGAAGATGCCGGCAACGACCAGCGCGATCGCCGCGCTCTCTGGCAGCCACCCCCACGGGTACTCGATTAGCGCACCCGCGTCGATGCCGTCGGACTTCCACGCCCGATGGAATCGCCGGCCTTCCGCCTCCAGGGCCAACGGCGCCCGCAGGGCGAACAGGAGCCCTCCGATCGTCAGGCCGGTAGCGATCGACCACGGCGCCATCCCGCGAACGGCGCGCCGTCTCGCCGGATCGTCGATCCGCGGCGGCGCGATCCCACCCAGCCCGGCTCCCAGCAGCCCGCCGAAGAGCAGTTGCGGAAAGAAGAAACCGATTGCGATCAGGACCGCGAACGCAGCGGCGATCGCGTTCTGCTCGTCCCGCTTCCGATCAGGCGCCGACGTCGAGCCCACGCTCCACCTCCATGAACCCGTCCAGGCCCACCCGCTCGACCTCCTCACCGATCAACCGTGCGAGAACTGCGTTTGGAACGACCCACCGCACTTGCCGATAGCCGGACGTCGCGTAGGCGGACAGGACGGACTCACGCCGCGTCCGACCCTTCGAACTGAGCTCGATCTCGTAAGCGACCAGCCCGCCGCCCGTGAGCGACTCAACCGCATCGGGAATCCGATCGCAACGGCCGATCACGTCCAGCTCGCCCGGCCCGAACAGACCATTGAGAGCGCTTCGCCCACCGCGTTGCCGGCGCAGCTCCTGGTCGGTCGCGATCACGGCGTTCTCACCTTCTCGGGCCACGATCAGCTCGGCCAGCGCGAGTGCGTGCTCGTAGCTGCCGGGACGCAGCGACCGGCCGTTGACCGTGTAGAGCGCCGGCCGCTCGGCGAGCAGGTGCAGCCGCCGCACGAGCCCGAACGAGATGAGCACCTGCAGCCGGCGATAGCCCTGCGTCCGCCCGAGCTCGAACCGACGACGGATCTGCTCGATGCTCGCCCCAGGCAACCGGCCAAGCCAGACGGAGATCTCGAGATCCCTCGCCGTCAGTACTCCTGATGTGGCCGTCTTTCGCATCGACCCCCTACTTCCAAGTCGGAGCCGACCGCGTTTTGTATGGAGGCATCTCGCTCATCGCTCTACCTCTTAGGCGCAGTCCGCCGCGTTTTGTATGTCGCCTGTTCGGATCACGGGCCTCAGTACCTAGTCGCGCCAGACCCGAAAATGTCCCCATTTAGTCCGGACTTTCTGCCGCCAGCGGAGCCGCGCCGACCCCGGCACCTTGCTCGTCGAGGGGGCGGGGTCGGCGGCGGCGGCGGAGCGCCCTTTGGCTGCCCCAGACAGCGATCTGCCTACGGAGTCCGCGTCCAGTGGGGTATCCGTACCCTCGGGGCCCGCCGAGGCGGACGTGGGTGAGAATCGGCGCAGATTCGTTCCCCAAAATTGCGGCTTTGCGCGCCACCGCATCCGATCGCATGCCTAGAGTGGTGGATATGGATCAGGCAGCCCAACTACGCGAGGAAGAGCACTTCCGGCAGGTAGAGCGCGCGCTGCTCTACGCGGACGACGCGGCGCGCAAGCTCGGCGATATCGCCGCCGCCCTGAAGAAGGATGGCGCGGCGGCTCACCTCACGGCTGCACTCGAAACCGCGGCCAGCTCAATCCGCGCGGATCACAAGAGGCTGATGAAGTCCGTCTACTTCCGCGCTCCCGGGCATAGCCAGGAGCAACTCTCCGCCAACGACGGCGAAGAGCGACTCGCTTCCTAGAGACTCCAGCCCGGTGCCCCCGACCGGCGAGGAGATCAGAGCGAACCTGACGCGCTTCGTCGCTCGATGGAGCGTTCGGGAGGGCAACGAGCGGAGCGAAGCGCAGACCTTCCTCACGGAACTCTTTGAGTGCTTCGGGCAGCGGCTCTCCGACGTGGCCAAGTTCGAGCACTTCCAGGCCGGCGGCTTCGTCGACCTGATTTGGGAGCGCGTCTGCATCATCGAGATGAAGTCGGCGAGCGAGGCCAAGCGGCTGGCAAGTCATCGCCCGCAGGCGCTCGCATACTGGCGCACCGCCGCCGATCCGGACCGAAATGTGCCAACCCCCGCGTACGTAGTTCTTTGCGCCTTCACACGCTTCGAGATCTGGGAGCCCGGACGCTACCCGGACGCGCCGCGCGTCACGTTTGACCTTGAAGAGCTGCCCGACCGCTACACGGCGCTCCTCTTCCTGGCCGGAGACGAGCCGGTGTTCGCTGCGCGCCAAGAGGCCGTCACCATCGAGGCCGTCGCGAAGCTTGCGGAGCTGTTTCTGGAGATCGACAACCGCGCCGAAGGCGAGCCAGACGAGCGACGGCGCTTCATCCTTCAGGCGGTCTGGTGCATGTTCGCCGAGGATCTCGGCCAGATCCCAGCCGCGGGGTTCACCCGCATCGTCGAGGACCTGATCGCGAATCCCCGCCGGTCGAGCGCCGACGATCTCGGCCGCCTGTTCGAGCATCTGAACGACCCGGCCCCGAAACGACCCCAACACGGTCTCTACGCGAACGTTCCATTCGCGAACGGCTCACTATTTGCGACGCCGTCTCGAATCGACCTCACGCCGGAAGAGCTGGCGCTCCTCCGCGAATCCGCCAGCTCCAACTGGCGACAGGTCCAGCCCTCGATCTTCGGCTCGCTTCTGCAGGGCGTCTTCGGCCGGGAGAAGCAATGGCAGCTCGGTGCCCACTACACGCATGAGGCCGAGATTCAGAAGATCGTCTTGCCCACCATCGTGGGGCCGTGGACCGAACGGATCGAGAGCCTCGCCACGTTTAAAGACGCTCAGCGCGCGCAGGCCGACCTCCTCAACTACCTCGTCCTGGATCCCGCCTGCGGATCGGGCAACTTCCTCTACGTCGCCTACCGCGAGCTGCGCAGAATCGAGTCCGCCCTTGCACGCAAGGTCGAGGCGCTCGCGAAAGCCGAGGGCCGCTCCGACCAGACCGGGCTCACAGCGTTCTTCCCTCTGCAAAACATGCGTGGCATCGAAATCGAGCAGTTCGGCGTCGACCTCGCACGGGTCACGCTCTGGATGGGCCATCGGCTGGCCGTAGAGGAGCTCGACCTTTCCGAGCGGACACTGCCCCTCGCAAACCTTTCGGGAATCCGCCGAGCCGACGCACTGCAGGTCGAGTGGCCGGCCGCCGATGCGATCATCGGCAACCCGCCCTATCACGGCTCGCAGAATCTCCGCGGCGTGCTTGACGAGGACTACGTCGAGTGGCTCGGGAGTCACTTCGGGGCGGGGCTCAAGGATCTCTGCGTCTACTGGTTCCGGCGTGCCGCCGATCAGATGCGCCCCGGGGACCGGGCCGGCCTCGTCGGCACGAACTCGATCAGCCAGAACCGAGCCCGGGGGGCGAGCCTCAACTACGTCATCGAGAAGGGCGGCGTCATCACCGACGCCGTGTCGCGACAGAAGTGGCCCGGCGAAGCCGTCGTCAACGTCAGCATCGTCAACTGGGTCCACGAGCCCGCATCGGTGCCGGAGCACTTCGAGCTCGATGGCGTCCCGGTCGAGGGCATCAACACCCGGCTGCGAGAGTCGCTCTTGCCCGTCGAGGAGTACGAGCCCCTCGCCGCGAACGCCGGGCTTGCGTTTCAGGGGCCGATCCCGGCGGGCAGCTTCTATCTGACCGTCGATGAGGCGGACGAACTCAGGGCGCGGCCGGAGGCCGACTACCCCGAGGTCGTCCGCCCGTATCTCGTCGGAGACGACATCACCGAGGATCCGCAGCAACGGCCGCGCCGCTGGATCATCGACTTCGCCATGCGCTCGCTTGAGGAGGCAATGCGCTACCCGGAGGCGCTTCGTCTCGTGCGAGACCGCGTGAAGCCAGAGCGCGACAAGAACCGCCGCAAGGCGTACCGGGAGTACTGGTGGCGCTTCGCTGAGCCGCGGCCGGGGCTGCGCGCCAAGCTCGCGCCCCTCTCGCGCTTCATTGCCGGCAACGCACAGGGGAAACGATTCCTGTTCGTCTGGTGCGACTCTTCCGTCTGCCCCAGCAACCTCACGAATGTCTTCACCTTCGAGGACGACTACGTGATGGGCGTGCTCACGTCCTCCGTCCACGGGGCGTGGGCTCGCTCCGAGTCCTCAACGCTGCGGATCGATCTCCGCTACACGCCAACTTCCTGCTTCGAAACGTTCCCCTGGCCGCAGCCGGAGCACGGGATGCGGGAGGAGATCGGCAACATCAGCAAGGGCTTGATCCAGCGCCGCCAAGCGATCTGCCTCGAGAGCGCGATTGGCCTCACCGAGCTCTACAACCAGGTCGACGATGGGGCGTGGCAGGACATCGCCGCGCTTCATGGCGATCTCGACGCCGCGGTCCTGCGCGCCTACGGGTGGCCGGCGTCGATCGCGACGGACCCCCTGGAGCTCAAGACGCAACTGGCCGAACGCCAGAAGCAAACTGCCAGCGGCTCCGTTCCTTACGCGCCTTTCCCGTCAATGCGTGAACAACGCTAACGGCGCCGAATGCGGACCCGTTCCCGGTCTCATGCTCGCGTGCCCGATCCGCAGGACGAAGCAGGCCGTGCCGGCCCTAGGGTTGGGCGATACGGTGCACAGTCGCGGTGAACACAGGATCTCGGCGCCAGAAGATCGAAGGACACGCCGTGACGCGCGACTCGAGTAACCCAAGTCAAGGCCTGTCCGAGGACGCGATGCATGGTGCGTTCCAGAGCGAGGCGCAGATGACGACGCCGGCCATCGACGCCGCGCTCTCATGGTGGGGCTCGCGAGCGCCTCTCGACTTCGTCGCGACTGAGGTTGTCGGTCACGATGCGATCGCGGACCTCGCCGCGGTTCGCTTCGATCAAGGGGCTCTCGCAAAGCGGACCGCTGCAAGCATCCGACCGGTCGTTGACCGCTTGGCACTGCTGACGATTCTCTGCTCGAGACGTAGGGGACTAACGGTTGGCGAATTGGCGGAGACGCTGCGGGTGACGCGGTCGGGCATCCGACGCGCCGTGCACGTCGCCGCAGACGCCGGCGCCCTGCTCAAGACCGAGGACACGTGGCGAGCGCATCCAGATTGGCGCCCTGCGACGAAGCGCATCGTCGCCGTGGAGCTCAAGCTGCGTGACTATCGACGCGCACTTCAACAAGCGGACGCCTACCTGCGTTGGGCGGACGCCGCTTGGGTGGTGCTGGCGCGAGCTCCATCGCCTGCGGCGGCTGCACAAGCCCGCGCGCGTGGAATCGGGATCGCCGTCCTTGCTCCGGACGGCACCGTCAAGACGGAATCGCGCGCGCGCGGAGTCCGCGGGACGCGCGACTGGTCCAGTATCTGGGCCGGGGAGCAGGTTGCTGCCCGCGCCCTCGCCGCCGGGCAATGCCTCGGTTCGCGCCCTGTTAGAGCGCGTCGATCCAGGCCTGCAGGTGCCCTGGCTCCCGCTGCCCGGTAGCGGACCAGCGCTGCTGAGCGGCCTGGATCACAGCCTGTATCCGAGCAGGACGGCCCGACTGCGATCCACGTACGGCATCCGTCAACTCCGCAAGCGCGTACAGGCCATGCTGGCCCGCCCAGCGGTGATCCCATGCGCCGCCCCCGGTCGGGTTCAATTGAGTGCAGAACGTGCACCCGCATGTGCCGGCATGTGCGCCAACGCGGCCAAGATCCTGCCGTGTTAGGAGCGTGAGAAGGGGCGCCGCGAAGTAGCGTGGAACGCGTGGCACGGAGGGCTGGCCCGCCCGTCGGCGGACCTGCTCGGTGGTGTCGTGCCAGGAGGCCGCCGAGAGTCCGGCCGTGAACCCCCAGACGCCCCAGGCCAGTGAGAGCCACCCGAGAAGCCCGCTCTGCACGAGCAAGACGCGGCGCCCATCGGCGGCGAGCGGTCGGACGGTTCCTTTCAGGGAGTTCAGCGTGTTCGCGTCGGCGAGCAGGCTGCGTCGCGCCCAGCGGATCTGAAGTGCGATCCCGAGGTCGTCTGGTAGGTCGGTCAGCTGGTCGAGTAGTACGCGGCGCATCGTCCCGTCGTCAACCCACTCCTGGCGGACGATGACGCGCACCAACGCTTCCGGGTCGGTCCGCTGAAGGCGCTGGGCAGCGCGCCGCGCCGCATCGACCGCCCGTTGCATCCCGTTTGGATAAGCGCCCGCCGTCAGATCAACCGTGGGGATGATCACTCCGCCCGGTTGGAGCTGCCGCTGGGCGTCCAGAGCCTCGTCGACGGTCGCGTCCCACTGCGCGCGATTCGACGGCGCCGAACGGCGGATCCAGGACGCCGCGGGAACGGTGCCGATCGTGGCGCGACCGTAGCGGATCGCTCCCGGATCAGCGAGGAAGGGCGCGAGCGGGGTTCGGGCGGCAGCGAGATCTCGGACCCCGCGCTCATGCACGTTCTCGTATGAAGCCAGGAGTCCGGGCACGCGAAGAGTCCCAGAGCAGGCTGCGCCTACGGGTGCCAGAGCATCCCATTGCTGGTAGGACTGGTGCAGGAGCAACACCGGCGCGCTGGGCAGAGCCATCAGGCCGGCTCCTCGATGAGGTTCAACACGGATCCGGCGCGCGGTCTGGCGTTCGCCTCGAAGGCGAGCATCGGCTCCATCACACGGCGAACGCGGTCGTCCACTCCGTCCCATATCGGCCACTCGGCCGCCTCTTGGCGAGCCAAGAGCTCGTCCACCGACAAGGTCTCACCGTCCTCCATGAAGGGATGCCGGCCGACGCTGAGCACGAATAGCACGACCCCTGCGGCGAAGATGTCCGACCGGCGCGGCGCCCGTTCACCTCGGAGCTGCTCCGGCGCCATGAACACCGCCGTACCCAGTTGCCCCGGGTACGCCGTGATCGATGTCGCCAACAGGTCTCGTGCCAGTCCGAGATCGAGGATCACGGGGGCTTCCCAGCGGCCGTCGCGGACGGCGATGTTCTGCGGCTTGATGTCGCGGTGACCGCGCTCCGTTGCGTGGATCTCGCCGAGACCTCGAACCAAGCCCTGAACGAAGGCCAGCGCGCCCTCCGCATCGGGCCGCTCATCCGCCGCCAGCTTGCTGTGCACGGTCCCGCCGGAAATGAACTCGCCACGGATCGCCTGACACCGCTGGCCGTCGTGCTCGATCTCCAGCGTGCCGTAGAACCGCATGACGTACGGCGAGGAGATCGCCTGCAGCGCGGCGACCTCGCGGTCTGCGCGATCGGATTTAGCGGGATCCAGGAGCTTCAGCGCCTCCTCCCGCCCAGCCACCACGACCCGCCACACGAAGCCCTGACCCCCTCCATCCAGGGGTTCAATCTCGGTCGCGTCCGGCAGGGCCTTCCGGATTGCCTCCTCTGGCACGGGGGCGCTCATCTACGAAGATCGTACTGCTGGAGAGCTCACGACCCGACGGGATGCCACGCACAGGTACGGCAGGGAAACCCCTGCATCCGGGCAGAAACGGCACCGACTTCTCTATTCGACGCTTCAAAGGGGCATGGACCGACCCCCGGTGCGTCACCTGCTACCAGTTCCGGCCCCGGTTACCACCCCCTCTGCTACCAGATTGCTACCAGTCCCGTCCGAAAACGGGTCAAACGGGCTGGCGAGGGGGAAACGGCGTGACGGGGCGAAAACGGCTCCCCAACTACGACAAGAGCGCCCCCGTCGCGATCTGACGCGATCTGGCGGGGACGCTCAACGCAAGCGGCTGATGGGATTCGAACCCACGACCTTCTGCATGGCAAGCAGACGCTCTAGCCAACTGAGCTACAGCCGCGCGGCCACGAGTTTACCCAGCACCCACGCTCGAGCCTCCCGCGCGATCCCGTTCGCGTAGACCATCATCGTGAACCTCGGATCCGAGTGGCCGATCTGTTCGGCAATGTCGATTAGCTGATCGGCTCGATCCCGAGCTTCGCGAGCCTCTCGCCTCGATCTGATGCCGCCAGGGCCACCGCCGTGGAACGCGCCCGGCAAACTTGCCAACGTCTTCGCGGAGGTCAGTCGGCATCGCGCGCCCTCTCGGCGATACTGCGCGGGCGATGTCGCAGGAGAACGTAGAGATCGTCCGGCGGGCCTACGAGTGTTTTAACGAGGGCGACGTCGAGGGAGTGCTCGAGCTCTGCGACAAGGGCTTCGAGTTCCGAGACCTGCCCGAGCTGCCGGGGTCGGGTGTATACGTCGGCCACGAGGCGTTTCGAGGCTGGGTCAATCAGGTGACTGACGCGTTCGACGGCCTCCACTTCGACGTGGGAGAGCTGATCGATGCAGGTGACTCGGTCGTCGTGGTGACCGACGGCGCAGGCCGCGGCAAGAGCAGCGGTGCGCTCGTGGAGATGCACTTCTCCGCCGTATGGAGGCTGCAGAACGGCAGGCTGATCGAGAGCGTGAACTACAGCAAACACGCCGAGGCCCTCGAAGCCGCCGGGCTGTCGGAGTAGGGCGCTCACGGGCCCTCCTACAGCCGCGCCAGCCGGGCATCGTAGGCGCCTGGCCCGCCGAGCTCAGGCCGCGTCGAGCGCCTGGTTGACGAGACCATCGGCATCCGCGTTCTGCTCGCGCGGGACGTTGCAAATCGACCAGCTCGGGACGTGGCGCAGCGCCGCCACGACCTCCGCGCGCAGGAGGCGCAGGTTCGGCTCCTTCACCTTGTACTCGCCGCGGACCTGCCTCACGACCAGCTCCGAGTCGCCAATCAGCTCGAGCTCCGTGCCACCCAGCTCGATCCCCCGGGCGATACCGCGAAGGAGGGCCCGGTACTCCGCGACGTTGTTGGTCGCGACCCCGATCAGCTCGCCGAGCCGATCCACTACCTCTCCCTCAGGCGTGCGCACGACGACGCCGATCGCCGCGGGCCCGGGATTGCCCCTCGCGCCACCGTCTACGTTGATCACGAGCCGTCCCGTCATCGCAGCGTCCCCTCGGCGAGGGGTCAGGCGTTCGCCGGCGTCGCGTCGCCCGTCTGGGCGGCGGCGATGACCTTCTCGGCGAGATGTGCCGGGAGCTCCTGATAGCGGTCGAACTCCATCGTGTAGTCGCCCCGGCCGCCGGTGATCGCGCGCAGGTCGGGCGCGTAGTCGAGCACCTCGGCCATGGGGACCTCCGCCTGGATCTCGGTCAGGCCGCCCTTCGGCTCCATCCCGGAAGGATGACCGCGCCGGGAGTTCAGGTCGCCGATCACGTCGCCCACCGCGTCCTCAGGAACGGAGATCGTGAGCTTCACGATCGGCTCCAGCAGGCACGGGTTGGCCTCCGCCGCCGCCTGCTTGAACGCCATGGAACCGGCGATCTTGAAGGCCATCTCCGAGGAGTCGACGGCGTGATATTGCCCATCGTGCAGGCGCACTCGCACATCCTTCAGGGGATAGCCGGCCACGACGCCGTTGGCCATCGCCTCCTCGACGCCCTTCTGTACGGCCGGGATAAAGCTCCCCGGAACCACGCCACCCTTGATCGCGTTCACGAAGTCGAGCCCCGAGCCCGGTTCGCCGGGCTCGATCTCGATGTGGCAGTCGCCGAACTGGCCGCGCCCACCGGTCTGCTTCTTGTAGCGCCCGTGCGCCTTCGCCGGCTTGCGGATCGTCTCCAGGTACGGGACCTGCGGGGGGTGCAGCTCGATCTCGGCCCCGAAGCGACGCTTCATGCGGTCGACGATCACCTCGACGTGGACCTGGGTGAGGCCGGCGATGATCTGTTCGCCCGTCTGCGGGTCGCGGTGGACGTCGAGGGTGGGATCCTCCTCCTCCAGGCGCCGGATCGCCGCGGCGGCCTTGTCCTCGTCGCCCTTCGTCTTCGGCTCGTAGGCGAAGGCCATCACCGGCGCCGGCAGATCGAGGGTGGGCAGACGCAGCTTGCGGCCCTTCGCGTCGGTGAGCACGTCCCCGGCGCGCGTCTCGCGTAGCTTCGCGACCGCGCCGATGTCGCCGGCGCCGAGCACGTCGGCGTTGTCGTGCTCCTTGCCGTGCACGATGGCGAGCTGGCCAATCCGCTCCTTCTCCGAGCGGGTCGCGTTCAGAACCTGCGAGTCGGAGCGCAGCACGCCCGAGCACACCCGGAGGAGGTTGATGCGCCCCGTGTAGGGGTCGGCGGTGGTCTTGAACACGTAGGCGACGAGCTCTCCGTCGGGGTCGGGGGCGATCTCGACCTCCTCGCCCTCGGCGTCGAGCACCGTCGCGGGACCGCGCATCGCGGGTGAGGGCAGGTCCTCGATGATCGCCTCCAGCAGGCGGCCGGTCCCGAGGTTCTTGGTCGCGACCCCGCACGTGACCGGGAACAGGTGCCCCTCGGTGACGCCCTTCTTCAGCGTCGTAACGAGCTCGTCGTGGGAGATCTCCTCGCCCTCGAGGTAGCGCTCCATCAGCTCATCGGAGTTCTCGGCGACCTCGTCCATCAGCTTCTCCCGATACTCCTCGGCCTGGGCCTCGAGCTCGGGGGGGATCTCGGCCTCGGTCGCATTACCGCGCCCCTCGCCCTCGCAGAGGAAGGCCTTCATGTCGATCAGGTCAATCACGCCACGCGTCTCGTGCTCGGAGCCGATCGGGATCTCGGTCGCCACCACGTGCGGTCCGAACGCCTCCTTGAGGGAGTCGAGAGCCCGGAAGAAATCGGCTCGCTCGCGGTCGAGCATGTTCACGTACACGAGCCGCGCGAGCCCCTCCTCGTCCGCGCGCTTCCAGAGGCGATCGGTGTGGACCTCGACGCCCATGACGGCGTTGACGACCACGACCGCCGCGTCCACCACCCGCAGGGCGCCGAGGGTGTCGGCGACGAACGAGGGATCGCCCGGGGTGTCGATCAAGTTGATCTTGCGGTCGTGGTAGGAGAAGGAGGCGACGGTGGCGTCGATCGACATCTCGCGCTCGTGCTCGTCGGGCTCGAAGTCGGTGACCGTGGTGCCGTCGGTCGTCCGGCCGAGGCGATTGACGATGCCGGCCTCGAAGAGAAGCGACTCGCAGACGCTGGTCTTGCCGCTCCCCCTGTGCCCGATCAACGCGACGTTGCGAATCTTGTCGGGCGCCTTGTGCGGCATGCCGCTCAGTCTATTCAGATGACGGCGGGGGGCCGAAGCGCGAACGCAGCCCCAGCACGGACTTGGTGTGGAGCTGGGAGACCCGGGACTCGGTGACGCCGAGGATCTCTCCGATCTCCCGCAGCGTGAGATTTTCGTAGTAGTAGAGGGCGATCACGAGGCGTTCGCGCTCGGGCAGCGATTCGATCGCGTCCGCGAGGCGGTCCTTCAGCTCGGAGGTGTGCGCCTCCGCCTCGGGGTCGATCGCGCTCGGGTCCTGGATCGTGTCCAGCATCGAGATCTGCCCGCCGCCGCCCTGCGGGTCCGCGAACGTCCAGAGGTCGTCGAGGGCCAGCACCGACGAGTTCGCGATCTCGAGCAGCGCGTCGTTGAACTCCTCAACGGTCATCTCAAGGCGCGTGGCCATCTCCTCGTCGGTCGGCGCGCGCTGGAGCCTCCCCTCGAGCGCTGCATGAGCGCGCTCGACCTCCCGCGCACGGGCGCGGATCGAGCGTGGGACCCAGTCCAGCGAGCGCAGCTCGTCGATAATCGCGCCCTTGATACGAGCGACCGCGAAGGTCTCGAACTTGATCTCGCGGGCGGGCTCGAAGCGCTCAATCGCGCCGATCAGACCCAGCAGGCCGTAGGAGATGAGGTCCGACTCCTCGACGTGCGCCGGCAGGCCCGAAGCCATCCGGCCGGCGATGAACTTGACCAAGGGCGAGTATGCGACGACGAGGCGCTCTCGCGCGGTCTCGTCCTCATCCTGCTTGTAGAGAAGCCACAGCTCTCGCAGCTCCACCGCCTTGACGTTGGTCTCCATGCCTCAGCCTCCGAACTCAGAACGTTAGTGCCTGCGCGCCGCTGGCACCCGCGCACTATGCCCGCGGATGGCTACGTGCGTACTCCCTGCGCAGTCGGCCCGGCTCCACCCGGGTGTAGATCTGGGTCGTCGAGATGCTGGCGTGCCCGAGCAGTTCCTGGATCGATCGAAGGTCCGCCCCGCCCTCCAGCAGGTGGGTCGCGAAGGAGTGACGCAGCGTGTGCGGCGAGATCCGTCCCGCGACCGAGGCCTCGCGCACCCATTTCTCGAGCCTGCGGCGAATGTCGGAGGTCGACAGCCGCCGCCCGCGCCGCGAGACGAAGAGCGCCGTTTCCCCGGGCCGGGGATCGAGCGCCGGCCGGCCGCGCCCGAGGTAACGGCATAGAGCGCGCTGGGCGGGCTCGCCGATCGGGGCGAGGCGAGTCTTCCGCCCCTTGCCGTGGACCCGCAGCGTCTCGGCCTCGAAGTCGGGGCCGTCCAGGTCGAGGCCGGTGACCTCCTCGGCACGCAGGCCGCACGAGTAGGTCAGCTCGAAGATCGCACGGTCGCGGATGTCCAGGGGCGTCGTGACGGGGATGCGGTCGAGCAGGCCGGCCAGTTCGTCGGGCCCGAGGACGCGCGGGAGCTTGGACTCGGCCTTGGGGCTGGGGAGCAGGTCGGCGGGGTTCTGATCCGCAGCGCCGGTGCGGACGAGGTGGTCGTGGAAGCTGCGGACGGTGGCGAGCTTGCGCGCCACGCTGGCGCGGGCGAGCCGGCGGCCGGAGAGAGCGGCTGCGTAGGAGCGCAGGTCGCGGTAGGCGAGGCTGGCGGGCTCCAACCGGCGCCCCGTCGCCCAGCCAGCCAGCTCCGCAAGGTCGTTCGAGTAGGCGCGGAGGGTGTGCGCGGAGACGCCGCGCGTCTCGAGGTCGCGGCGAAAGCGCATCAGCGCCGCCTCCCAGACGGGCGCGATCTCGACCTCGTCGGGCATGGGAGATCCTTCGCCGCGTGGACGCGCAAGCCTGCCCGCGGCGAGCTACCCGATGTAGATCGGGGTGCCGACGCCGACGCGGTCGTAGAGCTCGATCACGTCGGGCACGGCCATCCGCACGCAACCGTGCGAGGCGGCGGTGCCGAGCGAGGCCACGTCGTCGGTGCCGTGGATGCCGGCGCCGTCGAAGATGCCCATCCAGCGGGCCTTCAGCGGGTTCTCCGGCACGCCGCCGGGGACGACCGTGCCGGCGAGATCGCCCGCCCAATCGGAGTCCGGCACGTTCCACGCCGGATCGACCGCCATGTTCTGGATGTTGTAGACGCCCACCGGGGTGTCGAACCCGACCGCGCCGATGGCGACCGTGTAGGTCTCGGCGAGCTTCAGGTTCTCCCAGAGGCGAAGCTGAAACGACGAGCGATCGACCGTCAGGTAGGTCGGGTACTGGGCCGCGACCTCCTCGGTCGTCACCTCGGGCTGGACCTCGTCCGCCTGCGCCGCGAGCATCCGCTTGCCGGGCGTCTGGACGGCCTTCTCGACCTGGGCGCGGAGCTCGTCGGCTCGCAGCGTGCGTCCGGCCTGGCCGTTGACGACGCTGAGCGCGGCCGGGCCGGCCTCGACCGAGGCGTCCACCGGCTTTCGCTCTACGTCCTGGGCGATGATCTCGACGAACTGCGAGATCGCGTCCTCGTCGTAGGAGACGGTGGGCTCGATCGTCTCGTCGACCTCGCCGCCGGTCGCGTAGCGCCACACCCGGGACGGAAGCCCGCCCTCGCGGCTTACCTCGAAGGCCTCGTCAACCATCTCGTTGATGTCGGCGGTGATGTCGAGCTTCTCGGGCGTGAGGACGTACTTCTTGCCCGCGAACGTCACCGTGACCGGCTGGGCCAGCGGCTTGATCACGTCGGCGCGCACCTGTGTTTGCGCCTCGTCCTCGGAGAGGCCGGCGACGTCCACGCCGGCGATCCGAACGCCCTCGGCGATCTCGTCCTTCTTCGACGCGTCGTACGCGTACACGCCGACGGCTCCCGCGATGAGCAGGAACACGACCGCGATGACGGCTATGAGTCCTTTGCGTCCCATTGAAAAGCTTTCGCTACCCCCTACGTTCGCCTCGCGGGCTCGGTTCACCTGCGTCGAACACCCGGGGGATTGTAGAAGCCGCCGGGCGCCAGCTTGCAGCCTCGCTTGCTAGATGCCCAGGGGCTCGCGATCGGCCCCGACGCCTTCGTCGGCGCCGCCGCCCTGCTTGGCCTTGACGTGCCGGCTCCAGCGCAGGAACTCCTCGACCTCGCGCTCGTAGGTGTAGGAACGCTCGACGCCGCGCTTGACCGGCTGGACCCGCAAGTGCTCCCCCAGATTGATCACGGCCTCACGCGAGGTGTAGCCGTAGCGAAACCCGGTCGCCTTGAGCAGGCGGTTGTCGAGCCCGCGGCCGTATCGCAACAGGTCGAGCATCTCGTCGGGGATGCGAAAGCCAAGCCGGCGGAGCGGTGCGGCCAGCAGGCCCGTGCCCCACGGCGGGAGCACGGGCAGCGGGACCTTGCCCAAAAGGCCCACCGCCTCGGTGAGCGAGAGCACCCCGTCGGCTGCGACGTTGTAGGTGCCGGGGATCCGGTGGAAGGCGGCGTGCTCGAGCGCGTGGACGATGTCGTCCTTGTGGACGAACTGGACGCGCGGATCGAAGCCCAGCACCATCGGCACGGCGGGAAGGGCGAACATCCGAGTGAAGCCGGTCTCGACGTCCGGGCCGAGCACGTTGGCGCAGCGCAGGGTTGTGACCGTCACGTCGGGTCGCTGGGCGGCGAAGTCCTCGACCGCGGCCTCCGCCTCGGTGATATCGCGCTCGAGCGCCGCCGACGGCGGGCGCGGGCGGCGCATCTCCTCGGTGAAGAACGCCGGATCATCGCTGTGCGAGCCGTAGTAGAGCGAGCTCGACTTGAAGACGAACTTCCGCACCGGCGAGTCCTTGCCGGTGCAGGCGGCCAGGATGTTCATGGTCCCGATCACGTTGTTCTCGTGCGCCGTGCGCGGTGGCATCCCCAGCGAGTTCACGACCATGCGCGTGTCGATGACGGTGTCGATCCGGGCGGCCCGCACGATGCGCTGGATCAGGGAGTGCTGGTTCGAGACCTTCACGAACTCGGTGCGGTCGAGCTCACACCGCGGCTCGCGGCTGTCCACGCCGATGATGGCCTCGATTTGCTCGAAGCCCTCCAGGGCCTGAGCCAGGCGCCCGCCCCAGTAGGTCGACAGCCCCGTGATCAGGACACGCCGGGTCTCGGGATCGCGCTCGGCCTGGTCGGGCAGCCTCATCCGAACCACACCGACTTGCGCGCGGCCAGCATCTCGTGCAGGTTCTCCTGGATCCGCGCGCGGACCTCCTGGGCGACGGTCTGGACGAGCGCCTTGTCCTGGGCGGCCTCCCCCCCGCCGAGCTCGACCGTGTCGATCGGTTCGAGGAATCGCAGCTTGAACTTCGCGGGCAGATAGCCCAGCATCCCGAACGGCCCGAGCCACGGGAACGTCGGGGTGATGGGGAAGTAAAGGAGCCCGGTGATGCGCTTCATGAAGTCCAGCTGGGCGAACACCGGCTGGGACTCCTCCGCGCCGACGACGCAGGTCGGCACGATCTTGGCCTCGGCGCGCATCGCCGCCTCGACGAAGCCGCCACGGCCGAAGCGCCGCAGCCGGTAGCGGTCCTTGTAGAGCTTCTCGGTGCCCTTGCGCCCCTCGGGAAAGACCAGCACGAGCTGTTCCTCGTCGTACAAAAGCCGTTGCACGTTGGCGGGGTGGGCCGCGACGCACCCCATCTTGGGGATCAGCATCGAAAAGCCGGGATAGCTCTTGAAGAAGTGCTCGACCGTGATATGGAGTGGCCGTGGATTCGGGTGCTCCTCTCGGATCGCCTTGGCGATCATCGCCGCGTCCGGCGGCAGCGCCCCCGCGTGGTTGGAGACGACGAGGGCCCCACCTTCCGACGGCACGTTCTCGATTCCTTCGACCTCCGCCCGGAACCAGTAGCGGTAGTAAAACTCGATCAGGGTCTGGTCCATGAAGCCCTCGACCCGCTCGGAGCGTCCCCAGTCGCTCAGCTGGCGCTCGGGCTCGATCGCGGGGAGCAGGTCGCGCATCCGCTCTGCCGGGCGCCGCTCGGGAAGGTGCGGGCCCGAGGCGCCGACGCCGGCGGCAAGCTCCTCAGCCGCGGGCTCGTCCTCGGTGTGGGACAGGGACGTTCGATCAGACGCCATGGGCGGGCCATAGTATCCGGCCGGTGAGGGCTCGCTGATGCGCTCCAAGGACCAGGTCCGCAAGGCCGTGTGGAAGGCGATGGACCGCGAGGGCGTCTCGCGGTTCCCCGGCGCCGAGGGCCGAATCCCGAACTTCGCCGGGGCGAAGCTCGCCGCCCAGAAGCTGGCGGGACACCGCCTCTGGAAACGCGCCCGAGTGATCAAGGCCAACCCCGACTCGCCGCAAACGCATTGCCGTCGCCTCGCCCTCGAGGAGGGCAAGATCGTCGTGATGGCCGTCCCGCGGCTGCGCGACCAGCATCCCTTTCGCCTGCTCGACCCTCGCAGGCTGAACGGCAAGCAGGTGCGCGAGGCGGCCACGATCAAGGGCGCGCTTCGCCACGGCAAGGTGGTCGCGCTGGAGGAGCTCCCGTCGATCGACTTCGTGCTCTGCGGCTCGGTCGCCGCCAACCTGAGCGGGGCCCGGGTCGGCAAGGGCGGTGGGTTCTCCGACCTCGAGTACGCGCTGCTGATCGAGGAGGGCCTGATCGACGACCACACCACCGTCGCGACCACGGTCCACCCGATTCAGATCCTGCGCGAGCACCTCCCGCTCACCGACCACGACCTGCCGATCGACATGGTCGCGACGCCCAGGGCGGTCATCGAGCTCGAGCGCCAGTACGACCGGCCTCGCGGCATCCTCTGGGACCACCTCCAGCCTCCCCAGATCCACGAGATCCCGGTCCTGGAGCGGATCGGCTACGCGTAGATTCGCGGCGGGTCGTGGGCGGGACCCTGAAGCCGGATCCGACGCCCGCGGAGGGCCCGGACCCCTACGCCAACCCCGACCCGGACCCGGAGTGGCTCCGGGTGGACTGGCGCCAGCGCCTAGGTAGGGCGCGGGTGGGGAGCGCCGAGGTCAACTACGTCGAAGCCGGAAGCGGACCCAAGACGCTGCTGTTCGTACACGGGCTCTCCGGCTCGTGGCAGAACTGGCTCGAGCAACTCCCCGCGTTCGCCGCCACTCATCGGGTGGTGGCGCTCGACCTCCCCGGCTTCGGCGGCTCTCCCATGCCCGAGTGGGAGATCAGCGTCGAGGCCTACGGGCGGCTCCTACACGACTTCTGCGAATCGGCCGGGATCGAGCGATGCGCGGTTATCGGCAGCTCGATGGGCGGCTTCATCGCGGCGGAGGCCGTCAGCAGCGAGCAGGAACGCTTCGAGAGGCTGGTGCTCGTCTCGGCGGCCGGGGTCTCCCATGCCGAGTGGCGAAAGGAGCCGGCCGAGGCCCTGGGCCGGGTCGCGGCGGCCGCGGCACCGATGGCCCTCGCGTGGCAGAAGCGCGCGCTGCGTCGCCCGGGCCTGCGCCGGCTCGCGTTCCGGCAGCTCGTGCACTGGCCGCTTCGGATCCGCCGCGAGCTTTTGTGGGAGCAGTTCGCCCACGGCGCGGCCAAGCCGGGCTTCCTGCCGGCGCTCCGGAGCCTCGTGGGCTACGACCTGCTCGACCGGCTCGAGCAGGTGGAGCTGCCGGCGCTGATCGTGTGGGGGCGCGAGGACCGAATCGTGCCCTCGGAGGACGCCGCAGGCTACGCGCGGCGTCTACGGAACTCGCAGACGGTGATCATGGCCGAGACCGGGCACCTGCCCCAGCTGGAGCGGCCCGCCCGGTTCAACCGCGCGCTGGCGGCATTTCTCAGGTGACGGCGCCGAGCGAGGCCGAGGAGACCCCGGCCGCGTACTTGGCCATAACACCGGTCTTGAACGGGGGCTCGGGCGCCTCGTAGGAGTCGAGGCGATCCGTGATCTCCTCGTCGCTGAGGGCGACCTCGAGCGTGCGGCCCTCGACGTCGATCGTGACCTCGTCGCCCTCGCGCAGGGCGCCGATCGGCCCGCCCTTCACGGCCTCGGGAGCGACGTGGCCCACCATGAGCCCGCGGGTGGCGCCGGAGAACCGCCCGTCGGTGAGCAGCGCGACCTTCTCGCCCAGGCCTTCGCCGACGATCGCCGCGGTTACCTGGAGCATCTCGCGCATCCCCGGCCCCCCGGCGGGACCCTCGTTGCGGATGACGATCACGTCGCCGGCCTTGATCGCCTGGTCCTTGACGGCCCGAAAGCACTCCTCCTCGGACTCGAAGACGCGCGCCGGCCCCGTCTGCCCCTTGCGCTCGGTTCCGGCGAGCTTGACCACCGACCCCTCGGGCGCAAGGTTGCCGCGCAGGATCGCGAGGCCGCCCTCGGGCTTGAGCGGGTCCGAGAGGGGACGGATGACCTCCTGCCCGGCCGCCTCGACGGCGCCCGCGGCCTCCTCGCCGATGGTGCGGCCGCTGACCGTGATCTCGTCCTCGTGGAGGAGCCCTGCCTCGGCGAGTCGGTTGAGGATCAGCGGCACGCCGCCGGCGCGATACAGGTCGGTCGCGACGAAGCGCCCACCGGGCTTTAGGTCCGCGAGCAGCGGGGTGCGGCGCGAGATCCGCTCGAAGTCGTCGAGCTCGAGCTCGATCCTGGCCTCGCGGGCCACCGCGAGCAGGTGAAGCACGCCGTTCGTGGAGCCGCCCGACGCGCAGACCGTGGCGATCGCGTTCTCGAGCGAGTTGCGGGTGATCACGTGGCTGGGCCGCAGGTCGTCGCTCAGGACCCGCAGGGAGAGCTCGCCGATGCGCTCGGCCACCGAGCGCTTCTCGCCGTCCATCGCGGGGACCATGGCCGACCCGGCGGGTGAGATCCCGAGGGCCTCGAACGCGCAGGCCATCGTGTTGGCCGTGAACTGGCCTCCGCACGCGCCGGGGCCGGGGCTCGCCACGTCCTCCAGCTCGCGCAGCTCGGCATCCGTGATCTTGCCGGCCGCGTGGGCGCCCACGGCCTCGAAGACATCGAGGATCGTGACGTCCTTGCCGTTCAGGCGGCCGGGCGCAATCGAGCCGCCGTAGAGCAGGACCGAGGGGACGTCCAGCCGGGCGAGCGCCATCACGCAGCCCGGGATCGTCTTGTCGCAGGCCGATACCGCCACCAGGGCGTCGAACTGATAGCCGCGCTGGGTGAGCTCGATCGAGTCGGCGATCACCTCTCGGCTTATGAGCGAGGCCTTCATCCCCTTCGTCCCCATCGTGACCCCGTCGGAGATCGCCACCGTGTTGAACTCCATGGGGGTACCGCCGGCGGCCTTCACACCCTCCTTGATCGGCACCGCCAGGTCGCGCAGGTGGAAGTTGCACGGCATCGCCTCGATCCACGTGTTCGCGATGCCCACCGTCGGGCGGCTGAGCGCAGCGTCGTCGAACCCGATCCCCTTCATGTAGGCGCGCGCGTGGGCCCGCTCGGGGCCGTCGAAGACGGCGGCGGAACGGGGGCGCGGAGGGGAGGCGGCCATCGTGGCCTGAGTCTAGGGAGTGCCTAACCACGCCCCGACGCGGCGCGCCAGGCGCGGAGCGCGTCGAGATCACGCCGGATCCGGACCGGGTCGTGCTGGCGCCCGGGCGCATCCAGGTTCGCGCTCGCAACCAGTTCGCGCTCACCCCCGCGCAGCGACATCCACCTCGCGAGGACGTCGTCGGCGTCGGGAAGCCTCTCGCCGGCGGCTGGGTCGCCATGGTCGTGGAAGCGGACGCAGTACTCCGTCAGAAGCCGGCCCGTGGCGGTCTCGTACGCGACGATGGGCCGGTGCGGGTAGAGCAGGTAGGCGTAGCCCGCTCCCCCGCCGGGGACGCTCACGAACCCAAGCTCCTCGTACATCGCGAACTCCTCGTCGGAGACGACGGAGCGCATGAGCTCACGCGCCCTGGCCTCCGCAGCGCGCTCGCGCTCGGCGTCGTAGGCCGGAGCCGCAGGACGAAGCCGGAAGAGGAGCCCCATCAGCCGCCGGCCGCGCGAGGGAAGAAGACCACGCGCTCGGCGTCGCGCGGGACCTCCGAGAAGTCGCGGACCAAGAGCGCCTCCCGGCGCGAGGCCGTGCAGGTGGGCACCGCCGCGCACATGCCCTGATCGAGCTGGCGGCGAAACTCGGCGACGAGCCTCTCCTCGTCGTCGAGGACGTCGGGGTCGCCCTCGGCCAACAACACGTCCCCGTAGCCCGCCTTCATGCGCAGAAGCTTCATACGCACGTGATTATCCCAGCGGCCCGGCCGCGCCGCGAGCCGTCGCCAGCGCGAACACGTCCACGGGCCCGGCGCCGGCGCCGATCCGGTGCAGCCCGTGGCCGACGGCCTCGGCCGCGACCTCCTTGGCCCAGCGCGCTGCGTCGGCCAGGTCCTCTCCGCGCGCCAGGAAGGCCGCGAGCGCAGATGAATGGGTGCAGCCGGAACCGTGGGAGGCCCCGGTCGGGTAGCGGGGGCCCTCGATCCGCAGGATGCCGGCGCCGTCGTAAAGGGTGTCGGCGCCGTCCTCGGTGTGACCGCCAGTGACGATCACGGCGTCCGGGCCGAGCGCCTGGACCATCTCGGCGAGCTCGGCGGGGGACGCCGACTCCCCCGCCCCGGCCAGCGAGCGCGCCTCCGCGAGGTTCGGGGTGAGGACCGTCGCGAGCGGCAGCACCCGTTCGATCAGCGCCGCCTTGGCGTCGGGGTCGAGGAGCGTCGCACCGCTCTCGGCCACCATCACCGGATCGACGACGACCGGGACGTCCGCGATTAGGCCGAGCGCCTCCACGGCGGCCTCCGCTGTGGCCTCATCGGCCAGCATCCCGACCTTGACGGCGTCCACGCCCATGTCCGCGGCGACCGCCCGGACCTGGGCGACGACCATCTCCGCCGGGATTGGCAGGACGGCGTCCACGCCGACGGTGTTCTGGGCGGTCAGCGCCGTGATCGCGGTCGTCCCGTGAACCCCGCAGCGGGCGAACGCCTTCAGATCGGCCTGAATCCCGGCGCCGCCCCCAGAATCCGAGCCGGCGATCGAGAGGGCGACGCGAACGAGCGCGGAATCGTCCATACGAGGACTGTAGTCAGGCGGCTGGGTGGGCCGGCGGCGGAACGAGACCCGTCCGGGCGTAGCGCCCCGCCTCGGCCCGCACGTATCCGAGGAGCTCGAGCCTCGCTAGGGCGACTGCTGTGCGGGCGGCGTCCAGGGCCGCGCCCGCGGCGACGGAGTCGAAGCTCTCGCCCGTGCCGACCACGGCGAGGGTGCGCTCACTATCCTCGTCCAGCTCGGGGCCGACCCGCTCGGCGAAGCGCGCGCCCACACCGAGGACCTGGTCGAGGACGTCCTGGGCGTCGCGGACGAGGTGGGCGCCGTCGCGGATCAGCGCATGGGGGCCGGCGCTCAGGGGGGAGGTGACCGGCCCCGGGAGGGCGCCGACCTCGCGGGAGAGCTCGAGCGCGCGGTCGGCGGTGATGCGCGAGCCGGACGGGTCGCGCGCCTCGACGACGATGGTCATCGCCGCGAGGGCGGCCATGATGCGGTTGCGCCGCGGGAAGTCGAAGCGGTGCGGCGCGTACCCCGGCGCTGACTCGGAGACCACCGCGCCGCCGCTTGCCATGATCCGGCGGTGGATCGAGCGCGAGCTCGGCGGGTAGGCGCGGTCCGGGCCGCCCGCCAGGACCGCGAGGGTCAGGCCGCCGGCGTCGAGCGCCCCGCGGTGGGCCGCCTGGTCGATGCCGAACGCCATTCCGCTCACCACCACCAGCCCCGCGGCGGCGAGCGACCCCGCGAGCTCGGCGGCGACCGCGCGCCCGTAGCCCGAGCACCGGCGCGCGCCGACGATCGTGACCGCCTTTCCGGCCTCGAGGCCCGCCACCAGCTCGCGGGACCCACGCCCGAAGAGCTGCGCGGGGGCGCGCTCGCCGGCCAGGCCGTCGAGGTCGAGTAGCTGCCGCGGATAACCGCCGTGGGCGCGCCGGAGCGTCCAGCCCTCACTCATGGGGGCGGCTTCGCAGCGTGAGCGCCTCGGCGACATGCTCACCACCGACGCGCTCGGATCCGGCGAGGTCGGCGATGGTGCGCGCCAGCCGCAGGACGCGGTCATAGCCCCGGCCGCTAAGGCCAAGCCTGGCCCGGCCCTGCGCCAGGATGCCCTGCGCGCCGGAGTCCAGGGTGACATCACGCCGGATCTCCTCGACCGTCGCCTCGGCGTTGCAGCGGCCCGCTCCGAGCCGGGCGGCCTGGCGCCCGCGCGCGGCCAGCACCCGCGTTCGCACCACGCCCGAGCGCTCACCGGGGCCTGCCGCCAGCGCCGCCGAGGTCGGCTGGCCCACCTCCACGCTCATGTCGATCCGGTCGGCCAGCGGCCCGGAGATGCGAGAGCGATAGCGCCGTACGGCCGCCGGCGCGCACTCGCACTCGGCATCGCCTTCCGGGCGCCCGCAGGGACACGGGTTCGCCGCGGCGACCACCATCGCGCGACAGGGCAGGGAGACCGTGTGCCGGGCTCGCGCGACCACGATCCGCCCGTCCTCGAGCGGCTGGCGAAGCGCCTCCAGCGCGTCGCGGGAGAACTCCGGGAGCTCGTCGAGGAAGAGGAGCCCGCGGTGCGCACGGCTGAGCTCGCCGGGGCGCGGCGGCGAGCCGCCGCCGACCAGCCCGGCGCTGGAGATCGTGTGGTGGGGTGCGCGGAACGGGCGGACTCGGGCAGCCGCGAGGCGCGGGACCGACCCACAGGCGCTCGCGACGGAGAGCGCCTCGATCGCCTCCGAGGTCTCGAGCGGCGGGAGGATGGAGGGCAGCCTGCGCGCGGCCATCGACTTGCCGACACCGGGTGGTCCCAGCATCAGCAGGCTGTGGCCCCCCGCCGCCGCCACCTCGAGCGCCCGTCGAAGCCCCGCCTGGCCGCGGAGCTCGCTGAGGTCGGGGCCGGCCGGCCCTGCGTCGCCCAGGTCGGGGACCGGCGTCGGCGCCGGGGAATCCTCGCCACCGAGGCTGCTCAGCTCCGCGAGCCACTCGAGCCCGAGGACCGCCGGGCCGGCGTTGGCGCCGGCCCCGTTACCGGTGAGAGCCGCCGCAAGCGCGGCCTCAGCCGCGTTTGCCCGCGGCAACCCGATGGCGTCGACCCCGGCGGTCCTGGCTCGAAGCGCCATCGGCAGGGCTCCGACGATGGAGCGCACCGAGCCGTCGAGCGCCAGCTCCCCGGCGAGCGCGAGCTGGCCGAAGGCTTCCCCCCCGAGCTGCCCGGACGCCAGCAGCACGCCCGCAGCGATGGCGAGGTCGAACCCGGCGCCGGCCTTGGGCAGGTTGGCCGGCGCCAGGCTGACGGTGATCCGCTCCTGCGGGAACTTGAAGCCCGAGTTGCCGAGCGCCGCGCGCACCCGCTCGCGCGACTCCCTCACGGCAGCGTCCGGGAGGCCGACGATTGAGAACGCCGGAAGCCCGGAGCGCACGTCCACCTCGACGCGCACGTCGCGGGCCTCGACGCCGAGAAGGGCAAACGTGCGGACGATGGCGAGCACCCCGCCGACGCTAGGCGCGTGCGGGCCGCGGGTGACGCGCAGGCCGTGCCTGGTTTGTCACCCTTTCGAGGAGATCCGCGCACCACGGGACGCTCGAGCCCCCGTACGGTCGAGAGCATGAGCGTCGAGCGCCAGCGTCGCGGCCGCAGGGCCGAGGACTACGTCGCCGGTCGCCTGGCCGGGGCCGGCTGGCGCGTGCTCGAGCGCAACGCCCGCCCTGCGGGGGTCCGCGGCGAGCTCGACATCGTCGCCCGCGACGGCGAGGAGCTGGTCTTCGTGGAGGTCAAGGCCCGCAGCACGAGCGCGGTCGCAGGGCCGGAGACGCCCGTGCTGGCCGTGGACGCCCGCAAGCAGGCCCAGCTGCGGCGCCTTGCCGTAGCGTGGCTACGCGAGCCTGGACGCGGATCAGAGAGCTTCGCGGGCCTGCGCTTCGACGTCGCCGGCGTCTGGCTCGAGGGCGACGCCGTCGTACGCTGGGAGTACCTCCGCGCCGCCTTCTGAAGGCCCGGCGTCCAGCGAGAGCTGGCTGTAGGCGATCGACGCGAACGAACGGCGGTGCAGCTCCGACGGCCCGTCGCGCATGATCGCCTCGCGGTGCCCCGGCGTCGAGTACCCCACGTTCTCGGCGAAGCCGAAGCCCGGGAAATCCGCGTCGGCGTCGTGCATGTAGCGGTCGCGGGTGACCTTGGCCACCACGGAGGCGGCGGCGATCGCCGCACTCGTGGCGTCGCCGTCGACCACGGCGCGATGCTCGACCGCGCAGCGGGCCCCCAGCGAGAACCCGTCGACCAGGCAAACGGCTCCCGAAACCCACACGCGCTCCAAGCTGCGCCCGAGGGCCTCGAGGTTGGTGACGTGAAGCCCGCGCGAGTCGATGCCGCGAACGCAGCGAACGGTCACGGCCACCCGCTTGGCCGCCCGCAGCACGATCGGGTAGATGGCCTCGCGCTGCTCGGGAGTGCGCTGCTTGGAGTCGTCGAGGTCGCCGAGCGCGCGCCGGTCTCGCAGGCTGAGGTTCTTGAGGTCCATGAGCACCGCGGCCGCGACGAGCGGCCCGGCGAGCGAGCCGCGACCGGCCTCGTCGCAGCCCGCCACGAAGCGGAAGCCCAGCTGGCGGTCGTAGCGGAAGAGCTTCGCGGCCCGGCGTCGGCGGCGCTTCGCCGCCGCCTTCGCCTGGGGGGAGAGCGGGCTAGAGGATGCCGATGCGGTCCGGGGGCCAGTAGGTGAAGAAGGCCTGGCCGATGATGTCCTCGCGGGGGACGGGGCCCCAGAAGCGGCTGTCGTCGCTGGATCCACGGTTGTCGCCCATCATGAAGTAGTGATCGGGCGGGATCACGATCTCTTCCGGCAGGTTGCAGCCGTTTCCTCCCTTGCAGGGCTTGATGAAGTCCTCGGTGGCCGCCTCGCCGTTTACGACCGGGTGCCCGTCCTCGATTCGCAGGCGGTCGCCACCGACGGCGACGACGCGCTTGATGAAGTTCGTCTCGGTCGCCTCCTCCGTCGGCTTGGGACACGCCTGGGTGGAGGGATTGAAGGTCGCCTCGTCGGAGTCCGTGTCGCCGTCGTTGGCGCTCTCCGCGCCGCAGCGCTTGCCCTTCTCGGCGCCCTCGGGCGGGTGGAAGACGACGATGTCGCCGCGATCGGGGTCGCTGAAGTGGTAGGTGACCCGGTTGACGAGGACCCGCTGGCCCACGTCGAGGGTGGGCTCCATCGACGCCGAAGGGATCTGGTAGGGCTTGACCCCAAACGCCTGGATCACCAGCGCCAGCCCGATCGCCATCGCGACGATCAGGATCAGCTCGAGGAACGCCCCTTTCCCGGTTGTCGGACGGGGGATCAGCTCTCGTCCTCGGAATCCGTGGCCTCGTCGGGCTCGGACTCCGCGGAGGCCTCTGCGTCGGCCGTGGGGTCAGACCCCTCGCCGCTCGCAGATTCGCCCGTCGGCTCAGGTTCGGGATCTGGCCCCGCGTCCGCCGGCTCGGATCCCTCGGCCTCGGGTGCGACGTCCGCGACGTCCTCTTGGGCCTCGCCCTCGGAGTCGAGGGGGACCGCCTCATCCTCGGTGGCGAGCACGAGGTGGTCCTCGATGCCCCAGCGGCGCTCGGCGACCCGAGCGCGCTTGCCGACCCGCCCCCGCAGGTAGTAGAGCTTCGCGCGGCGCACGTCGCCGCGAGCCACGACCTCGAGCTGCTCGATCTTGGGCGAGTGCAGGGGGAAGATGCGCTCCACGCCGACGCCGAAGGACTGCTTGCGGACGAGGAAGGTCTCGCGCGAGCCGGAGCCCTGGCGGCCGATGACGATCCCCTCGAAGACCTGGGTGCGCTTGCGCGTGCCCTCGATGACCTGGAAGTGGACGCGCACCCGGTCGCCCGCGTCGAAGCGGGGGACCTTGCGGAGCTGGCGCCGCTCGATGCCCTCGATGATGGTGCTCATAGGAAACGCGCGTGCCACATGCGGGGCCCGCGCGAGAGGCGAATAGTAGCCGGTCGATTCCGCGCCCGGCTTGGCCGGTCGCATCCGTGCCGTTAGCCGCCGGCGCCGGGGGCGCGCTCGCGGCTGCGAGCGAGACGCCACTCGCGCACCCGGGCGTGATCGCCCGACCGCAGGATCTCCGGCACGGCCCAGCCGCGGTAGTCGGCCGGGCGGGTGTAGTGCGGGTACTCGGGCGCCCCCTCCAGCGCCTCGGAGAACGACTCCTCGACGACGCTCATCTCGTGTCCCAGCGCGCCGGGGAGCTTGCGAAGGACGGCGTCGGCAACGACCATCGCGGCGGGCTCGCCGCCCGAGAGCACGTAGGGGCCGATCGAGACGGCATCCGTGGCCAGGTGCCTGCGCACGCGCTCGTCCACGCCCTCGTACCTCCCGCAGATCAGGGCCACCTGGGGCTCGGCGGCGAGCTCGGCCGCGAGCGCGTCGTCGAACTGGCGGCCGCTGGGCGCGAGCAGCACGACCCGCGAGGGACGCTCGCCCCCGTAGGCCGCCTCGAGCGCGGCGTCGATCACGTCCACGCGCATCACCATCCCCGCTCCGCCCCCGTAGGGGGTGTCGTCTACCTGTCCCGCCTTCAGCGGCGTCGTCTCGCGCGGGTTGAACAGGCGCATCTCGCTGCCGGCATCGAGCACGTTGCGGACGTGCCGCTGCTCGCGAAACCACCCGAACCACTCAGGGAAGAGCGTGAAGACGTCGAGCCGCAACGGCGGCTCGTCAGTCTTCGACGATCTCCACGAGCACGCGCTTGTCCTCGTGGGTGGCCGCCGCCTTGGCGACCGTGCGGATGGCGTTGGCGACCCGGCCCGAGCGGCCGATCACCCGTCCCAGGTCGTCCGGCGCCACGCGGACCTCGAGCACCGTGGCGTCGTCCTCGGTGATCTCCTCGACGCGCACGGCATCGGGATCGTCCACCAGGGCGCGAGCGAGGTACTCGACCAGCTCCCGCATCGAAACGGCTAGGAGCCGTGGGCCTCGATGCCCTTGGTGCGAAGCAGGGTGGCCACCGTGGCGGTCGGCCTGGCGCCGTGGTCGAGCCAGTGCTGCGCGCGCTGCTCGTCGATCTCGATCAGAGAGGGCTCGGTCTGCGGGTTGTACTGGCCGATCGTCTCGATCGTCCGGCCGTCGCGCGGAGAGCGGCGGTCGGCGACAACGATTCGCCAGATCGGGTTCTTGGAAGAACCCACCCTTCTCAGTCTGATGCGGACCATTAGCGGCTCGGAAGGGTAGCGGGAAGCCCGACGGCTAGCGCATGCCCCGCATGAGCTGCTGGGGGTCGGGCATCTTCCCCTTCGCGAGCTGGGCCATCATCTTGCGCATCTGCCCGAACTGCTTGACGAGCTGGTTCACGGCGGTGACGCTCGTGCCTGACCCTTGCGCGATCCGCTTGCGCCGCGAGCCATCGATCAGCTCGGGCCTGGCGCGCTCGGCGGGGGTCATCGAGAGGATGATCGCCTCCAGGCGGTCCAGCTCCGCCTCGTCCACGTTCTGGGAGCGGAGCTCCTTCATCGCCTTCCCCATCCCGGGCATCATGCCCATGAGGTTGGTGAGCGGCCCCATCTTCCGGACCTGGCGCATCTGCTTCAGGAAGTCTTCGAGGGTGAACTCCTGCTTGCGGATCTTGCGCTCCAGCTCCTTCGCCTGATCGGCGTCAGAGACCTCCTCGGCCTTCTCAATCAGGGAGAGCACGTCGCCCATCCCGAGGATCCGGGAGGCCATGCGCTCGGGGTGGAAGCGCTCGATCTGCTCGAGCCGCTCGCCGGTGGAGGCGTAGAGGATCGGCTTCCCGGTGACGGCCTTGACCGAGAGGGCGGCCCCGCCGCGGGCGTCGCCGTCGAGCTTCGTCATGACGACGCCGTCGAAGTCCGTGTGCTCCGCGAAGCTCTGGGCGACGTTGACGGCGTCCTGGCCGGTCATCGCGTCCACGGCGAGCAGCACGTTGTGCGGCTTGGTGCGCTTCTTGATCTGGGCGAGCTCGGCCATCAGCTCGTCGTCGACGTGAAGGCGTCCGGCCGTGTCGACGATGAGGAAGTCCTTCGACGCCGCCCTGGCCTGCCCCAGCGCCCACTCGGCGATGTCGACCGGGTCGCGCTCGGTGTCCTGCTGGTAGACCGTGGCGCCCGCCCGCTCGCCCAGCGTCGCGAGCTGCTCCACCGCGGCCGGGCGCTGCGTGTCGCAGGCGGCGAGTCCCACCTTTTTGCCGTCCTTGGCGAACAGGGTCGCGAGCTTGGCGCACGCCGTCGTCTTGCCCGAGCCCTGAAGGCCGGCCATCAGGATGACCGTCGTGCCGCTGGGCGCCAGGACGATCTCGCGTCCGGCGCCACCCATCAGCGCGGCGAGCTCCTCGCTGACGATCTTTACGACATGCTGGCCCGGGTCGAGCGAATCGAGCACCCCAGCCCCCAGGCAGCGCTCCTTCACCGTCGCGGTGAAGGACTTGACGACCTTGAAGTTGACGTCCGCCTCCAGCAGCGCGAGGCGGATCTCCCGCATCGCCGAGTCGACGTCGGCCTCGGTCAGCTTTCCGCGCGAACGGACGCCCGAGAGGGTCTCCTGGAGGCGGTCGGAGAGCTGGTCGAACACCGACCCAGGTTACGGGTCGCGCTCACGCACGCGGGCCGTGGCGGTCGGACTGGCTAGTTCAGCGAGCCGAGCCTTATCGCGATGATCGCCAAGTCGCCGCCGCTGACGTCGCCGACGTCCTGGTCGGCGCAGTTGAGGGATACGCTGCCGCTGGACGGGACCGTGAGGATCGCCTCCATCGAGAGCGTAGTCAGCGCCGTCGCCCCGGGGCTGCCTCCCGTGTCGCCGAGCACCCGCGTGCCGGCCTCGTCGAGCGTTGAGCCGCTCGAGAGCTCGCAATTCACGTGCATCAGGTCCTCGTTGAAGTCCTGCTGGAAGACCTTGATCTTCCCGAAGATCGCGTAGGTACCCGCCGGGAAGGCCAGCGTCCCCTCCGTACACCCGGCGTTGCAGATGATGCCGGTGCTGGCAGCGGTGGTCGAGAACCCGGCAGGGGCCTCGGCCTGAGCCGAGAGGTCAGACCTCGTGATCGTTCCGTTCAGCACCTCGCTGCCCTCGACTGCGTTGGAGCGAATGCCGTAGGGCCGGACGAACTCCGGGCCCTCGCGCGCGATGTCATTCTCCTGGAAGACGTTCCCGATCTCGAAGACGCCGACGGAGTCCGAAGCCAGGTCAGCGGCCTCGAGCGAGTTGGTCTCGACCTCATTGCTCGCGATCGCCTCCGGGCCGACGTCCTGCTGCTTGACCTCGCCGTTCACGATGTCGCCTGAGACGATGCTGTTCGCGGTCCCCGCAACAGCGGTGCCGCCGAGTGCGACGAACACCGCCGCATAGCCGACCACGTTGGCGCGGATGTGGGTGCTCAGGCGTGCTCTGGCGCCTTCCTCGTTGCCCTTCGTCACCGTCCGGTCCTCTCCATTTGCCTGCACGTCCCCTGCTGCGCACGCTACTCCTGCCGCGCGCGAAAAGCAACAATACGCACGAATAGCTCGGTGAGCCCTCAGGCCTCGATCAGCGCGGCTGCGAACTCGTGGGCGTCGAAGGGGCGGAGGTCCTCGAGCCCCTCCCCCACACCGATCAGCTTCACCGGGATGCCCAGCTCGCGCGAGATCGCGAGCGCGATGCCGCCCTTGGCGGTGCCGTCGAGCTTGGTCAGGACCACTCCGGTGACATCGACGGCCTCGGTGAACGCCCGCGCCTGGCGCAGGCCGTTCTGGCCGGTGGTCGCATCGACGACGATCAGCGTCTCGTGCGGGGCGCCCTCGAGGCGGGCGGCCGTCACCTCGCGGACCTTCGCGAGCTCCTCCATCAGGTTGCCGTGGGTATGGAGGCGGCCCGCCGTGTCGGCGATCACGACGTCGGTGCCGCGCGCCTGGGCTGCGGCGATGGCGTCGAAGACCACGGCCCCCGCGTCGCCCCCCGGAGAGCCCTTCACGATCTCGACGCCCGAGAGCTCGGCCCAGGTCTCGAGCTGCTCGATCGCCGCGGCGCGGTACGTGTCGGCCGCCGCGACGAGCACCGACAGGCCCAGCTCCCGGCGTAGGTGCCACGCGAGCTTGCCGACGGTGGTCGTCTTGCCGGTGCCGTTCACGCCCACCACCATCAGCACCGCGGGCCGTGCCGTGAGGTCGATCCGTGGCCGCTCGGCCTCCGCGAGGCCGGCGAGCAGCTCGATCAGGCGCGCGCGCACGGCCTCGGGGCCCTCCACCTCCCCCGCCTCGACCTCCGCCTCGAGCCGCCCCACCACGTCGGCCGTCGCCGACGCCCCCAGGTCGGCGAGGATCAGGGCCTCCTCGATCCCCTCGAACGCCTGGGCGTCGATCTGGTCGGCGATGCTCGCGGAGAGCTCGGCCTGAAGCGCCTGGCGGCTTCGCGAGAGCGACTCGCGCAGGCGCCGGAAGGCACCGCCCTCGGACTTCGGCTCTCCCACCGGTGGGGCCGGCGGGGCGGCGTCCTTCCCAAGCTCAAAGACATCTCGCCATTCGCGTCCCATCAGGTGAGAACGACGCTGACGCCCGCCAGATGACCGAAGTCGCGGTCGCGCGTGTAAAGCCTCAGCTCGTGGGCGGCGGCCGTGGCGGCGATCAGAGCGTCAGCCGTTCTCGGTCTGCCTCGCCCTTCCCTTCGAGCCGCCGCCACGATCCGCCCGTAGTGCGGCGCAACCCGCGCATCGATCGGGAGCGGCTGAAAACGCCGCTCGGCCATCGCCAGCGTGGCGAGCCGACCGGGACGGCGGTCGTCGTCGGCGACAAGCACGCCGTGGTGGAGGCCACAGAGCGTGACCGCCGAGATCGCTGCTTCGTCGGGTAGCTCGACCTGCTCGCCCCGGGCGAGCGCGATCACGACGCTGGTATCGAGCAGGCCCCGGCTCACGCGAACGGGTCGAGCGTCTCATCGTCGGCCGTGCGCAGCTCCTCGTCGAGAGGATCATCGGCGTCCAGCAGCCCGGCGAAGCCCCGTCGAAGCTCGTCGCCGCGGACGAAGACGGCAGCCGACTCGAGCGGGCCCAGCTCGGCCACCGGATGCCCGTGCACCGTTATCCGCAGGCGCTCGCCGCGCTCGACGCGGCGGAGCAGCTCGGCAGTGTTGTTGCGCAGATCCCGCTGGGGCACGTCCGTAGCCATAGGGCTACAGCGTAGCAGCTCCCTATGCGGCCTCGGGCTGGGAGGCCGCCGGGGCGAGCTGGACCTGCCGGCCCTCGCCCTCCTGCGGCATCCGCCGCGAGATCACCTTGGTCACGCCCCCGGAGCCCATCGAGACGCCGTAGAGCACATCGGCGGCGTCCATGGTGCGCTTCTGGTGGGTGACGATGATGAACTGGGCTCGGTCGGCGAAGCGCTGGACGAGCTGGAGGAAGCGGTCGATGTTCGCGTCGTCGAGCGCGGCCTCGACCTCGTCGAGGATGTAGAAGGGCGAGGGTCGCGCCAGGAAGACGGAGAAGACGAACGCCAGCGCGACGAGTGACTTCTCCCCGCCCGAGAGCAGGGACAGCCGGCGCGTCGCCTTGCCGGCCGGCGTGACTTCGATCTCAACGCCCTGCCCGGAGAACTCCTCGCCGGAGCCCTCGTCGTCGGGGGCCTCCTCCGCCGCGACCTCTCCCTCACCGGGGGCCTCGGCGCCGCCCAGGACCTGCCTGGGCCCTCGCTCGGCGACAAGGCGAAGTCGCCCGCGCCCGCCGGGGAAAAGATGCTCGACCAGCTCCGAGAAGTTCTGCTGAGCGGCCTCGAAGGTTTCCTCGAACGCCTCCTCGATGCGGCGGTCGGTCTCGCGGATCAGCACCTGCAGCTCGGCGAGGGCGCCCTCGAGGTCGCCACGCTGCTCCTCGAGCTCGGTGACGTGCGCGACGGCCTCCTCGTACTCACGTTCGGCCAGAGGATTCACGGGCCCGAGCTGCTCGCGCCGGCGTCCGAGGCGCTCGAGCTTGTTCGCGATCTCGCCGCGCTCGGCGTCGGAGATCGGCTCGGCGGAGGGCCCGATCCCGCGGCCCAGCCGCTCGGCGATGCGGGCGAGCTCGGCCTCGGACTCGTCGCGGCGCTCGCGCAGGTGGGCGGCCTCGACCTCGGCCGAGGTGACCTGGTCCGCCACGGTGCGGAGCTTCGTCTGCAGCTCCGCGTCGAGCTTGGAGCACGCCCGGAGCTCGTCGGCCACCTCGTCGCTGCCCCCTTGGCTGAGCATCGACGCCTCGAGGGTGCCGGCCCGCTCCCCCGCCGCGTCGCGCACGTCCGCGAGCGCCTCGCAGAGGCCGCCGAGAGCCGCCACGAGGTCGGCGCGCTCGGTGATCTGCGATCGCAACGTCTCCTGGCGCCCCCGGTCGAGGGCGTCCTCGACCCGCCGCGCGTCGCCCGCCGCCCGCTCGGCCGCAGCGCGAACCCGTCCAACCGCGGCGGCCCGGCCGGAGCCCTCCCCGCCCAGCGCCTGGGCGTGCACCTCGCCTGCCTGCGCCAGCGCCGCACCGATCCGCTCGAGCCCCGCGTCCACGACGGCCGCTCGATCGGGCGCGGCGACAGCGTCGGCGAGCGCACCGAGGGCGGCGCGCCTTCGATCCAGCTCGGCGGCCAGCCGGGTGCGCGAGGACGCCAGCGCCTCGGCGCGAACGGTGAGCCGCTCGTGGGCGGCGCGGATGGCCGTGAGGCGGCCCCAGGCCTGAGTTCGCTCTCGGTCGCGGGCGGCCAACCGCTCCTCGGCCGCCGCGCGCCGGGCGTTCACGCCGGCCAGTTCCTGCTCGATCTCATCCCGCGCGGTGCGCGCCGTGGCGGCGGCGGCCTCGGCGGCGTCCAACCCCTCTCCGTGCCCGCCGAGCTGGGCGGCCAGCAGGCGCGCCCGCAGCTCGTCGGCGTCGCGCTCGATGCGCGCATGGATCTCCGCCGCCTGCGCCTGGCGCTTGAGGGGCCGCAGCCGGCTGCGCGCCTCACGCTCGACGTCGAGAGCGCGATCGAGGTTGTCCTGCGTGCGTTCGAGCTTGAGCTGGGCGCGGCGGCGGCGTTTGCGGTGCTTGCCCAGCCCAGCGGCCTCCTCCACTAAAAGCCGGCGGTCGCGCGGCCTGGAGTGGACGATTTCCTCGACGCGGCCCTGGCTGATCACCGAGTGCATCTCGCGACCGAGGCTTGCGTCCGAGAGGGACTCGACGACGTCCGTCAGCCGGCAGCGGGCTCCGTTCATCCAGTACCCGCCGTCGCCTCCGCGCTCATGGCGGCGCCGCACCGCGATCTCGGAGAAGTGGCCGGCCTGCGGCCCGGCCTCGTCAGCCTCGTCGGGCGCCAGGACGACCTCGACCTCGGCGTAGCGGCTGGGCCCGCGCCCGTCGCCGCCCGCGAAGATCATGTCGCCCATGGATTGCCCGCGAACGGCGAGCGGGCTCTGCTCCCCCAGTGCCCAGAGCACGGCGTCGGTGATGTTGGACTTGCCGCAGCCGTTCGGCCCGACGATCACGCTCACGCCCGGCGAGAAGACCAAGCGGGTGCGCTCGGGAAAGGACTTGAAGCCCTTGATGGTGATCGAGCTGAGATGCATCGGCGCGGCTTGGGTGAAGATTCGCTGTCGGCTCGGACGTGATCTGGGTGAGTGCGGCCTTCGCCACAACGGGGGCGATTCCTACGGGTCGAGGCGCTCGATCGCGCGCGCAGCGGCCTCCTGCTCGGCCGTCTTCTTGCTGCGCCCCGAGCCCTTGCCGATCACCGCCCCGCCGGCGAGCGCGTCGACGTCGAAGCGGCGGTCGTGCGGGGGCCCGGACTCGCCGGTGACGGCGTAGCTTACGGTGGCGCCGTCGCGCGCCAGCCGCTCCTGAAGCGCGGACTTGTAATCGAGGAGCTCATACGAGGCGAGGACGATCTGCTCCGAGAAGGCGGCGATCGTTGCCTCGGCCGTGGCCTCGTGGCCGTGCTGGAGGTAGCAGGCGCCGATCACCGCCTCGCAGATCGACGCCAGGGCCCGCTCGGACGCGAGCAGGGACTCGACGTCGATGCCCCCGTCCACGCCGCTCGAGCCGCCCTCGCGCATGAGCTCGGGCAGCGCCAGCTCCAGTGCGACCGCGGCGCAGGCGCGACCGCTGACCGCCTGTCCGTGGATCTTCGTCAGGCGGCCGATATCGGCGCCGGGGTTCTCCCGGTAAAGGTGCTCGGCCACGGCGAGGCCCAGGACGCTGTCCCCGAGGAACGCCAGCCGGCCGTAGGAATCCACGCGCTCAGGCACCCACGAGGAGTGGGTCACCGCCCGGGCGCGCAGCTCTTCGGGGAGGGCGTCGATCAGATCCCGCAGGCGGCTCATCAACAGCCCCGCGGACGCTCAGGCCGGGAGCCGAGCGAGCACAAAGTCCACGGCGTGGCCGACGGTCTCGATCTCGGCCGCGTCCTGCTCGGAGACCGTTACCCCGTAGGTGTCCTCGAGCTCCATCACCAGCTCGTAGAGGTCGAGGGAGTCGGCGTCGAGATCCTCGCGAAAGCGCGTATCCGGGCCGATGTCGGCGGCATCCACCTCCAGCTCGGTGGCGAGGTGCTCGCGCACCTTCCCCAGCACCTGGTCGCGATCGAGGGTCATCGCCGCATCACTCCCCGTTCCTATCACGACGGAGCCCGCCTCGCGTGGCCCCGGCCGTGCTCAGCAGATCGCCCGTCCGCTCGACCGAACGCTGGCGCACGGCGCGAGCCGCGAGCCGCACGGCGTTCGCGATGCCCTCAGGCCCAGAGCTCCCGTGAGCCACGACCGCAACTCCCCGCAGCCCGAGGAGAATGGCCCCACCGGTGGTGTCGGGGTCCATCTCGCGCCGAAGGCCGCCGAGGGCGGGACGCATGAGGAGCCCGCCGGCGGCGGACACCGGGTTGGATCGCGCAGCGTTCGACACCGCGCCGGCAACCGCGCGAGCGGTGCCCTCCAGCGTTTTGAGGACGACGTTGCCCGTGAACCCGTCGGTGACGATGACGTCGGCGGCTCCGGCGAGCAGGTCACGGCCCTCGATGTTGCCGGCGAAGGCCAAGCTCTCGGCCGCCGAAAGCGAAGCGTGCGCCTCGATCAGCTGGGGGGTGCCCTTGCCGGCCTCCTCCCCGATCGAGAGGAGCGCCACCCGCGGTTGCTCGATCCCGAGCGCCGTCTGCGAGAAGGCGGATCCCAGGTAGGCGAACTGGACGAGGTCGCCCGCCCGCGCCTCGGTGTTCGCCCCGACGTCGAGGAGCAGCGGCGGCGGACCCGCGCGGCCCGGCACCGGCAGCTGGACGGTGAGGGCGGGCCGGCGCACCCCCTGGGCGCGCCGGAGGGCGAAGAGGGCGGCCGTCATGGTCGCGCCGGTGGGGCCGGCGCTCACGAGCGCATCCGAGGCTCCCGCGGCGACGTCGGCGGCGGCCATGACGACCGAAGCGTCGTCGCGCGAGCGCACGGCGGCGACGGGCTCGTCGTTGTTGGTGATCTCGCCTGCGGCCTCGATCACCTCGACCCCACCGAGGTCCGCGAGCGGTGCGAGCGCCTCGGGGTCGCCGAAGACGCGCAACGCGATCCCGTCTGCGGCGGCGGCGCGGACTCCCGCGATGAGCACGTCGGTGCCACGCTCGGCGCCGCGCCCGTCGAGCGCGATGGGGTTGGGCATTACTCCTCCGAGGAGGTGTCCGCGAGGTCCTCGCCGAGCGCATGCGAGATGACCTCGCGCCCGGCGTAGGTGCCGCACGTCGGGCAGACGCGATGCGGCAGCCGGGGGCTATGGCAACGCGGGCACTCGTTCAACCGCGGAGTGGCGGCCCGGTGGTTGGCGCGCCGCTTGTCGCGCCGGGTCCGGGAGGTTCTTTTCTTGGGGACCGCCATGTGCGGCGCGGATGGTAGCTAGCCGGCCAGCGCTGCGTGGCGAGTCCGCAACCCTGGCGCGCGGCTGGCCCTGGCCCGGCCGCGCGCCCTAGCCCGAGGGCTGGACGCACTGCGCCATCGCCTCGGCGTCTGGCGCTCGTGCGATGCAGTCGAGCTGGCGCTGCGCGCGCTCGAACTGGTCCTCCACGTACTCCTCGGTGCCGGGCGGCGGCGCGGGCCCGGGTTGGGCCGGCGCCCCGGGCTCGGGCGCGGGGAACTCACCGCTCTCGATGGTCGTGTCCTCGAGGGTCGTCGTCTCCTCCCCGCCCCGCTCGGCGGCCAACTCGTCGAAGAAGTCACCGATCTCCTCGGCCCCTCCGGCGATCGCAAACGCCCCGGCGACCAGCGCGATCAGCGCGATCCCGGCGGCGAGGAACTTGCGCCCGCCCGGGCCGATCCATCCGTCGCCGTGGATCGGCGATGGGCTGCTCCCCTCCGCGCTTTTGTCCCCGGCTCCCATCTACTCGGGATTCAGCTCGCGGAGCTTCTCCCAGCGCGGATCCGGCTCGCGCGGGTGATCGTGAGCGCCCGGGTCGGCGTCGTTCAGCGACTCGCCGCAGACCGGGCACAGGCCGGCACACTCGGGCCGGCAGACGAGCTGGGCGGGGAGGGCCAGCGCCAGCGCATCGTGAGCCCAGTCGCGCACCCGCACCTCCTCCTCCTCGACGTAGGGGCTGTCCAGGTCCTCTCCGCCGCCGGGCCGATCGACCTCCCGCGCCTCGACGCCCACCTCGACGGTCGCGTCGCCGAGGCAGCGCATGCACGGCCCCCGAAGGCGGCCGGTGAACCTGAGATGCAGGGCGTGGCCCGTCGCCATCCTCGAGATATCGAGCGTTGCCATCTCGCTGCGGTCGACCTCGTAGAGCTGCTCGCCGTAGCGGAACTCGTCGGGCGGCAGCGGGAGCTCCAGCCGGCGACCCTCCCCGGCGCGCAGCCGCAGCTCCGCGAGGTCGATCGTGTTAGATGCGGCCATGGGCTGCGATCGAGCCTACCGAGGACGATGAGCCCGCCCGACGACACGGGCGGACGCTCGCGAGGCACTGACCAGCCCCGCTGGCGCCCCGAGCTGTACCTCGAGAACAGCCGCGCCGAGGTACCCCGCTACGACGAGCTTCAGGACGCCGTGGTGGCGGCGATCCCCTCCGCCCCACAGCGCGTGCTCGAGCTGGGGATCGGCACCGGCGAGACGACCCGACGCCTGATGGCCGCTTACCCCGAGGCCGAGGTGACCGGCCTCGACGGCAGCCCCGAGATGGTCTTCCACGCGCGCGAGATGGGCATCGAGGTACGCCTGGCGCGCATGGAGGACCCCCTTCCCGACGGCCCCTGGGACCTGGTCGTGGTGGTGCTCTCCGTCCACCACCTCGACGACGAGGCCAAGCGCGACCTATTCCGCCGGGTGAGCGAACAGTCGCGGGCGCTCGTGATCGGCGACGTCGTCTCGAGCGAGAAGCGGATCTCGCGCATCGCGCCCGCGGCGGCCGCCCCCGCCGACGCCCACGACCTGGCGGAGTGGTGCGGCGGCGAGGTCGTCTGGAAGGCCGACGACCTCGCCGTGATCCGCGCCCTCTACGGCTGAAAAGCGAGGCGCAGGCGAGGCCTCAGCCGGTGTAGCGGCGTCATGACGATCTTTTCATCAGGCGGGCGGCGCACGTGCGTGTCCCGTCGCGGTAGCTGGACTCGGTGAACCTGTAGGTCGTGGCCCTCTCGGGCGCCGGCGTCGGGTTCTGAAAGCGCCAGATGTAGCCGTCGCGGGAGATGTACCTGGCCTGCGAGACCACCTCCTCGAGAGCGCACCACTGGGTCCAACACCAGTTCCGGTCCAGGCCCTTCCAATCGCGCGAGCCGACCGGCCGGTATTCCGCGACGACCCGGTAGTAGTCGTCGGGGACGTGCCACACGTGAGCGCGAAACTCCAGGGACTGGCCGACTGCCGCCGGGTCCTCGTAGTAGATGCTGCCCCCGGCCCGGGGACGGGCGCGCGGCCCCGTGATCGACGGGGCTCGGACCCACCCCGCAGGACCCGCCGAGCCGTCTGCGCAGAGCTAGCCGGTCGCGGGGACCGCGAGCGCTCAACATGGCCCCCACGTCGGAGGGAGCCTACGCCGCTACTGGACTTCGCCGGGCTCTTCGTCGCGGCCGGCGAGCCGGTCGCGGCCGCGCTGCACGGCGGCGAGGAACTTCTGGAGGTTGACCTCGAGGGTCGAGAGGATCTCGTCGGCGTAGTCCTCGGCGCCGAGGCGGATCTGGCGCTCGGTCTCGCGCGCGTCCTCGATGATCTCCTCGGCGGCGCGCTCGGCCTGCTTGTAGACCTCCTCGTCGGAGATCAGGCGTGACTGCTGGTCGCGAGCCTCCTTGACCACGCGCTCTGCCTCGCGCTTGGCCTCGGCCAGCATCTCCTGGCGCTCCTTGACGATCCAGCGCGCCTGCTTGATCTCCTCGGGGATCGTGGCGCGCATCTGGTCGAGGAGGTCATAGATCTCCTCACGGTCGACCCGCACCTGGTCGGTGAGCGGCACCGGCCGGGCGTTGTGGATCAGATCGTCGAGCTTGTCGATGAGGACGAGGACGTCCATAGTCAGGCCGGAAGCTTAGGGGTTTGCGGGGAATTCACGGTCGCGGGGCGCCCTTTCTTCACCCTCCTGCAACGTCCTGCCCAGGTTCATCGCGCGGCGCGCTCGGAAAGCGCCCTGGCCACCGGCGAGGGGACCAGATCGGACACATCCCCGCCGAACGTCGCCATCTCCTTGACGCCCGTGGACGAGAGGAAGCTGTAATCAGGGGAGGCGATGATGTAGACGGACTCGATCTCCGGGGCGAGCTTGCGGTTGAGCTGGTTCATCTCGAACTCGTACTCGAAGTCCGAGATCGCGCGTAGGCCCTTCACGATCACCGTCGCCTGCTGGTCCTTGGCGAAGTCCACCACGAGGTTGGTGAAGATCTCGACCCGGATGTTGGGGAGATGTGAAAGCGCCTCCTCCAAAAAGGCCTTGCGCTCCTCCGGGGTGAACATGGAGTTCGACTTGCGGATCGCCTGGCCGACGACGCCCACCACGACCGTGTCGAAGACCCGGGCCGCGCGCGAGATGATGTCCACGTGCCCGTTCGTGACGGGGTCGTAGCTGCCGGGGCATACGGCGATCCTCTCAGCCATCCCCGCCTCCGTAGATCGCGATGTGCGTGTCGCCGTAGCTGCGCTGCGAGTGAAGCTCCAGCCCGAGGCTGAGTGGGTTGCGCGTGGCGCTTTCCACGACGACGACGCCGGCGGCGGACAGGCGAGAAGGCAGGAGCTTGTCGAGCGGGGCCTGCAAGCGGTCGGCGAGTGTATACGGGGGGTCGCAGAAGATCACGCCGAACGCGCCCTTCTCGCGCTCGAGGTAGTCCTCCACGTCGGAGCGGACCAGCCGGCAGCGCTCCCCCAGCCCGAGGCCTTCCACGTTGCGGCGGGCCGCCGCGAGGTCGTCGTCGACCAGGGTGGCCCGCGTCGCGCCGCGCGAGAGCGCCTCGATCGCGAGCGCGCCCGTACCGGCGAAGAGGTCGAGCACGCTCATGCCGGCCACCCGCTCACCCAGGATCGAGAAGAGCGCCTCACGGACCCGGTCCGAGGTCGGGCGGATGCCCCGCCCACGCGGGGGCGAGGTAAGCCGGCGTCCCTTGAGCTCGCCCGCGACGACCCTCACGCGGCGATCGTCTCGGCTCGCTCGTCGCCGAAGCGCGCGCGCACGACGTCCATCAGCGGGCCGAGCTCGGGGGCCTCCAGGTCCCCGAGCCGATCGAGGATGGCGAGGAGCTCACGCCGGGCCGCAGCGAGCAGCTCGTAGTCGTCGGGCAGGACCGCCGCACGAAAGGCCGGCAGCCCCGATTGGCGCGTGCCGAGGATCTCCCCCTCACCGCGCAGCAGCAGGTCGACCTCGGCGAGCTTGAAACCGTCGCGCTCGGTCTCGATCGCCTCCATGCGCCTGCGCGCCGTCTCCGACGTGGCGTCCCCGAAGAGGATGCACTGCGACTCGTGCTCCCCACGGCCTACCCGGCCGCGAAGCTGGTGGAGTTGGGAGAGTCCGAAGCGCTCGGCGCCCTCGACGATCATCACCGTCGCATTGGAGACATCGATCCCGACCTCGATGACGCTCGTCGCGACCAGGACGTGCGCCGCGCCGGAGGCGAACGCGTCCATCGCCGCGACCTTGGCGGCCGGGGCCATCTGCCCGTGCAGAAGCTCGACGTCGAAGTCGGCGAACTCGCCCGAGCGCAGGCGCTCGTGCTCGTCGGAGGCGGCCTTGGCCTCGAGCTTGTCCGAGCCCTCGACGAGGGGGCAGACGACGTAGGCCTGGCGCCCTTCGCGCAGGCGCTCCCGGACGAACTCGTAGGCGCCCGCGCGCCGCTCCTCCCCCACCACCCAGGTCTTCACCGGACGGCGCCCGGCCGGAAGCTCCCGAAGCGTGGTGGTGTCGAGGTCGCCGTAGGCCGTCAGCGAGAGCGTTCGCGGGATCGGCGTCGCGGTCATGTGAAGGACGTGGGGAGCCGCCCCGCCGGGCCCCTTGGAGTCGAGCGCCTGCCGCTGGCGAACGCCGAACCGGTGCTGCTCGTCCACCACGCAAAGCCCGAGGCGGGCGAACTCGATGTCGGGCTCGATCAGAGCGTGGGTCCCGACCACAAGCGAGAGCTCGCCCGAAGCGAGGCGCGCCAGCGACTCGCGCCGGCGGGCGGCGGCCGTCGCCCCGGTGAGCAGCGTGAACGGGATCGCCTCGGCGGCCAGTAGACCGGCCAGCGTCGCGGCGTGCTGCTCGGCGAGCGTCTCGGTGGGCGCCATCAGGGCCGCCTGGTGCCCTGCGTCCACCGCCCGCAGCATCGCGTACAACGCGCAGATGGTCTTCCCGGATCCCACCTCGCCCATCAACAGGCGTTGCATCGGCCGGCCGGAGGCCAGGTCGGCGTTGATATCGGCGAAGGCCGCTCGCTGGCCGTCCGTGGGCTCGAACGGGAGCGAGGCGAGCCACCGCTCGGTCAGCTCCGACGCGCCGGTGATCTCGATGCCGGGCCGGTCCTCGCGGCGCTTGACCCGCCGCGCCGCGAGCGCGGCCTGGTGGCAGAAGAGCTCCTCGAAGGCAAGGCGCCGGCGCGCGCCCTGCACATCCTCGCGGCGCTGCGGGAAATGCGCGGCGTGGAGCGCGTCGCCCGCGCCCCCGAGACCCAGCCGGGCGCGGAGCTCGGCCGGAAGCGGCTCGAGCGCCGATCCCGCGGTCGCGAGCGCCTGGTGCGCCCACTCGCGCAGCCGCGCCGGCTTCAGCCGATCCGAGGCCGGGTGGACGGGCACGATGCCCGTGGTGTGCAGGCCCTCGGCCTTGCCGTCCGGCCCGGCGACCTCGTGGGCCTCGACCCGAAAGCCGGACCGGTCGAGGCGGCCGTGCATGAGCACCTGGGTTCCGGGCCGCAGCTTCTCCGCGACCCAGGCCTGGTTGAACCACACGGCCTTCATCGGGCCGCTGGAGTCCGCGACGCCGGCCTCCACGATCCGCAGGCTGCGTTTGCGGGTGGGCCGCACCCGCGCCGACTTCACCACCACCAGAACCGTGGCCTCCTCGCCGATTCGCAGGTCCGCGACCTCGCGGACGGCCGTGCGGTCGCGGTAGCCGTGCGGCAGGTGCCACAAGAGGTCGCCCAGGCTCTCGATCCCCATCTCCGCCCCCGCCTGCGCCAGCTTCGGACCGGCCCCCTTCAAGCTCCTCAGCGGATCCGCCAGTCGGCTGGGCCGTGGCCGGGATCGCAGGGGGACGGAGCGCAGGGCGTCGCGATCGATCGGCTCGGCCGAGCCGATCGCGAGGGGGTCGAGCGCACGCTGCCGGGCTTCGGCTCGTGCGGCGAGGCCGGTGGCGCTCATGCGAGGAGGGTACGGCCGAAGACGACGGAAACGAAAAGGCCCCGGTAGCGCCTACGACGGCGCGGGCGGCCTGCGGTGGCGAGCGAACATCTCCTCGACCCAGCGGAATCCCGTGCGTTCGCGCAGCGGGGCGCGAAACTCCTCGAAGCCGGTGGCGGTGACCTCGACCTCCGGCCCCTCCGGCGGCGCCACGAGCGGGTAGAAGAGGGAGGCCGCGGTGAGGTCGGCGACCGAGAAGGCGTCGCCGACCAGATAGCTGCTGCCGCCGAGCTCCCCCTCGAGGCGGTCAAGGGCGGCCAGGACCTTCTCCTTCGCCACCCGTGCACGCCCCTCGTCGGACACCCGGAAGCGAACCTTCACCAAGGCTGCGGCCATCGGGCCGGCGAACCGCCGCAGCGGTGCGGGGGCGAGCTTCTCCGCGACCCGCTCGAAGGCCTCGGGCTCGCGGAGCAGCTCGTTGTAGGCATAAAGGCGGATGTGGGGCCCCAGCTCCTCGTCGAAGAAGTCCTCGAGCTCCAGCGCCCGCGCCCGCCGGGCCGGGTCGTCGGGGTAGAGCGGCGGGTCGGGCACAAGCTCCTCGAGGGCCGCGATGATGTCGGTCGATTCGCCGTAGGTGCGCCCGCCCAGCTGCAGCACCGGGAATGTGGCCGACCGTCCGCGGGTGAGCGCGAGCGCGACGACCATGTGGGCTCCCGGGACGGGCGCCCTGCGTTCGTGCTCGATGCCCTTGTAGGCAAGGGCCCAGCGCGCCTTCTCGTTGTAGTGCGAGATCGGGATGTGCCAGAGGACCGGCTTGTCGGCATTCATTGGGCAGCGAGCAGCCACCAGTACGTCGGCTGCCCCCCGTCCATGACCTCCAGCTCCGCGCCGTCGAGGTCGAGCTGGAGCTCGGCGGCGGCGACGGGCGCGTCGCCCCCCTCGATCACGGTCAGGATCTCGGCCCCCTCGGCGAGGCGGCCCAGGACCGCCTCGAGCGTCCGGGCCGGCTCGCCCCACGCCACCAGCTCCTCGCCCACGAACCCAACCGCATCGCCCTTTCGGTACCGCCCGTCGCCGTCGTCGCGATCGGCCTGAGCCACGAGCCCGGTGGCGATCGCGCGCAGCTCGGCCTCCATCCGCGTCACGTTCTGCGCGGCTGGAGCCTGCGCGTCGTAGGCGACCAGCGCGGCGAGACCGGCCTGCTGGGCGACCGAGGAGACCACGTGGGCGGGCCGCTCGGCCAGGCGCGCGGCCTCGGTGGCCGCCATCACCACGTTGGGCGAGTTGGGCAGCAGGATGACCTCCTCGCCGGGGGCGTCGCGGATCCCGGCGAGGATCTCCTCGATCGACGGGTTCAGCGTCGAGCCGCCGTCCACCACCAGGGCGCCCTCAGAGCCGAAGAGATGCGCGAGCCCCGCCCCCGAGGCCACCGCGACCACTCCGGTCTTGGCCGGGATCGTGGTCTCGGGGGCACGCGCCTGGCGCGCCGCCACCTGCTCGTGCATATCGGCCGCCTCGAACTGGTCGATGTCGCCGTACTCCTCGCAGATGAGCTTCACCCGGTCGCGATCGTCGGCGTGCACGTGGACCTTCAGCATCGTCGCGTCGCCCACGACGGCGACCGAGTCGCCGAGCTCCTCCAGCCGGGGCACGATCCGCTCCCGGTCGAGGTCCCGCCCGGTGATGATGCAGCTCGTGCAGTACTGGTAGCGCGAGTCGAAGTGATGTGCCCCCTCGAGGTTCGCCGCATCCTGATGCGGGAGGGGGGAGCCGCCGGCCTCCGCCCCGGCCAGCCCGGCGACGAGCCCGGCCAGGATGACCATCAACCCGTAGGCGCCGGCGTCCACCACCCCGGCCCTGGCCAGGACCTCGAGCTGCTCGGGGGTGCGATCCAGCGCGGCCTGGCCCGAGGCGATCGCGACGGCCATCAGCTCCGCGAACATGGCGTCCTGCAGGGCGTCGGTAGCGCCCTCGGGCAACTCCGTCTGCTCCATCTCGGCGACGTGCGCCGCCACCGCCTGGTGGACCTCGCGGATCACCGTCAGCATCGTGCCCTCCTGCGGGTCGCCCACCGACGCGGCCGCGGCGGCTGAGGCGGCACCCAGCGCGTCGCGCACCAGGGCCGGGCCGATGAGGTCGCCGCGGCGCGTGGAGAGCACCTCGGCGGCACCCCGCACGATCTGGCTGAGAATCACCCCCGAGTTCCCACGCGCGCCCATCAGGGCGGCGTGGGCGACGGTGGTGACGATGAGGTTGCGATCCACCCTCGCGAGCGAGCTGGTACGCAGGTTCTCGAGCGCCTCCAGCACCGCCTGGATCGTGCCGGTCATGTTGTCGCCGGTGTCGCCGTCGGCGACCGGGAAGACGTTCAGATCGTTGATCTCCTGACGGCGCTCCTCGAGATGCGCACGCGCAACCGCCACGACCCGGTGAAAGCGCTCGATCGATGGATCAGACATGGGGCCGGCGGATTATCGCCAGCGGTGGTCCGCTATGCGTGCTTCGTGACTTTGTTCGCCTTCAGGCACCGCGCGCAGACGTAGACGCGGCGGGGCGTGCCGCCCTCGCTGATCCGCACCTTCTGGAGGTTCGGGTTGAAGCGCCGGCGGGTCGCGACCATCGAGTGGCTGCGCGAGTTGCCGAACGCGGGTCCCTTCCCGCAGCTGTGACACACCTTGGCCATGCGGCGCGTGATGGTAGCGGGACGCGGCGCTCAGCCCTCCGCCTCGCGCTCGGCCGTCTCGCGCTCGGCGAGCTTGTCGCGCAGGTAGGCGGACTTCTCCGCCCGGCGCTCGTGCTGGGCGGTCTCGTGCTCGAGCTGGGCCGACTCCGCCAGCTCGCCCTCCTCGCGCGCCCGCTCGGCCTGCTCGCGGCGCAGCTCGGAGGTCTCCTCGTCCCGCTTCGTCACGGGTCCAGGATGACATGGCCGGTTCGGACCCCGCCCGCGCCGAGGTCGAGGATGCCCATCGTCCGATGGGGCGCGCGTGGGTGTCGCCGATGACGGCGACCAGCATCGGCTAGCCGCCGAGCGTGTCCCGCAGCTTCGCCATGTGCATGACCGCCTCGGCCGCATGGCGGCCCTGGTCCCGCGTGTCACCGCCGGCCCGCGCCTCGGCCTGTTCGCGGGTGTCGCACGTGATGACGCCGAAGGCGCATGGCACACCCGTGTCGAGCTGCACTCGCTGGATTCCCCCGGCCGCCTCTCCGCAGACGAAGTCGTAATGGTCGGTCTCGCCTCGGATCACGACCCCGAGGCAGGCCACGCCGGCGAAGCGGCCCGACTCGGCGGCGTACTTGGCCGCGAGCGGCAGCTCGAACGCGCCAGGCACCTCGAATGTGTGGACCGACGCGGCGCTGGCGCCCCCCTCCGTGAATGCCTCCACGGCCCCGTTGACCAGGCGCTCGGCCAAGTCCTCGTAGAACGTCGCAACGCAAACTGCGAACTCACCCGCCATCAGGAATCGGTACCCGTCTGGACGTCGGCGTCCCCGAGCGCCTGCTTTTCGACATCGCGGCGGTGCTCCTCGTGGAGCAGCTCCTCGTCCAGCGGCAGGCCCTGGTGATGGAGGATGTGCCCGAGCTTGTCGCGCTTGGTGCGCAGGTAATCCTCGTTGTGCGGGTTGGGGACCGAGTGGATCGGCACCTGCTCGGCGACGGACAGGCCGTAGCCCTCCAGACCATGGATCTTCTTCGGGTTGTTCGTGAGGATCCGGATGCTCGAGAGGCCCAGGTCCACCAGGATCTGGGCGCCGATGCCGTAGTCGCGAAGGTCGGCCGGGAGCCCCAGCTTGAGGTTCGCGTCGACGGTGTCGAGCCCGTCCTCCTGAAGCCGGTACGCGCGGAGCTTGTTCAGCAGGCCGATCCCCCGGCCCTCCTGGGAGAGGTAGAGCAGCACGCCCTCGCCCTCCCCCTCGATCATCGCCAGGGCCGCCGCGAGCTGCTCGCCGCAATCGCAGCGCAGCGAGTGGAAGACGTCGCCCGTGAGGCACTCCGAGTGGACGCGCACCAGGACGTTCTCGCGCCCGGAGACGTTGCCCTTGACCATCGCCACGTGGTGCTTGTCGTCGATCAGCGAGCGATAACCGACCGCGCTGAACTCGCCGAAGGCGGTCGGCAGCTTGGTCGCCACCACGCGCTCCACGAGCTTCTCGTGCCGGCGGCGGTAGGCGATCAGGTCGGCGACCGTGATCATCTTCAGGCCGTGTTGCTCGCAGTAGGGCACGAGGTCGGGGACCCGGGCCATCGTGCCGTCCTCGTTCATCACCTCGCAGATGACGCCGGCGGGGATGACGCCCGCAAGGCGCGCGAGGTCCACGGCGGCCTCCGTCTGGCCGGCGCGCTCGAGCACGCCGCCCTGCTTCGACTTCAGCGGGAAGACGTGCCCTGGCTGGACGAGGTCGTCGGGCCCCGAGCTGGGGTCCACGGCCACCTGGATCGTGCGTGCCCGGTCGGCTGCGCTGATCCCCGTCGTTACCCCCTCGCGGGCCTCGACCGAGATCGTGAAGGCCGTCTGGAAGGGCGACTCGTTCTTCGCCGCCATGAGGTCCAGGCCGAGGTCGTCGCAGCGATCGGGGGTGAGCGCGAGGCAGATCAGGCCCCGCGCCTCCTTGGCCATGAAGTTGATCGCCTCGGGCGTGGCGAACTGCGCAGCCATCGTGAGGTCGCCCTCGTTCTCGCGGGTCTCGTCGTCGCAGACGACCACCATCTTGCCGCGGCGGATGTCCTCGATGGCCTCCTCGATGGAGGCGAACCTCGTGCCCGTCTTCTCTGCCTGCTCGCTCATCGGTCCTCCTTGAAGCTTGACATGAGGCGCTCGGCGTAGCGGGCCATCTGATCCACCTCTACGTTCACGCGCCCGCCGGGAGCGAGCCCGCCGAGCGTGGTGCGTTCGAGCGTCTCCGGGATCAGCGATACCTCCACCCCTTCCGGCGTGAGCCCGGCGATCGTCAGGCTGACGCCGTCGAGGGCGATCGACCCGTGCTCGACGGTGTACCGGTGAAGCCCGGCGGGCAGGCCGATGCGGATCCGCCGCGCGATCCCGTCGGCCTCGGCGCCCAATACCTCGCCCACGCCGTCAACGTGGCCCTGCACCAGGTGGCCTCCGAGCGGGTCGCCGGCGCGGAGGGACGGCTCGAGGTTCACGTGGGTGCCGACCTCGAGCGATCCGAGCGTCGTCAGCGAAAGCGTCTGGTTCATCACGTCGGCCGCGAGGCCACCGCCCTCGCCCCCGGCGACGGTGAGGCAGGCACCCGATACCGCCACGGAGTCGCCTGGCGCGAGGTCGCCGGCTAGCCCGGCGGCGATGCGCAGGCGGGCTCCCGCATCGGAGCGCTCGAGGGCCTCGACCTCGCCAACCTCCCGGATCAAACCCGTGAACATCGGCTCACCACTCCCGCAACCTGGCCCGGACCAGCAGGTCGGCGCCTGAGGGCTCGGAGGTCATGTCCAGCGGCCGGATCGCATCCTCGATGCGCTCGGGCGCATCGCCGCCGTAGAGCGGCCTTCCCGCGCCTCCGAGCAGGACCGGCGCGAGGAACAGGCGCAGCTCGTCGATCTCGCCCGCCGCCAGGAACGCCCCCGCGAGCGTCGCGCCGCCCTCCAGGAGGAGGGAGTTGATCCCCCGGCTGCCCAGCTCCTCGAGCGCGGCGGCGATCGTGGCGGCGCCCGCCACCTCGACGCCGGCCCCGCGCAGGGCCTCCGCGCGGGCGGAGGGGGCCTGGGCTCCCGCGAGGACCAGCACCGGCGTCTGTGCCGCGGTCGCGACCAGTTGGGAGCCCAGCGGCAGTCGCGCCTCGCGGTCGAACACGACCCGGAGGGGCTGGCGAGGGGCGTCCACGGCGCGGGCGGTGAGCATCGGGTCGTCCGCCACGGCGGTCTCGATTCCGATCGCTATCGCGCCCGCCTCCGCCCGCCAGCGGTGCACCTGCTCGCGGCTCTCCGGCCCGGAGATCCAGCGCGAGTGCCCCGAGGCCGTCGCGGTGGCGCCGTCCAGGCTGACGGCCGCCTTGTGGATCACCAGGGGCTTGGCGGTTCGCGAGTGCTTTCGAAAGGCCTGGTCGAGCATCCGGGCGGTGCTCGCCTCGGCGCCCTCCGCGAACACGACGTCAACGCCCTCGTCGCGCAGGATGCCTGGCCCGCGGCCGCTGGCCTTGTCCGTGGGGTCCTCGCACCCGATCACCACGCGCGCGATTCCGGCGGCGATGATCGCATCGGTGCACGGAGGCTGCCTGCCGTGATGCGCGCACGGCTCGAGCGTGACGACCATGGTCGCCCCCGCCGGGTCCGCTCCCCGCGCGGCACAATCGGCCAGCGCCGCGACCTCCGCGTGCGCGCCGCCCAGCTCGGCGTGGAAGCCCTCGCCGATGAGCTCTCCGTCGCGCACCACTACCGCCCCGACCATCGGGTTCGGCGCCACGAGCCCCGCCCCCTTGCCGGCCAGCTCGATCGCCCGCCGCAGCATCACTGCCTCGGTATCGGTGGCGGGTTGCGAGCGAGATGGCACCGGCGCGGCCTCCTGGTAGCGCCCTGATTGACTAGTCAGTCAAGGGCTATGCGGCGATTGTAGCTCGCCGATCTACTCGGCGCCGGCGGCGGCGGCGATCGCCTGGTAGGCGGCCGCGGGGTCGTCCTTGCCGAACAGCGCGGAGCCGGCGACGAACAGCCCGGCTCCGGCATCGGCGACCGAGCCGACGGTGCGCTCGTCGATCCCGCCGTCCACCTCGATCAGCACGCCCTCCGAAGCCTGGGCGCGCATGCGCGCGACCTTGCCGGGCGAGCTCGGGATGAACGCCTGGCCGCCCCACCCCGGGTTGACGGTCATGCAGAGGAGCAGGTCAGCGGCATCCCCGAGCTCGGCGAGGGTCTCCGTGGGCGTTCCCGGGTTGAGGGCGAGGCCGGCAAGGCATCCCGCCTCGCGGATCGCGGCCAGCGTACGGTGGGCGTGAGGGTCCGCCTCCTGGTGGATCGTGATGCAGTCGGCGCCGGCCTCGGCAAACGCTTCGATCTGGGCTCCGGGCCGCTCGATCATCAGGTGGACGTCGAGGACGCCGCCGGCGCCATGAACCTGATCGGCAATCGCTGCGGCGATCAGCGGCCCGATCGTGATCGGCGGGACGAAGTGGCCGTCCATCACGTCCACGTGGATCACCCTGGCCCCGGCGTCCATCACCTCCGCGACCTGGGCGCCGAGCCGGGCGAAGTCAGCCGAGAGGATCGACG
>JBPCKC010000040.1:0-26840 GCA_051004675.1 Solirubrobacterales bacterium
GAGGGATGCGCTCTATCCAGCGGAGCTATGGGCGCTTGCGGGCCAGTTTAGCCCCCCGCCGGAAGGCTCCCTCCCCGCCCCCCCCGCGGGGGGGGCGGGGAAGGACAGTCCCGGCGGTTCGTCCGCGCTGCGAGGGCACAGGTACGGTTGCACCCATGGACCTCGACCTCGTCTTTCTCGGTACCGGTGGCTCGTTGCCGACAGCGCGCCGGGCGACGGCATGCGTGCTTGCGCGGCTCGGCGGCGACCGGCTGCTATTCGACTGCGGGGAGGGCTCGCAGCGCCAGATGCAGCGGTCCGTCGGCCTGGTGCCGGTGGACGAGATCTACCTCACCCACTTCCACGCCGACCATTACCTGGGGATCCCGGGCCTGCTCAAGACCTATGACCTGACCGACCGGCAGGCCCCCCTGCGGGTGATCGGGCCCCCTGGACTCGTCGACCTCTTCGGCTCGCTGCGACGGATCTTCGGCCGCATCTCCTACGAGCTCGAGCTGGTCGAGCTGGGGGAGGGGGAGGCCGTGCGCCACGACGGATACGAGGTCCGCTCCTTCCCCGTCGAGCACCGGGTGAGCGCGTACGGCTACGCGATCGTCGAGGACGAGCGCCCGGGGCACCTCGACGCCGAGCGCGCCGCGGAGCTTGGCGTCAACCACGGGCCGGACCTGGGTCGCCTGCAGCGCGGCGAGGCCGTCGAGGCCGGCGGAAAGGTCGTGAGCCCGGGCGAGGTGATCGGCGAGGCCCGGCCCGGCCGCAAGATCGTCATCACCGGCGACACGGCGCCTGCCGAGATGACGCGGCTCGCGGCGCACGAGGCGCAGCTCCTCGTTCACGACGCCGCGTTCGCCGAAGCCGACGCGCAGCGGGCAGCGGAGACGGGGCACTCCACCGCGCGCCAGGCCGCCGAGCTGGCCCGCGACGCCGGTGTGGAGATGCTCGCCCTCGTTCACGCCTCGACGCGGTACGACGTGCGCGAGTTGCTGGACGAGGCCCGGGAGGTGTTCGCCGGCGCGATCGCCCCGCGGGACTTCGACCTCGTCGAGATCCCGTTTCCCGAGCGCGGCGAGCCACGGCTCGTCGAGCGCGGCGCGAAGCCCTCCCGGCCCGCGGGGTCCGCCTAGCCGAGCGGCGCCGCCAGGTCGCCGATGGCGTTGGCGATCGCGGGCGCCTGGTCCTCCTGGAGGAAGTGGCGCGCCGGCAGCAGGATGGTGTCGTCGACGCCGAGAACCTGCTCGACGACCGCCAGGTGGTCGAGGCCGAGCGCCCGGTCGCGTTCGCCCCACACGATCCGCGCGGGCCACTGCCGGTCGGCCAGCCCCTCCCACAGGAAGCGCTGCTTCTCGGCCGTGAGCTCGAAGCCGCGCATGATCCGCAGGAAGGCGCGGCCGCGGTCGGAGTGCTTAAGCAGATGGATGTGGGCCTGAACCTCGTGCCTGGGCGTGGCCGAGCGGTCCTCGATGCCCTCCATGTAGAAGAGCTGAGCTCCCAGGGAGGGCTGAAGAGCGGCCAGCCACAGCTCGCCGATGACGCGCTTGGAGAACGGCTGCATCGCCCACGGGCGCTTGAACGTCGCGACGTTGAGGAGCGTGTTGAGCGCGGTCACGGACAGGACTCGGTCCGGGTTGCGGATGGCCCACTCGAGCCCGATCGGGCCCGCGATGTCGTGGACGACGAGGTGGCAGCGGTCGATGCCGAGCGCATCGATCGCCTCGCCCGTCCAGCTCGCCAACCCCGACCAGGAGTAGTCGAAGTCCTCCGGGCGCTCGGCCAGCCCGAGCCCAGGGAAGTCGAACGCGACGGCGTGGAGGCCCTGCGCCGCGACGGCCGGGACGACCTTGCGGTAGAGGAAGGACGAGGTCGGGACCCCGTGCAGGAGGACGACCGTCCCGCCCCTCCCAGCCTCCCGCGCGAAGCTGCGCACGCCGCCGGCCTCGAACCGCCGGCCGGCGGCCTGGTGGATGGCGATGGCCTCCCTGGTGGCGTCGCTCATCTTCATGCACCCCCGATCCTTTCACGCCGGCGTGCGCCGGGGCCCCTGGTAGGCCCGCCCGCGTCGGTTCCTTTAACAGGGTCCGATCCCTCTGAATCTGGCTTTCCGGTGGGGGTTCCGGCCCTGCGCGGGGCTCGTTGCCACACTGGCTGCCACGTTGCCGCCACAAGACGCGGTGGGCATCGCCACCATTCGCGTGCGTGGCGAGGCCGGCGCCGGATCATCCGCTTCGCATGGGAAGCGGGCTATTACGGGACGTGGGCTGGGCAGCGAGTACGCGCTCGTGCCGACGTTGGGGCAGCCGCGAGCGCGCGTCTCTTAGGCGGATGTTGCTCGCCTTCGGCAGCAGTCGTTGTCCCCGGCCTTCAGCAACGTAGTGGGCGAGACGCGCGGCCAGGCCGCCACGGGCTCAATTCTGGACGAAGATCGCGGCGAGATGACCCGAATTCGCGCCGTCGAAGGACGCAGTGCCAAGCCCTGAGTGCTCGACTTTATATCCCAGATAGAACTCCTCCTGACGCAGGGTCTCGGGCAACCTCTCCACCACACCGGCCCCTGAGACATATTTGACGTCACTGGAGCAGGGGTCGGCACCATTGGAGGTCGCCCTGGCCGTGCACTGGAAGCGCTTTCCTGTCCCCGGCACCGGCTCGTCCCTGTAGTAAAGGCCCAGTGTGACGGTACACGTGTTTTCGTTGACGTCGCCGAGGCCCGTGGTGGGATCGTCATAGGCGACGCACGTGAGCTGGCCCGGTCCAATATCCCCCGCAGTCACCAGGAAAAAGGGCCGATGGTGGAGGTGGTGGAGGGCGGTTTCACGTATCTGAGGTGCCAGGGCGCCCAGATGCGTTGGGAGGCGACACGGCAGCATCCTAATGACATGGGTTAGGGTCGCTCCAGCGGGCAGGCAAATACGCAGCCGGAGGTAATGATGGGACTACTGGACATGCGCAAGCGGAAGATCGCCGCCAACGCCCAAGAGCATCTACAGCCGGGCGAGGAGCTTCGGGAGATGGCGATGACCCAGACCGTCGCGCCGAACATCTCGCTGGCGCAGCAGCTCAAGTCGACTGTGATCGCGGTCGCGACGACGGACACCAACCTCTACGCGCTTATGATCCACGCGTGGAAGCCGGCGACCGTCACGGGTGCGGAGCGCTTCCCGCTGGCCCAGACGAAGGTTTCGCTCGAGGACGGCAAGATTCTGATCGGGGACGACATCAGCCTCACCGTCCTTACCGGAGCCGGCAAGGACGCGAAGCGGCTCGTCGAACACGCATCCGGCGCCGGCTCAGCCGCGTCGCCCAGCGTCTGAAGCGACCGCCGCCGCCGCGGCGCGGTTGATCACAGCCACCCGCGCCGCCGGAAGTAGGCGAGCATGCTTACCAGGAGGACGACCATGCCGGCGACGATCGCCCAGAAGGCGGCTTCGACGCCCTCCCCGGGACGCCCACGTTCGTTTGCGCCCTGGAGCGCTTCCCGGTTGAGGCATCGTGACCAAGACGGTGTGGCCGAGCCCCGGCTGCTTGCCACACACCGTGCCACACAACTGCCTCGGTGGGCGGGTCAATACGGGTCGGAGCGGGTCGGTGGCCGGGGGCCTCGAACACCCAGTTTCCGGCATCCCCATGCCATGAATGGCTTGCCGGCGGGATTCCGTCCCTGACGCTGTTAGTCTGGCTCGGTCGGTTCCTTTAACCCGGTCCGGAGAGACCAGGAAGGGGCACGCAAGTGGAAGACCCGCAGAAGGTCGTCCTCGACCGAGGCGACCTGCGCCGCACGCTGGTGCGGATAGCGCACGAGATAATCGAGAAGAACCCCCGCGGCGAGGACCTCGCCCTGGTCGGGATCCACACGCGCGGAGCCCTGCTGGCGAACCGCCTGCACACCCTCGTCGGGGAGCTGAGCGGCTCCGACGTGCCGCTCGGCGATATCGACATCTCCTTCTACCGCGACGACATCGAGGGGCGCGAGCCCGCCTCGGCGCCGGTCGTGCACGCTTCGCACCTGGACTTCGACCTCGAGTCGCGCACCGTGATCCTCGTGGATGACGTCCTGTTCACGGGACGCACGGCGCGGGCGGCGATCGAGGCGCTCTTCGACTACGGGCGCCCCGCTCGCGTCCAGTTCGCGGCCCTCATCGACCGTGGGCACCGCGAGCTGCCGATCCGCCCCGACTACGTCGGCAAGAACCTTCCCACCTCGCGCGAGGAGCGCGTCGACGTGCGGATGGAGGAGTCCGACGGCTTCGACGAGGTGGCCATCTCGCGCTCGGTGGAGGCCATGGCCCGTACGACGGAGGAGGAGAGCTGATGCGCCACCTGCTGGGGATCGAGGACATGGAGCGCGCGGACATCGAACGCATCCTCGAGCGCGCCGAGAGCTTCGCCGAGGTCGGCCGGCGCGACATCAAGAAGGTCCCGACGCTGCGCGGCCGGACCGTCGTGAGCCTCTTCTACGAGTCGAGCACGCGCACGAGCTCCTCGTTCGAGCTGGCCGCCAAGCGCCTCTCGGCGGACGTCGTGTCGGTCAAGGCCGCCGGCTCGGCCGTGGACAAGGGCGAGTCGCTGAAGGACACGATCTCGACCCTGAGCGCCTATGGCCCCGCGGCCATCATCATCCGCTCGCCCTACGCGGGCGCCGCTCGGCTCGTGACCGGGTGGACGGAGGCCGCGGTGATCAACGCGGGGGACGGCAAGCACGAGCACCCCAGCCAGGCCCTCCTCGACGTCTTCACGCTGCGCCAGCGGTTGGGCGATCTGCGGGGCAAGCGGATCTGGATCGTCGGCGATGTGCTCCACAGCCGCGTGGCGCGCTCCTGCGCTCTCGCCTTCAGCGAGATGGGGGCCGCGGTCACGCTGGCCGGCCCGCCGACCCTGATCCCCCGGGGCATCGCGGAGGTGATGGACGTCGAGGTGGCCCACAGCCTCGACGGCCTCGCCGAGGCCGACGTCGTGTACGCGTTGCGGATGCAGAGCGAGCGGATGAGCGACTCCTTCGTCCCCTCGCTGCGCGAGTACGCGATGCACTTCCAGATCGACTCACGGCGGCTGGGCCCGCGCCAGCTCCTGATGCACCCCGGGCCGGTGAACCGCGGGGTCGAGCTCTCGGCCGAGGTAATCGATGGCCCGGCCTCCCTGATGAGCGCTCAGGTCGAGAGCGGGCTGGTGGTCCGGATGGCGATCCTCTACGAGCTGCTGACCTCCGGCGAGCGGCCGCGCGGCGGGCGCGCGGCCGAAAGTGGGGGCGACGAGCTGCCCGCGCCGACGCCGATCGGCGAGCCCGCATGAGGGCGATCTCCGAGCTCGACTGGCGCCGGGGCGCGCCGGGGGCGATGGTGCTGACCCGCGCCGGCGTGCTCGACCCCCGCAGCGGAATCGACGCCGTGTACGACGTCGTCGTGCGCGACGGCGAGGTCGCGCAGTTGGCCGCCCCCGGCGAGGCCGACGCCGGTGAGGCCGAGGTGATCGACGCCGAGGGGATGCGGGTGCTCCCAGCGTTCTTCGACCCGCATGTCCACCTGCGGGCACCGGGCGGCGAGGACGCCGAGGACATCGAGACCGGTTCGCGCGCCGCGGCGGCCGGCGGCTACTGCGGGCTCCTCGCCATGGCGAACACCCGCCCGCCGGTCGACACGGCGCCCGCAATCACCGCGCTTCGCGAGCGGGCCACGACAGAGGCTTCCGTGCCGGTCGGCTTCCTGGCCACGGTCACGATGGGCATGCGGGGCGCGGAGCTGACCGAGATGGCCGAGATCCGCGAGGCGGGCGCCGCGGGCTTCTCCGACGACGGCCTGCCGGTGCGAAGCGCGCGCGTCATGCGGCGCGCGCTCTCCTACCAGCGGCTGGCCGGCCTGCAGATCGCGCTCCACGAGGAGGACCCAGAGCTCTCCGGCGGCGGCGTGATGCACGAGGGCCCCGTCTCGGCGGTGCTCGGCCTCGAGGGCATCCCGTCGGTCTCCGAGTCGACCATGATCGCCCGCGACGCCGCGCTCGCCCTCTACGAGGACGCCCGCATCCACGTCCAGCACCTCTCGGCGGCCGAGTCGGTCACCGTCGTCGAGGCCGCGAAGGCGGCCGGGGTGGCCATCACCTGCGAGGCCACCCCGCACCACCTCGTCCTCACCGACGAGGAGGTGCGGAGCCTCGACGCCCGGTTCAAGATGAACCCGCCGCTTCGCACCGAGCGTGACCGCCAGGCCCTGCTGGACGGCCTTCGCTCGGGAGTCGTCGACTGCATCGCGACCGATCACGCCCCGCACCCTCCGCAGTCGAAGGAGGTTCCCTTCGAGCAGGCCGCCATGGGCGTGACCGGCCTGGAGACCGCCTTCGCCGTCCTTCACTCCGAACTGGTGCTGCCGGGGGTGCTCGGGCTGGGCCTGGTGGTCGATCGCATGAGCTCCGGGGCCGCCGCGTTCGGGCTCGAGCCTCCGTCGCTCGAGCCGGGGAGCGAGGCCAACCTGGTGCTCTTCGACCCCCGGGCGGAGTGGGAGGCGGGAGCCGACGGCTGGGAGAGCCGCTCTGGGAACTCCTGCTTCGGTGGGCGCGAGCTCACCGGCCGCGTCCTGATGACGGTCGCGGCCGGGCGCGTCGCATACCGCCAGCGCTCCTTTGCGATGGGAGTGGCCGGGTGAGCGTCGCCAAGCTCGACCGCGACCGGGCCGTGCTCGTGGTGGTGGACGTGCAGGAGGCCTTCGCCAAGGCGCTCGCGAACTTCGGCGACGTGGCCGCCGCCGCCGAGACCCTCGTGCGCGGCTCCGGGGAGCTGGGCGTCCCGGTCATCGTCACCGAGCAGTATCCGAAGGGGCTCGGCCGCACTGTCGAGAATGTGGCCGCGGCGTTACCGGAGGGCACCGAGCCGCTCGAGAAGGTGCGCTTCTCGGCGGCCGAGGCCGACGGATTCGACCTCGGTGGGCGCGATCAGGCCCTGGTGTGCGGAATCGAGACCCACGTGTGCGTCAACCAGACGGTGCTCGACCTTCTGGGCGGGGGCATCGGGGTGCAGGTGGCAGTCGACGCGGTGGGCTCACGCACCGAGGCCAACCGGCGCCTCGGGCTCGAGCGGATGGAGCGGGCCGGCGCCGCCATGACGAGCGTCGAGACCGCACTCTTCGAGTTGCTCGGAGGCTCGGACGCGCCCGAGTTCAAACAGGTGCAGGCGCTCGTCAAGTGAGCCTCGAGCCCGGATACCTGCTGCTCGAGGACGGCACCCGCCTCGACGGCGACCTGTGCGGGGCGGTCGAGGCCGACGCGACGGGCGAGGTCGTCTTCAACACCTCCATGACCGGCTATCAGGAGGCGGTCACCGACCCGTCCTACGCCGGCCAGCTGATCACGTTCACGTATCCGCTGATCGGCAACTACGGGGTCAGCGCCGACGCGATGGAGTCCGACCGCATCCACGCGCGCGCCGTGGTCATGCGGGAGGGCAAGAACGGGGAGGACGCCGCCGACGCCGAGGGCGGCTGGCTCGATTGGCTGCGCGATTGCGGGGTCCCGGCGCTGAGCGGCGTCGACACGCGCGAGCTCGTCCGGCGAATCCGTGACGGCGGAGCGATGCGGGGCGGGATCTTCGCGGCTTCGACGCCCGAGGCCGAGGCCCGCCAGCGGGTTCATGCAGAGCCATCCATGAAGGGGGCCGACCTCGCGCGAACCGTCACCCCGTCGGAGCCGGTCAGCTTCGACGGGCCGGGCCCCCACGTCGTCGCGATCGATACCGGGATCAAGCTGTCGATCCTTCGTCAGTTCCGCGAGCGCGACGCCCGGCTCACACTCCTCCCGTGCGACGCGTCCGCCGCCGACGTCCTCGCCCACGATCCCGACCTGGTGTTCCTCGCCAACGGGCCGGGTGATCCCGCCGCGCTCGACTACGTCGTGAGCACGATCCGCGATGTGGTCGGCAAGAAGCCCGTCATCGGCATCTGCCTGGGGCATCAGCTCCTGTGCCGCGCGGTGGGGCTCGAGACCTTCAAGCTCCCCTTCGGGCATCGCGGCGCCAACCACCCGGTGAAGGAGCTCGCGACCGGGCGGATCGAGATCACGTCGCAGAACCACGGCTTCGCCGTCCAGGGCCCGGGTGGGGAGGAACGGATCGAGGGCGACGAGCCCGTGCGCTGGGACACGGACTTCGGTGCGGCCGAGCTCTCCCACCTCAACCTTTACGACCGGACGGTCGAGGGCCTCGAGCTCAAGGACGTCGCCGGGCGGACGGTCCAGTACCACCCCGAGGCCGGCCCGGGCCCGCACGACGCGCGGCACCTCTTCGACGAGTTCCTGGAGCTCGCGGGGGAACCAGCCTGATGCCGCGCCGCGACGACCTGCAGAAGATCATGCTGATCGGCTCGGGCCCGATCGTGATCGGGCAGGCGGCGGAGTTCGACTACTCGGGCGTGCAGGCCTGCAAGGTGCTGCGCGAGGAGGGCTACGAGGTCGTCCTCGTCAACTCGAACCCGGCGACGATCATGACCGACCCCGAGTTCGCCGACCGCACGTACGTCGAGCCGCTCACGCCGGACTCGGTCGCCGCGATCATCGAGCGCGAGCGGCCCGACGCACTGCTCCCCACGCTCGGCGGCCAGACCGCCCTCAACCTCGCCAAGGCGCTTCACGACGACGGGGTGCTCGAGCGCTTCGGCGTCGAGCTCATCGGCGCCGACTACGAGGCGATCCACCGCGCCGAGGATCGCGAGGCGTTCCGGGCGACGATGGACGGGGCCGGGCTGCGGGTCCCGTGGTCGGTGATCCTCGAGTCCGTGAGCGAGGTCGAGCGCGGGGTCGCCTCCGGCGAGATCAGCCTGCCCGCCATCGTCCGGCCGGCATTCACCCTGGGCGGCCAGGGCGGCGGGGTCGGCCACACGGAGACGGAGCTCCTCCAGGTGGTGTCCGAGGGGCTCGCCGCCAGCCCGATCAACCAGGTCCTGGTGGAGGAGTCCGTGATCGGCTGGGGCGAGTTCGAGCTCGAGGTCATGCGCGACCACAACGACAACGTGGTCGTCATCTGCTCGATCGAGAACATCGACCCGATGGGGGTCCACACGGGGGACTCGGTGACCGTCGCGCCGGCGCAGACCCTCACCGACCGCCTCTACCAGGACCTGCGCGACCAGGCTTTGCAGGTGATCCGTGCCGTCGGGGTGGAGACCGGCGGCTCGAACGTGCAGTTCGCGGTCAACCCCGCGACCGGGGAGATAGTCGTCATCGAGATGAACCCCCGCGTCTCGCGCTCCTCGGCGCTCGCCTCCAAGGCCACCGGGTTCCCGATCGCCAAGATCGCGGCCCGCCTGGCGGTCGGGTATGCGCTCGAGGAGATCCCGAACGACATCACCCGCGCGACGCCCGCTTCCTTCGAGCCCGCCATCGACTACGTCGTGACGAAGATCCCGCGCTTCGCCTTCGAGAAGTTCCCCGGGGCCAAGGGCGAGCTGACCACCCACATGAAGTCGGTCGGCGAGATCATGTCGATCGGGCGGACCTTCCGCGAATCCTTCGCGAAGGCCATGCGCTCGCGCGAGCTGGATTCCCTCGCCGAGGTCCCCGCGGACGACGAGGAGCTGCTCGAGCGCCTCGCCACGCCTTCGGCGGACCGCTTCGACCTGATCGAGGCGGCGTTTGCCCGGGGCTTCGAGCTCGACGCGGTCCAGCAGGCGACGATGATCGACCCCTGGTTTTTGCGCGAGCTTCGCCAGCTCGCCAACGAGGGCGACGGAACCGAGGGCCAGGCGCGCACCTTCAAGTCGGTCGACACCTGCGCCGCCGAGTTCGAGGCGCGGACGCCCTACTTCTACTCCGCCCACGAGCGCACCGGCGAGTTGGCCGGAGAGGTCCGCCGAGGGGACCGCGAGTCCGTCGTGATCCTCGGCGCCGGGCCGAACCGGATCGGGCAGGGCATCGAGTTCGACTACTGCTGCGTGCACGCCGCGATGACCGTTCGCGAGCTCGGGCGCGACGCCGTGATGATCAACTGCAACCCCGAGACGGTCTCGACCGACTACGACACCTCCGACCGCCTCTACTTCGAGCCGCTGACCGCCGCGGACGTCCTGGCCGTCTGCGAGGTCGAGCGCCCCGAGGGGGTCATCGTCCAGTTCGGCGGCCAGACCCCGCTGCGCCTGGCGACCGCGCTCGAGGAGGCCGGGGTGCCACTCCTGGGCACGCCGGTCGACGCGATCGACCTCGCCGAGGACCGCGGCCGCTTTGGGGCCCTCTTGCGCAAGCTGGAGATCGCGCATCCGCCCTACGGCACCGCGCTCTCGGCCGAGGAGGCGCTGGTCATCGCCGAGGACGTTGGCTTTCCGCTGCTCGTCCGCCCCTCCTATGTCCTGGGCGGCCGAGCGATGGAGATCTGCTATTCGCTGGAGGACCTCTCCGCCTACCTCGAGGCCAACGTCAAGGCCGACCAGGAGCACCCGCTGTTGCTCGATCGCTTCCTCGAGGACGCGATCGAGGTGGACGTCGACGCCCTGGCCGACGGCAAAGACGTGGCGATCGCTGGGATCATGCAGCACGTCGAGGAGGCAGGCGTCCACTCCGGAGACTCGGCGTGCGTGATCCCACCGATGAGCCTGGGCGCCGACATGCTCGACGAGATCACCGAGACGACGCGGCGGATCGCGCGCGAGCTCGGTGTCGTGGGGCTGATCAACGTCCAGTACGCCGTCGCGTCGGGCCGGCTGCACGTGATCGAGGCCAATCCCCGCGCGTCCCGGACGGTCCCCTTCGTCTCGAAGGCGATCGGTGCGCCCCTTGCGAAGATCGCGTGCCGCCTGATGCTCGGCGAGCGGGTGGCCGACCAGGACCTGCCGACCATGCACAACGGCCATGTCTCGGTGAAGGAGGCGGTGCTGCCCTTCGCACGGTTCCCGGGCGCCGACGTGGTGCTGGGCCCGGAGATGAAGTCGACCGGCGAGGTGATGGGGATCGCCGCGGACTTCCCGACCGCGTTCGGCAAGGCCCAGGCGGCCGCCGGCCTGGCGCTCCCCTCGCAGGGGACGGTCTTCATCACGGTCACCGACACGGACAAGCCGGCAGCCACCCAGCTCGCTGCCCGGTTCCACGACATCGGCTTCGAGATCATCGCCACCGGTGGGACGGCCCAGGCGATCTCCCGGATGGGGATCCCCGTCCGCGCGATCAACAAGATCGCCGAGGGCTCGCCGCATGTCGTGGACTTCATCCGCGACGGCACCGTGGACATGGTCATCAACACCCCGACCGGCCGCGGCGCTCGCGCCGACGGCCACGAGATCCGCACCGCCGCCACGCGCCGCGGCATCCCCTGCATAACCACCCTGACCGGCGCCTCCGCCGCGACCCGGGCGATCGCGGCCGCCCGCGAGGCCGCCGAGCCGGTGTCGCTGCAGGAGCTTCACGCGGCCGCCGAGCGGCCACGGGCCGAGGCGAGCTGATGGACGTCCGTGTCCTGGCGCCGCCGCGCCGGCGATCGGCGGCGGTCGTGGCCAATCGCGCCAGCGGTGGCTATCGAATCTTCAGCGCGCTCGACGGCGAGGGCCCGACCCCTGCGGCGGGTCAGTTCTACATGCTCTCTGCCGCCGGTCGCTGGAGCGGGGAGGAGGGGCGCCCGTTTTTGCCTCGCGCCTTCTCCGTGGCCGCGGCCGAGCCGGCGCGCGACGGGGTTCGCCTGGACTTCCTCGTCGAGGCCGTCGGGCCCGGAACGCGGCGCCTGGCCGCGCTCGCGGAGGGCGACGAGCTTCTCATCACCGGTCCTCTCGGGCGTCCGTTCTCCGACCCGCGCGAGGTGTCCGAATCGGCCGCGGGGGCGATCCTGGTGGGCGGGGGCATCGGCATCGCCCCGCTGGCGATCCTGCGCCGGCGCCTCGCCCGGGCGGGGGTGCCCCAGCGGGTGCTGCTTGGCTTTCGCGACCGCGAGCACTCCGGTGGGGTCGAGGAGCTCTTCGGATGCGAGGAGACCCGGCTTGCGAGCGAGGATGGCCACGCGGGGCACCGGGGCTACGTCACCGACCTCCTGGGCGTGATGCTCGCCGGCGACGAGGCCGCCTCGGCGGTGGTCTACGCCTGCGGGCCGCCCGGCATGCTCGAGGCGGTGCGCTCGCTTTGCTCCGAGCACGGAGTGGAGGCGGAGCTCGCCATGGAGTCGCCGATGGCCTGCGGGTACGGCGCCTGCTTCGGGTGCGCCGTCCCCCTGGCGGCCGGGGGCTACATGCGCTTGTGCGTGGACGGCCCGGTGGTGCGTGCGGGCGAGATCGAGACTGCGCTCGTCGCGGGGGCGGGCCACCGATGAGCGAGGGTCTCTCCCTCGAGCTCTGCGGGATCCCGCTCGCCCACCCGGTCCTCAACGCAAGCGGCACCTTCGACGCGATCGCCGCACGGCGCGCGTTCGGGGACGAGCTGTGGGAGCGGTTCCCGTTCGCCGCCTTCGTCTCGAAGACCATCACCGCCCAGCCGCGCGCCGGCAACCCACCCCCGCGCCTGTACGAGACGCCCAGCGGCATGATCAACTCGATCGGGCTGCCGAACAAGGGCCTCGAGGGATTCCTCGGAATCGACCTGCCCCAGCTCGACGAGCTCCCCGTCCCTCTGATCGTCTCCGTGATGGGCACCAGCCGCGAGGAATTCCAAAAGCTGGTCGGCGGCGTCTGCGACCGGGACGAGGTCGCGGCCCTCGAGCTGAACATCTCCTGCCCCAACGTGAAGTCGGGACTCATAGTCGGCGAGCAGCCGGCGGAGACGCTCGGCCTGATGGACGAGCTGCGGCCGCTGACCGAGAAGCCCTTGATCGTGAAGCTCACCCCGAACGTCGCGGACCCCGTGGCCGTGGCGACGGCGGCGCAGGAGGGAGGGGCGGACGCCGTCTCGCTGATCAACACGCTGAAGGCGACCGCGATCGCCCCGGGCGGCATGGCGCCCTGGCTGGGAGCGGGGAGCGGCGGGCTCTCGGGGCCGGCGGTGCGCCCGATCGCCCTCGACCAGGTCCGCCGGGTGGCCGCCGCCCTGTCGATCCCGGCGATCGGGATGGGTGGGATCGAGTCCGCTGAGCATGCCGGTGAGTTCCTCGCCGCGGGCGCCGTGGCGGTCGCCGTCGGCACGGCCTCGTTCCGCGATCCGGCGGCGGGGGAGAGGGTGTGGCGGGGCCTCGCCGCCGCCACTCAAAAGGAGGGTGAGCAGGAGCCGGAAGCGGCCCAAGCGAACGCAAGTTCGCTTCCCGCGCCATCGACCTCAACCTGAGGTCGAATCGAATTCGCCAAAAACGTGCAGATCCTCCTTGCGCGCAGGCCAGCCGCACGTATAATCGCCGCCGCCCGATGCCCCCTCCCGTCGACACCTCCGCCGCCGTTCCCGAGAGAACCAGCGCGCAGAGGATGAAGGCCCTCAACAAGGCGAACGAGATCCGGACCGCCCGCGCCCAGCTAAAGCGCGACCTCAAGGCGGGCAAGGTCCAGATCCAGCGGCTTCTGCTCGACCCGCCCCACTACGTGCTGTCCGCGAAAGCGTTCGACATGATCCTGGCGGTCCCCAAGTACGGCCGGGTGAAGGCCAACAAGGTCCTCTCGCAGTGCCGCATCTCCCCGTCGAAGACCATCGGCGGACTCAGCGAGCGCCAGCGCGCCGAGCTGGTGCACATGCTCCAGCGCTGAGGGGACGTCAACCGGCACGCCCGGGGGCGAAGTTGGGCGTTCCCGCCCCTCCGTAGGGCAGGATGCGCGACATGGCCAAGGTGTTCGTGATCACGGGGCCCTCGGGGGTCGGCAAGGGCACGCTGATCTCGGGGCTGTTGGAGCGAATGGGCGAACTGGCGCTCTCGACCTCCGCGACCACGCGACCGCCCCGCGAGGGGGAGCTCGACGGGCGGGAGTACCACTTCCTCTCACCGGAGGACTTCGCGGCGAGGGCGGAGGCGGGGGAGTTCCTCGAGCACGCGACGTTCTCGGGCAACCGGTACGGGACGCTGCGCTGCGAGGTCGAGCGCTGCCTGGCCGAGGGCACGTCGCTGGTGCTCGAGATCGAGGTGCAGGGCGCCCGGCAGGTGCGGGCGGCGCTTCCGGCTGAGGCGGTCCTGATCTTTATCGCCCCGCCCGACCCGGCGGCGCTTCGCGAACGGCTCGCCGGCCGCGGCACCGACTCGGCCGACGCGATCGAGCGCCGGCTCGAGACGGCGAAGCAGGAGCTGGAAGCCCAGCAGGAGTTCAAGCATGTCGTCGTCAACGAGGACGTCGAGCGGGCGGGGTCCGAGCTGGCGGGCATCGTCCGCGAGGAGCTCGCCTGACCCCGGCCGGCCGGCGGCCCTCTACAATGCCGCGGCGATGATCAAGCCCCGCGTCGACAAGCTGATGGACCAGACCGATTCCCATTACGCGGCGGTCCTGGTGGCCGCCAAGCGCGCGCGGCAGCTCAACAGCTACTACCGCGCCCTGGGCGAGGGCTCCTACGAGGAGTACACGCCTCCGATGGTGGAGACCGACACCGGCAACTACCTCACCATCGCGCTGGAGGAACTGGCCCAGAGCAAGATCAAGTACGAGTACCGCGCCTAGCGCCCGCTTTTGCCACGACGCTCCACGTAGGATCTGTCACATGGCCCGCATTCTTCTCGGCGTCAGCGGTGGGATCGCCGCCTACAAGGCGCTCGAGTTCGCGCGCCTCGCCACCAAGGCGGCACATGGCGTCCGCGTTGTGATGACGCCCACGGCGCACAAGTTCGTCGGGGCGGCTTCGTTCGAGGGGATCGTCGGGGCGCCGATCCTCACCGACGAGTTCGAGCGCGACCCGATGCGCGGCGCCTATCCGGGCGAACCCGCTCCGGACCACGACCCGATCGGCCACCTCGAGGTCGCGGCGAACGCGGACGCGTTCCTCGTCGCGCCGGCCTCGGCCAACACGCTGGCGAAGCTCGCCGCCGGTGCCGCCGACTCGATGCTCACGACCTCTTTTTTGGCCTGTACCGCGCCTCGCGCCGTGGCCCCCGCCATGAACGACCGCATGTACGCGGACGCCGCGACCCAGGCGAACCTGACGACCCTGCGCGAGCGCGGCGTCACCGTCATCGATCCCGATACCGGCGCGCTGGCCTCGCGCGGGGAGTGGGGGGCAGGCCGGCTGCCGGACCCCGAGCGCCTGCTGGCGGCCGTCGAGGCGATGCTGCCCTCCCCGTCGGGTTCGTGGGACGGCCTTCGGGTCCTCGTCACAGCCGGCGGGACGCGGGAGCCGATCGACACTGTGCGCTTCCTCGGCAACCGCTCCAGCGGCCGGATGGGCCTGGCCCTTGCCGAGCGCGCCCGCGCGCGCGGGGCCGACGTGACGCTGGTCGCTGCCAACGTCTTTTACCCCGAGCCCGCCGGGGTGGAGCGGATCGACGTGGAGACCACCGCCGAGCTGGCGAGCGCCGTCCGTGCCGAGTTCCCGCGCTGCCACGTCCTCCTGATGGCCGCCGCGGTCGCAGACTTCACGCCCGAGCAGGTGAGCGAGGGCAAGCTCGCCCGCGCCGGCGGCGCGGGCCTGGAGCTGCGGCTGACCGGCACCGAGGACGTGCTGGCCGGCGTCTCGTCGCAGCGCTCCGCCGAGCAGACGCTGGTGGGCTTCGCCGCGGAGCATGGCGCCGAGGCGATCGCCCGGGCGCGGGAGAAGCTCGAGCGCAAGGGCCTCGACGCGATCGTCTTCAACGACGTCTCGCGCAGGGAGATCGGCTTTGACTCGGCCGACAACGAGGTGACGATCGTCGAGGCCGGCGCCGAGCACACCGTGCCCCTCGCCTCGAAGCCGGATGTCGCGGACGCGATCCTCGATCGGGTGGAGGCCTTACGCAGCGGCCTACACTCGAAGCGTGGCTGAGCTCGAGGCCAACGACCTCTACTCCCTGTACCGGCGGGGCATGGCTCTTCTGGAGGCCGGCGACCACGCGCAGGCGACGGTGCCGCTCGCCAAGGCCGCCCGGATGGCGCCGGAGAAGGCCTCGATCCATGAAGCGCTTGGCCGCGCCTACTTCCTCGCGGGCAGCTTCGGCGAGGCCGCTGCCGAGTTCGAGGCGATCGTCGATTCCCACCCTGTCGACGACTACGCGCACTTCTGTCTTGGCCGAGCCCTGACGAAGTGCGGCCAGCGCGAGCGGGCGCGACACCACCTCGCCCTGGCGTCGAACCTTCGTCCCGACCGCAGCGACTATCGCCTCTACCGCAACCGCCTGGGCGCGGTCGGCTGAGCGCGAGTTGCGCGCGCTCGTCCAGCGGGTGAGCCAGGCTGCCGTCGACGTCGAGGGCGAGCGCGTGGCGCAGATCGCCCCCGGGATCCTGGTGCTCCTGGGTATCGCGCACGACGACACCCCCGGCGACGCGGAGGGCCTCGCCGACAAGGTGAAGGCCCTGCGGATCTTCGACGACGCCGACGGGCGGATGAACCAGCCGCTTTGCGAGCGCGAGGTGCTGTGCGTGAGTCAGTTCACGCTCTACGGCGATGCGCGCAAGGGCAATCGCCCGAGCTACGTCGCGGCCGCGCGGCCGGAGCTCGCCGAGCCGCTGTATGAACGCTTCTGCGAACGGGCGAGGGCCAAGCGCGGCGTGTTCGGCGCCTGCATGGGCGTCGCGCTCGTCAACGACGGTCCGGTCACCCTCCTGCTGGAGACCTGAGCGGCGGCCCGGCCACGCAGGGGCCCGTGGCTATACTCACGCCACCTCTTTCGCACCCGAACCCTGTAGATGAGGTGGGCCCGGGCCCACCTTTTTTTTTGGGCTCTGATGCGGGGGAGGGGAGAGCTACCAACCGCATCGAGGAAGAGTGAACGAAGCCGCCGAGCTAGAGACCACGATCGATCACCGACTGCGTGATCTCGATCCGGCGATGGAGCTGATCGCCGTCGAACAGCCCGCCGCCGAGTCCCTTCGGGTTTACGTCGATCACCCGGACGGGGTCGATCTGGGGCTCTGCGAGCGCGTCACCCGGGAGTTGCGAGACCTCACCGAGCGCTGGACGCTGGAGGTCTCCTCGCCGGGATCGGACCGGCCGCTGACGAAGCCGGAGCATTTCCAGCGCTTCGTAGGACGCCGGGTGCTCGTGCGCACCCACGACCCGATCGATGGTCAGCGCAACTTCACGGGAACGATCACGGCAGCCGGGGAGGACCGCGTCTCGCTCGACGCCGACACCCGCGCCGTCGAGATCCCGTTCGCCGAGATCCGCCGCACGAACCTCGTGCCCGAGCTTCCAGGAGGTGGGACGTGAGCCGTGAGATCGTCGAGGCCATCAGAGGCCTCGAACAGGAGAAGGGGATCGATTCCGAGACCCTGATGGCGGCACTCGAGGATGCGCTTCTGTCCGCCTACAAGAAGACCCCCGGGGCGGCCAAGTACGCGCGGGTGGACCTCGACCGCGAGACGGCTGACTTCCGCGTATTCGAGCTGATCCTGCCCGCCGAGCTCGAGGAGAAGCTGCTCGAGCAGGTCGCCGAGGAGGCCGAGCAGGAGATCGACCCGGAGACGGGCGAGCTTCGCGAGCCGGAGGATCCCGAGCTGGACCCGGAGATGCTGGCTCCCTACGAGGACCAGATCAAGTCGCGCGACGTCACCCCCGGTGACTTCGGCCGGATCGCCGCCCAGACGGCCAAGCAGGTCGTGCTCCAGCGGATCCGCGAGGCCGAGCGTCAGATGATGTACGACGAGTATCAGGACCGCGTCGGCGAGTTGATCACTGGGATCATTCAGCAGTCCGACAACCGGTACACCCTGGTCCAGCTCCGCGAGCGCGTCGAGGCGCTCCTTCCCCGCTCCGAGCAGGTCTGGAACGAGCGCTACGACCACGGGATGCGGATCAAGGCAGTGATCACCGACGTGTCCGCCGAGGGCAAGGGGCCGAGCATCGTCGTCTCGCGCCGCAGCCCGGAGCTGATCAAATCGCTGTTCGAGCTCGAGGTTCCCGAGATCGCCGACGACCTCGTCGAGATCGTGGGCGTCGCCCGCGAGCCCGGCTACCGTTCCAAGATCGCCGTCATCTCGCACACCGACGGGGTCGACCCGGTCGGTGCCTGCGTCGGCCCACGCGGATCGCGGGTGCGCATGGTCGTCTCGGAGCTGCGTGGCGAGAAGATCGACATCATCCCCTTCAACGAGGAGCCCGCCCGCTTCGTCGCCAAGGCGCTCTCGCCCGCTCGCGTCCGCGAGGTGCTCGTGGACGACGAGGACAAGCAGGCGACGGTGATCGTCCCCGACGACCAGCTCTCGCTGGCCATCGGCCGAGAGGGGCAGAACGCCAGGCTGGCCGCCAAGCTCACGGGCTGGCGGGTGGACATCAAGTCCGAGACCGACTTCTCCACCCAGGAGGACGAGATCGAGATTGAGGGCGCCGATGATGCGGACGGCCGCTGTGCGGCGGTCCTGTCGGCCGGTCGGCGCTGCCCGAACGCCTCGCTGCCCGGCGGCCGCTACTGCGGACTGCCGCAGCATCAGGCCCTGGGCCGCTTCGACACCAACGAGGTGATGATCGTCGCGACGCTCAGCGAGGAGGAGATCGCCACGCTCGCCGACCCCGGCGCCGACGAGGACGCCGTGAAGCCCCTGGTCGAGCGCGCGAAAACCCAGTTCCAGGAGAGCCAGGCCGAGGCGGACGAAGCCGAGCCCGAGCCCGCGGAGGAGCCCGAAGCCGAGCCGGCAGACGCGGGGCCAGATCCCGATCCCGAGCCCGAGCCGGCAGACGCGGGGTCAGATCCCGAACCCGAGCCGACGCCCGAACCCACCGCCGAGCAGGGGTCTGACCCCACGAGCGACGATCCCCCGGCCTCTGACCCCACGAGCGACGATCCCCCAGCCTCCGACCCCACGAGCGACGAGCCCGCGGCGGTCTAAGGGGAAGGCTTGGCCAAGAAACGCGTTCACGAGATCGCCAAGGCACAGGGCGTCACCTCCAAGGAGCTTCTGGCCGCCCTCAATGCCGCGGGCATCGACGCGAAGGCCGCGGCATCGAGCGTGGAGGAGCAGGACGCGCTGAAGGCGCTTAAGGGCGCCTCGGCCGAGACCCCGGCGAAGCCGAAGGGCGAGTCCACGCCGGCGGCAAAGCCGAAGGCGGCGACCGAGGCCAAGCCCCCCGCGAAGGCCGAGGGTAAGCCCGCCGCCGCCTCCGGCGGAGCAGCGGGGGGAAAGCGAATGCGACGCGTCGTCATCGACTCGCAGGCCTCACGGCGCGAGCGGATGTCGGCTCCGCCGCCGCAGCGCCCGCCCCGCCGCCGAGGAGGCCGTCGTCGCCGCCCGCTTCTGGAGGAGCCGCCGCGGGGCCCCGTCGTGCAGGTCGAGCCCGACGCGACCAGGGTGCCGTCCGGCGCCACCGTCCGTGAGGTGGCCGAGACGCTCGGCGTCAACAGCGCCGATCTGATCAAGACCCTGATGCAGCTGGGCCAGATGGCGACCCTGACGCAGACGCTCACCGACGACACCATCGAGCTGCTCGCCAAGGAACTGAACCAGAAGGTCGAGGTCGTCTCCGCTGCGGAGGAGGAGATTCCGGAGCCCGACTTCTCCGACGACGAGGGCGACCTCAGCGCCCGCCCGCCCGTGGTCACGATCATGGGACATGTCGACCATGGCAAGACCTCGCTCCTGGATGCCATCCGGGAGACCGAGGTGGCCGCGGGGGAGGCCGGTGGCATCACTCAGCACATCGGCGCCTACCAGGTGCATCAGGACGGCAAGACCATCTCGTTCATCGATACGCCCGGCCACGCTGCGTTCACGGCGATGCGCGCCCGCGGCGCCAACGTCACCGATATCGCGGTGATAGTTGTGGCCGCCGACGACGGCGTCATGCCGCAGACCGTGGAGGCGATCGATCACGCCAATGCCGCCGACGTGCCCATGATCGTCGCCGTCAACAAGGTTGACCTGCCGGCCGCGAACGTCGACAAGGTGAAGGGCGAGTTGGCCAAGCAGGGCCTGAACCCCGAGGATTGGGGCGGCGACACGGTGTTCGCGAACGTCTCGGCGAAGACCAAGGAGGGCCTCGACGACCTGCTGGAGAGCATCCTGCTGGTCGCCGAGGTCGAGGAGCTGAAGGCGAACCCACAGGCCCCCGCGAGCGGCGTGGTCATCGAGTCTCATCTCGACCCCGGCCGGGGACCGGTCTCGACCGTGCTCGTCCAGCGTGGCACCCTCTCGGTCGGCGACGCCGTCGTCGCAGGCCCCGTTTGGGGCAAGGTCCGCGCGATGCAGGACCACACGGGCGAGCGCCTCGAGACCGCCGAGCCCGGCGATCCCGTCGTCGTCCTGGGCTTCGACGGCGTCTGCGAGGCCGGCGAGCGCTTCCAGAGCACCGAGAACGAGCGCCGTGCGCGCCAGCTCGCCGGCGAGCGGGAGCAGCGTCTGAAGACCGAGCAGCTCGCCCGCCGGCAGGCGCGTCACGTGAGCCTCGAGGACGTCTTCGCGAAGGCTCAGGAGGGCCAGATCAAGGAGCTCAACCTCCTGTTGAAGGCCGACGTGTCGGGCTCGCTGGAGGCGCTCCAGGACGAGATCGCCAAGGTCCCGCAGCAGCAGGTCGCGATCAACATCATCCGCGCCGCCGCCGGCGGCATCAACGAGTCGGACGTGATGCTCGCCGCCGCCTCCGACGCGATCATCATCGGCTTCAACGTCCGCCCGCTCGCCGACGCCCGGCGCACGGCCGAGGCCGAGGGCGTGGAGATCCGCACCTACTCGGTCATCTACAAGGTCACCGAGGAGCTCCGCGGCGCAATGGAGGGCCTGCTCGAGCCCGAGGAGGTCGAGGAGTCCCTCGGCCAGGCCGAGGTCAAGGAGCTCTTCAAGGCGTCCAAGATCGGCACAATCGCCGGCTGCATCGTCACCGACGGCAAGATCACGCGCACGGCCGAGGCGCGCCTGGTGCGAGACGGCACGGTCGTCTGGACGGGCCGCGTCGGCTCCCTGCGGCGCTTCAAGGACAACGTCCAGGAGGTCGAGGAGGGCCTGGAGTGCGGCATCGTCCTCGAGGGCTTTCAGGACGTCAAGGTCGACGACGTGATCGAGGCCTTCGAGAGCCGTCAGGTTGAGCAGAAGCTGGACTAGCAGGACGACGGGCGGGTGACCGCCTACGTCTGCATCGTCGAGGCACACCTTCACTTCGGCGAGCTCCACGACCTGAAGGGCAAGCGCAAGGTGCTGCACTCGTTGAAGGCGCACCTTCGCCAGCGATTCGGCGCGGCGGTCTCGGAGACCGAGCATCACGACGCCTGGCAGCGCTCGACACTGCTGTGCGCGCTCGTCGGCGACTCGACCGTGGCAGCGCGCGCCGACGAGCTCGAGCGCTTCATCGAGGGTCGCTGCCCCGACGGCTGCTCGTTCGAGCGCGACCTCCTGAGCCTGGCGGACGTGCGGGGGCTCTGAAGTGCCCCTGTTAGATTGGGCGCGCGATGGCCACTGAGCGCATGCGGCGCGTCAATCAGGTCATTCGCGAGGTGATCGGGGATGCCATCTCGACGGAGTTGGACGACCCGCGCATCGGCTTCGTGACCGTGACCGCCGTCGACACAGCCCCCGACCTCCGCTCCGCGCGAGTCTTCGTGAGCGTGCTCGGGGACGCCGACGAGCGCGAGCGCACCCTCGCCGGGCTGACCGCCTCGCACGGCCTCCTGCAGGCGCGCATCGCGACCGAGATGCGCATCAAGTACACGCCCACCCTTACCTTCCACTACGACGACGGGCCCGAACGCGGCATACGGGTCTCCCAGCTGCTCGACGAGTGAGCGGCATGACCCCCGCATCGGCAGGCTCCGGCTCGATGGAGGCCGACCTCGAGGCCGCAGCCGAGGCGCTGCGATCCGGCGAGCGCTTCCTGCTGACCACGCACGAGAACCCCGACGGCGACGCTCTGGGCTCTCTCTTGGCCCTGCACTCGATCCTGGGCCAGCTTGGCAAGGACTCGGTGATGTACCTGGCGGCGAAGGAGTTCCCCCTGCCCGTCGAGTACCGCTTCCTCCCGCTCGCCGAGGTCTTCCACGAGGCGCCCGCCGACGTGGTCGACCGCACGCTGGTGTTCCTCGACTGCGGGAACGTCGATCGAACGCCGGACGGTTTCCTGCGCAACCCGGACGCTCGCTCGCTGAACATCGACCACCATCACGACAACACGCGCTTCGGCGAGCTCAACCTGGTCGACGTCGGCTCGTCCTCCACCGCGGAGATCGTCCACAAGCTCGCAGCGGCGCTTGGAGCCGAGATCACGCCCGAGGTGGCCTCCGCGCTGTACGTCGGAGTGGTCACGGATACCGGCCGCTTCTCCTACGAGAACACGGCGGCCGCCACCCACCGCACCGCTGCCGAGCTGATCGAGGCCGGGGTGGACGTGGCCGACACCTACCGCCGCCTGTACGAGCGCGTTCCGATCGAGAAGCTGCGCCTGCTCGCGCGCGCCCTCGACCGGATCGAGCGCCTGGACGACTGCGGCCTGGCCCTCACCTACGTCTCCGCCGCGGACTACGAGGAGACCGGCTCGGCCGAGGTGCTGACAGAGGGCATCATCGATCACGTCCGCGCCCTCGAGGGCACGCGAGTCGCGGCTGTGGTGCGCGATCGCGGCGAGCAGGCGGGCTCGGCGCGCAAGGTCAGCCTGCGCTCGACCGACGGCGAGACCGATGTCTCGGCGATCGCCCGCGTGTATGGCGGGGGCGGTCACGAGCGGGCGGCGGGTTTCTCAACCGACCTCTCCTACGAAGAGATCGTCGAGGCCCTCTGTGCCAAGCTCGAGCATCGCGGTTCCTGACCCCGGGCCGGGGGCCCTGCTGATCGACAAGCCGGCTGGGATGACCTCGCACGACGTCGTCGCGAGCGTTCGGCGGGAGTGGGGGCAAAAGACAGGGCATGCCGGGACGCTCGACCCGTTCGCCACCGGCCTCCTCATCGTGCTGCTGCGCAGGGAGGCCACGCGCGAGCAGTCGCGCTTCATGGCGTTGCGCAAGACGTACCGGACGATCGCGCGGTTCGGCGCCGTCTCCACGACGGGGGACCGCGACGGCGAGATCACGGAGACCGGGGTCACGCCCGACGGCGAGCTCGAGCTCCCGACGGGGGAGATCCGCCAGCGGCCGCCCATCTACTCCGCCGTCAAGGTCCGCGGCCGGCGGGCGTACGCGCGCGCTCGCGGCGGCGAGGACTTCGAGGTGCCCGAGCGGATCGTGACCGTCCATCGGTTCGCCTGCCTGTGGCGCGAGGGCGACCGCGCCGAGCTGGAGATCGAGTGCTCGTCGGGCACCTACGTGCGCAGCCTGGTCGCCGACCTGGGCGACGTCTACTGCGAGGAGCTTCGCCGGACGGCGATCGGCCCGTTCACCGTCTCCGAGGCCGACCCCGCGCATCCGATCCCCCTGGCGGCCGCGCTGCAGCGCGCCGAGGCGTTCAGGCCTGGCAGAGTGCCGGGGAGATGAGCATCGACGTCACCCGCCTGCCGGAGGTTGAGCGCCGCCCGCGCAGCGTGGCCATCGGCAGCTTCGACGGCGTGCACGTGGGCCACCGGGCCGTGATCGGCGACGCCGACACCGTGCTCACGTTCGAGCCGCATCCGCTGAGCGTGATCCACCCGGAGGCCGCCCCGAAGCTGATCATGCCGTTTGAGATCAAGCGCGACGTGATCGAAGGCCTCGGCGCCGCGGAGCTCGTCGTGATCCCCTTCGACAAGGGGTTCTCGGCCATCGACGCCGAGGAGTTCTGCGAGCGCATCCTGATCGAGACCCTCGGCGCCCGGGCCGTGGCGGTCGGCGAGAACTTCCGCTTCGGGCGCAAGGCCCGCGGCGACGCGGAGATGCTCTCATCGCACGACGAGTTCACGACCAGGGTCGAGCCGCTGGTGGAGGTGCTGGGGGAGACGGTCTCCTCGACCCGGATCCGCGCCTCGATCGCCGCCGGCGACCTGAAGACCGCCAGCGCCTGCCTCGGCGCCCCCTTCCTGTTCGAGGGCGAGGTCACCAAGGGCGATCAGCGGGGGCGGACCCTCGGCTTCCCCACGGCGAACGTCGTGCCCGCCGACGAGCACGTCACGCCGGGCCACGGCGTCTACGCCGCCTTCGCCAACGGTGTGCCCGCGGCCGTCAACGTGGGCGTGCGACCCACGTTCGAGACGGGGCGCGGGCTGCTGGTCGAGGCCTATCTGATCGACTACGAGGCCGACCTCTACGGCCAGACCCTGCGCATGGCCTTCGTCGAACGCCTGAGGGGCGAGAAGCGCTTCGCCTCCCCCGATGACCTGATCGCCCAGATGCACCGCGACGTCGCGGAGGCCCGCGAGCTGTGCGCCGCCTACAGGCCTCCCCGCTAACCTTTCGCCTCGAATGACGATCACCAGCGAGAAGAAGCGCGAGCTCGTCGGCAAGTACGGCCGCTCGGACAACGACACCGGCTCCGCCGAGGTCCAGGTGGCGCTGATGACAGAGCGGATCAACGAGCTCACGGAGCACCTGCGCACGCACACCAAGGACCATCATTCGCGCCGCGGCCTGCTGATGTTGGTGGGCAAGCGCCGGCGCCTGCTGCGCTACCTCGAGCGCTCCGACGTCGAGCGCTACCGCGCCCTCGTCGCGGACCTCGGCCTGCGCCGCTAGCGAGCCCTGCCCACCGGTCGTCGCTGGTGCCCTTCGCTACCATCCTGCCCGCTAGAGAACGAGAGTTCTAAGAGAGAGGCCGCCAACCGGGCGGCCGAAAGGACATTACGAATACATGAGTATGTTTGACCCGAAGCACGTCTCGGTGGACGTCGGCGGTAACGAGATCACCTTCGAGACGGGCAAGCTGGCGCGACAGGCCGGCGGCTCCGTGGTCGTCACCGCAGGCGAGACGATGGTGCTCTGCACCGCTACCGTCGGCAACGACCGCGACGTGGACTTCCTGCCCCTCACCGTTGACGTCGAGGAGAAGCACTACGCCGCGGGCAAGATCCCCGGCTCCTTCTTCCGCCGTGAGGCGAGGGCGGGCGAGAAGGCGACGCTCACCGCGCGCATGATCGACCGCCCCATTCGACCCCTTTTCCCGAAGGGCTACCACCGCGAGACGCAGATCGTGGCCCAGCCCCTCTCGGTGGACCACGTCCATTCGTATGACATCCTCGCGATGAACGGCGCCTCGGCGGCCCTGGCGATCTCGCCGGCCCCGGTCGAGGTTCCCGTCGGCGCGGTCCGCGTCGGCAAGCTCGACGGCGAGTTCGTCGTCAACCCCGATGAGGAGTCGCTCGAAGACCTCGACATGGACCTGATCGTCTCGGGCTCCGAGGACGCGATCCTGATGGTCGAGTGCGGCGCCAACGGCGTCACCGAGCAGGAGGTGCTCGACGCGCTCGATATCGCCCACGGCGAGATCAAGAAGATCGTCGCCGCGATTATTGAGCTGCGCGATCTAGCCGGCAAGGACAAGGTCGAGGTCGAGGTCCCGCAGGTCGACGAGGGCCTGCTCGAGCAGATCTCCTCGGAGTTCGGCTCGAAGCTCGACGAGGCCACCCAGGTTCCGGAGAAGCTGGCGCGCCAGGACGCGATCAACGCGATCGAGGCCGAGGCGCTCGCCAAGTTCGCCGCCGGCGAGGGGTCCGAGGAGGTCCATCCCGAGAAGGCGCCCGAGGTGCACCGCGCGTTCGCGAAGCTGGAGAAGGACATGATCCGCAAGCGGATCGCCGTCGACAAGAAGCGCCCCGACGGGCGCGCCACCGACGAGATCCGGCCGATCGAGACCGAGGTGGACATCACCCCTCGCACGCACGGCTCGGCCCTGTTCACCCGCGGCGAGACGCAGATCATGAGCTCGGTCGCGCTGGGGACCACGCGGATGGACATGAAGGTCGACAACCTGGGCCTCCAGGAGAAGAAGACCTTCTGGCACCACTACAACTTTCCGCCGTTCTCGGTCGGGGAGGCCGGGTTCATGCGCGGCCCGAAGCGCCGCGACATCGGCCACGGAGCGCTCGCCGAGCGTGCGCTGGTCGCGTCGATGCCGGACCAGGAGGAGTTCCCGTACGTAACGCGGGTCGTCTCCGACACACTCGAGTCCAACGGCTCGTCGTCGATGGGCTCCGTGTGCGCGTCCTCGATGGCACTGCAGGCTGCCGGCGTCCCCGTGAAGGGCCCGGTGGCGGGAGTCGCCATGGGCCTGATCAAGGAGGGCGACGACCACGTCGTGCTCACGGACATCGCCGGCGTCGAGGATCACCTCGGCGACATGGACTTCAAGGTCGCCGGCTTCGAGGACGGGATCACCGCCCTGCAGATGGACATCAAGATCTCGGGGGTCACGTTCGAGATCCTCACGCAGGCGCTGGAGCAGGCCCGTCAGGGCCGCCTGTTCATCCTCGGCAAGATGGCTGAGGCGATCGACAACCCGCGCGAGGAGCTCTCCGAGTACGCGCCGGCGATCGAGACGATCCAGATCGATCCCGACAAGATCGGTGCCGTCATCGGCAAGGGTGGGGAGACCATCCGCGGCATGCAGGAGGAGTTCGAGGCCGAGATCGACATCGACGACGACGGGACCGTGAGGGTCTACGCGCCCTCCGGCAAGCTCGTTAAGGCCTGCATCGCGCAGATCGAGTCGATGACGCGGGAGGCCGAGGTCGGCGACACGTTCAAGGGGAAGGTCGTGAAGACCACCACCTTTGGCGCCTTCGTCGAGCTCGTGAAGGGCACCGACGGCCTGCTGCACATCTCGAACGTGAAGCCCGGCGAACGGGTCGAGACAGTCGAGGACGTGCTGTCGGCCGGCGACGAGTTGGACGTGACCGTGGTCGAGGTCGACCGCGAGCGCGGGCGAATCGGCCTGCGTCGCTCCGACGACCCCTCGATCGAGGGCAAGTCGGCCGACGAGCTGACCTCCGTCGGCTCGGGTGGCGGGCGCGATGGCGGCGGCGGTGGCCGTGGCCGCGAGCGCCTCGACGGCGGGGGC
>JBPCKC010000041.1:0-18492 GCA_051004675.1 Solirubrobacterales bacterium
GGTCGCTCTGGAGGCTAGTGCGGGGTTCCCGTCTGGGGAGGACGGGAGGGCGCCCGCGAGTAGAGAGCGAGACGAACAGCGGGTTGCGCCCGGCGCGCCGGGCGACCGCCCTCGGGGCCACGGTTCCGGGCAGCCCCGCAACCGCCGAATTAACCGGAAGTCAACGTGAAAGTGTCGACACTTCAGGGGAAAGCCATTTGCGAGGCCGGTTGTGCTTTGGCACCCGCTTTCGGCGACTGGTAGGTTCGCCCTCGTCTACGGGGGCTTAGAGGATTTGGATACCACCAACTTGTTCGGGTACGGGAGAAAGTGAAAGGGTCGACTGCGCTGGGCAGGATCGTCGCCGTGGTCGCGATCGTCGCCGCGGTTGTGGCCCTGGTCATGATCCTCGGCGGCGGCGACGACCCCTACGAAGTCACCGCCGAGTTCGAGAACGCCTCCCAGCTCGTGCCCGGCAACGAGGTGATCGTCGGGGGGATCGCGGCCGGCTCGGTCAAGGAGATCGAGCTCGGCGACGACGGCCAGGCGCTCGTCAACTTCACCGTGAACGAGGAGTACGCGCCGCTGCGGCGCGGCACCGTCGCGGAGGTCCGCTCCTACTCCCTGTCGGGCATCGCCAACCGCCAGATCCAACTCACCCTCCCCCCCGACTCCACCGCCGGTGAGGAGATCCCCGAGGGCGGCTCCCTCTCTCAGTCCGAGACCGTCTCGGAGGTCGACCTCGACCAGGTCTTCAACACCCTCGACAAGGAGACCGTCGCCGACTTCAAGCGCGTGATCAAGGGCTTCGAGATCTCCTACGACGGGGTCGCGGAGCAGGCCAACGAGGGCTTCAAATACGCCAACCCCTTCCTCTCGACCTCGCGCGGGCTCTTCGCCGAGCTCACCTTCGACGAGCGCGCCCTGGAGCGTTTGATCGTCGACACCGCCAACCTCTCGGGCGCCCTCGCCGAGCGCGCCCCCGACATCTCGGCGCTGGTCGGGAACCTGAACACGATGATGGGCGCGATCGGAAGCCAAAAGCTGGCGCTGGCCGAGGCGATCTCAAAGCTCCCCGACTTCATGCGCAACGCCAACACCACCTTCGTGAACCTGCGCGCCGCCCTCGATGACGTCGACCCCCTCGTCGATGCCTCCTACCCCGCGGTGGAGGAGCTCGGGCCCTTCATCGACGTGCTGCGCCCGACGATCGCCGACGCGGTGCCGACGGTCCGCGACCTCGACGCGATCGTTCGCCGCTCGGGGCCCTCTAACGACCTCGTCGAGCTCACCCGCGACCAGGTCTCCCTGGAGCGCCGCGCGATCGGCTCCGGCGCTCCGAACTGCGGTGGCGGCGATCTCTCCGAGCCCACCAACGGCGCCGGGGACGACGACTACACCCAGGGCGCCTTCGGGGAGTCGGTCTGCGCGCTCACCAACGGCAACGGCACCCTCGCCATGTTCCGCCCCTACACCCCCGAGCTGGTGGGGTGGTTCGACGACTTCTCCCACCCGGGCACGATCGACGCGCTGGGCGGCATCGGGCGCATCAGCACGAGCTTCAACCAGTTCGGGCTCTCCGCCAACGGCCTGCCCGACCTCGGCGCCCCCGCCGACCCCAACGACCTGATCGCCCCCGGCGGCCCGATCCAAACCGACCTCGACTTCAAGTGCCCCGGCGCCGAAGAGCGCCCGCTGCCCCCCGGCGTCGGCGACGTCCCCGGCGGCAACGTCTTCACCGACGGCGGCAACCTCGACTGCGATCCCGGTGACGTCTTGAGGGAGCCGTGAGGCGGCTGGGCTTCATCTTCAGCCTCGTGGCCACCACGGCCGCGATCTTCGCCGTCTCGGCCCCCGCCGACGACGAGCGCACGTACCTGATCGAGATGTACAACGCATTCGGCGTCGTCCCGGGCTCGGACGTGCGGGTCGCGGGCGTCAACGCCGGCTCGGTCACCGACCTCTACGTCAACTCGGCCAAGCGCGCGGTGGTCGAGGTCAAGCTGAGTGGTGACCTCGCGGTCCTGGGGGAGAACACCACCTGCTCCACCGACCCGCAGTCGTTGATCGCCGAGTACTTCATCGACTGCACGCCTGACGGGCCCGAGATCGAGCCCAGCGGCGACGTCGAGGATCCGGATGTCCCGGCCGAGAACGTCCAGCAGACCGTCCAGAACGACCTCGTCAACAACACCCTGCGCGAGCCGTTCAAGCGCCGCCTGCAGCTTCTCATCAACGAGTTCGGCACCGCGCTCGCGGGCAATCCCGAGAACCTCAACGAGGCGATCCGCCTCGGTGCTCCGGCGCTGACCTCGCTGGAGAAGGTGCTCGACGTGCTGGGCGACCAGAACACGATCATCCGCGACCTCCAAAGCGATTCGGACCGGGTCATATCCCGGCTCACCGAGCGCCGCGAGGACGTCGTCTCCTTCATCGAGGAGGCGCGCGACACGGCGGCGGCGTCGGCCGAGCGCCGCACCGACCTCTCCACGGACTTCGCCCTGCTCGACGACTTCCTCGCCGAGCTCAACCCGGTGCTGGTCGAGCTCGAGGCGGCGGCCCGCGAGTCCACCCCCCTGTTCACCGACCTTCGCGCCGCCGCTCCCGGCCTGAACGAGCTGATCACCAGCCTGCCCGCCTTCAACGAGGCGACGTACCGCTCGCTGGACAGCCTGGGCGAGGCGTCCTTGGTGGGCGAGCGGGCGCTGCGGCACGGCAAGGAGGAGATCCAGGCCCTGGCCGACTCCGGCGCGAAGGCCACCGCCGTCGGCGAGATGCTCGCGGATTTCCTCCGCGACCTCGACGATCCGGGCCGCGCCACCGAGGTGGATGCGCGCGCCCCAGGCGTCACCGGCCGCGCGGCCCCCACCGGGTACACGGGCCTCGAGGGACTCCTGAACTACGGCTATTACCAGACGGCCTCGCTCAATCAGTTCGACCAGGTCGGTCACCTGCTGCACTTCTCGCTCTACTACATCTTCAGCGGGCCGTGCGGATCCTTCACCAGCGGCCGCGACCCCGAGACCGGCGAGACCGAGCTGCCGAACAAGGCCGGCGGGGTCACCAGCAATCCGAGGCTCGTCGGCCCGAACTCGAATGAGATCAACAACTGCGTCGGCTGGCTCGGCGACTCCCAGCCGGGCCTGACCGACCCGGAGAACTCGTTCCCCGAATTGCCCCCGTACCACCCCTCGGTGTGCCCCGCCGGCACCGAGCCCCCGCAGGCGGCCGCAGAGCTCTGCCCGGGCACGCCCAAGCAGGGCAAGTCGGCCGGCGCGAGCGAGGGCGCAGGCGCCGAGGCCCTCCGATCCGACGGCGGCGCCGAGGCGCCGGGCGCCGGCCCCGATGGCCTGCTTCCGGACCTGCCGCTGCCCAACGGCGGCCCCGACATCCCCGAGGACCTCGAGGGCCTGCTGGACCTGCCGCGCCGGGCGCTGAACGACCTGCCGAACCGCCTCCAGGACCGCCTGCGCCAGGTCCGCAACCGCGGCGGTGGTGGCGGCGGCGGCGCAACGAACGACCTCCTCGACTTCCTCCTGGGGCCGTGAGATGAGAGGACGCAGCCCAATCCAGTCGCTCGCAGCCTCTCCCACCATGGTCGGCGCGGTCACCGTGCTGATCGCGGTCGTCGCCGTCTTTTTGGCCTACAACGCCAACAACGGCCTGCCCTTCGTCCCCGTCTACCGGGTCTCCGTGGAGATCCCGAACGCGGCGCGTCTGACCAACAACAACGAGGTCCGTATCGGCGGGCACCGCGTCGGCGTGGTCGAGTCGATCGAGCCGATGCAGACCGGCTCCGAGCAGACGCTCGCCGACAGCGACGGGGCGCTCGCCGCCGAAGAGGCCGACGACACCGGCGGCGTCGGCGCGCTCGTCAACCTGAAGCTCGACAAGACCGCCGAACCCTTGCCGCAGGACTCGATCTTCCGGGTCCGCTACCGCTCCGCGTTCGGCCTCAAGTACCTCGAGGTCGTGCGCGGTAACGGCGAGGGGGCCCCCGAGGGGTTCACGTTCGACGGCACCGACGATGGGGGTGTCTGCAGCCTGCCCGCGACGGCCGACGAGCCGCCGGCTGCGGGCGCCGCCGGGAATGGCTGCTTCCAGGAGCAGACCGAGTTCGACGACATCGCCAACACCTTCGACACCGAGACGCGGGAGAACTCCCGCAAGAACCTCACCGGGTTCGGCGACGCTTTCGCGGGCCGCGGCTTCTCGCTCAACCAGACGATCGCGAACCTGAGGCCGCTGATCGTCAACCTGAAGCCCGTCTCCGACATGCTGGTCGAGCCCACGACGAAGCTCATCCGCTTCTTCCCGGAGCTGGCCGACGCCGCGCGGATCGTGGCTCCGGTGGCCGAGGAGCAGGCGGAGCTGTTCACCTTCATGGCGGTGACCTTCACCGCGATTTCCTCGGATGTGGAGGCGCTGAAGGAAACGATCTCCGAGGGCGTGCCAACCCTCCGGACCGGGATCGAGACGCTGCCGCGGCAGGTCCCGTTCCTGCATGACTTCGCGACCCTCGCCCGGACCCTGCGCCCGGGCGTCGCCGACCTGCGCATCACGCTGCCGACCTTAAACGGCGCCATCGACGTGGGCACCCCCGTGCTGAACCGTTCCGTGAGCATGAACGTCCGCCTGCGCGGCGTGTTCCAGGAGCTGCTCCAGCTCGTCGACCAGGAGACGACGCGCATTGCCCTTGACCGGCTGGGGGAGACCTTCGACATCGCCAAGCCGCTGGCCCGCTATGTGGTCCCTTCCCAGACCAACTGCAACTACTGGAACTACTGGTTCACCAACGTGCCCAACGGCCTCTCCGATCCCGACTCGATCGGCTACACGTTCCGCCAGGCGCTCACCAGCTACCCGCCCGGGCCGGAGACGTTCAACTTCCCGGCCCCCCTCGGCACCCAGAGCGTCCCCGGCGAGGCGCAAACGCCGATGGCGGGGTACTCGGGGATTCAGGCGAACGGCAAGGTCGGCGGCTCCATGCCTCCCGACGGCAGCGTCAGCTACTCCTCCGGCGAGTTCGCGCCTTACGCCCTCCCGATCACCTACGGGCCGGTCTACGGGCCCGCCGGCCAGAACTTCCCCAACCGCGGGGACTTCGACGACTGCCAGTCCGGTCAGACGGGCTACCCGCTGGGCCGCCTCAAGCTCGAAGGTCAGGCAAACAAGAATCCCGCGATCGGCGTCGCCGACCTGCCCGGCTCGCGCGGGCCCACCACCCTCTTCTGGAACCAGGACTCCACCCGCGAGCTGCGTGACACCCGCGTCGCCAGTCGCCAGCCGCAGACCTGGAGCAACCTGCCATGAGGACCAGCGACTCCAAGCGCCGCATGCCGAACTGGGCGATCGGGTTGGTCCTGCTCCTCGTCATCGGAGTCGGCTCGGTCTTCGCGTACACGAAGAAGCTCCCGTGGAGCGACCCCTACGAGGTCCAGGCGGTCTTCGAGACCGCCCAGAACCTGCGGCCGAAGGCGCCGGTACGGATCGCCGGCGTGAACATCGGCGAGGTCACCAAGATCGAGCCGCTCACGAGCGACAGCCCGGAGTTGACCGCGCAGGCCGGTGGCTCGCAGCAGGCTCCCGCCGACGAGGACGGCGCCGAGTCCGCGGCGCTGGTGACGATGAGCCTCACGGAGGAGGCGCTGCCGCTTCATGAGGACACACAGTTCCAGCTCCGGCCCCGCCTCTTCCTCGAGGGCAACCTCTTTATCGACGCCAAGCCCGGCAGCCCGAACGCCGAGGAGGTCGGCGAGAACCACACCTTCCCGGTAAACCAGACTTCCAACTCGGTCCAGATCGACCAGGTGCTCACCACGCTTCAGTCCGACGTGAGGGCCAACCTCCAGGTCTTCCTCGACCAGTTCGGCAATGCGCTCATGAAGTACGGCGGCGCCAAGGGCTTCCAGGAGCTCTACGGCTCTTCGGCCGGCGCCTTCAAGTTCACCTCGCAGGTGAACGAGGCGCTCCAGGGCAAGCGCGTCCATGACCTCTCCGGACTTATCGGCAACCTCGACAAGGTGGTTCGGGCCCTCGGCTCGAACGAGCTGGCCCTCCAGAACCTGATCACGAACTTCCGCGTCGTCACCGGCTCCTTCGCGGCCGAGGCGGCCTCGCTCGAGCAGGCCATCGCGAAGCTCCCCGACGTGCTCGACGCGGCCGAGCCCGCATTCGCCAACCTGAACGCCTCGTTCCCGCCCCTGCGGGCCTTCGCCCGCGAGGCGCTGCCGGGAGTGCGCTCGACGGCCCCGGCGCTGCGCGCGGCGACGCCGTTCATCAATCAGCTGCGGCTGCTCGTCTCCGAGCCCGAGCTGCGCGGCCTGGTGGCCGACCTGCGCCCGACGATCCCGGATCTCGCCCGCCTGTCTGAGCGCACAAAGCCGCTGCTCGGCCAGTTCCGCCGCCTCGCGAGCTGCTTCAACGAGGCCGTGATCCCGTGGTCGAACGACACCGTGGACCCGCCGGCCAGCTACCCCGCCAAGCTCCAGCCCCAGGGCAACGTCGCCGAGGAGACTGCGTCCGGCCTCGTGGGCATCGCCTCGGAGAGCCGCTCGGGCGACGCGAATGGCCAGTACATCCGCGTCGAGGCCGGCAGCGGCGCCAACACGATCCTGATTCCAGGCGGGGCTCCCGACGGCGCCTCCGACGCGGTCGGGCTGCTCGACTTCCCGCTGCTGGGCGGCATGCCCAGCGTGCACGGGAACCTCGCCGACTCCGTCCGGCCCAAGTTCAGGCCCAGGGTGAAGTGCGAGACGCAGGACCCGCCGGACCTGAGCGCAGCCGGCGTCACCTCCGGCGACGCCGGGGTGACCACACCGCCCAACCCAGTCGGGCTGGACGACCTGATTCAGACCATCCAGGACATCATCGGCCTGCTGCCGCGCCGCCAGGCGGCCGCGCTTCAGAAGCAGTCGGACGCCTACACGGCGGCCGAGCAGGAGGGTGACGCCGAGGCGCTGGCCGAGGCCGGCGCCGACATCCAGCGGACGCTCGAGCGGCTGGGCGCCGACCTGGGCGGGACGGCCGCGGCCGCGACCTCAGGCGCGCTCGGCAGCGCGCCGGAGGTGGGTGGCTGATGGCCCTCGTGATTCGAAAGAACCTGCGGTACTTCATCGCCATCGCCGTCCTCGTGGCGATGGCAGCGGGGATCAGTTTCTACATCCTCCAGAAGCAGCGCCTGCGGATCCCGATCATCGAGGAGAAGCCCTTCGAGCTGAAGGCCGAGTTCGAGACCGCGCAGGCGGTCGTCCCCGGCCAGGGCCAGACGATCCGCGTGGCGGGGGTTCGCATCGGGGACGTCGCCGACGTCGAGCTCGAGGGCGGCGTGGGCGTCGTGACCTTCGCGATCGACCGCGAGTTCCTGCCGGTCTACAAGGACGCGACGCTCCTGATGCGCCCCACGACCGGCTTGAAGGACATGTTCTTCTCGCTCGACCCCGGCTCCAAGGCGGCGGGCGAGTACGAGGAGGGCTCCACGGTGCCCGTCTCAAACACCGCGCCGGACGTGAACCTCGACGAGATCCTCGAGGCCCTCGACTCGGACACGCAGGCGTACCTCAAGATCCTCCTCGTGGGTGCGGGGCAGGGCCTCGAAGGCCGCGACAAGGACCTCGGCAAGCTCCTCGGCAGCCTGGGCCCGATCAACGAGGACCTGCGCCGGCTGAACTCGAAGGTCGCCCAGCGCCAGCAGAACGTGCGCAACCTGGTTCACAACTTCAACGTGCTCACCGGCAGGATCGCTCAGGCCGACGACGACCTGGTCGAGCTGGTCGTGACCTCGAACTCGGCGCTCGGCGCGATCGCCGAGCAGGATCCCAGCGTACGCCGGGCCGTCGAGCTCCTCGGCCCGACGCTGACGCAGGCCGAGCTGACGCTGAACGAGCTCGCCTCCTTCGCCGAGGTCTTCGGCCCGGCGTTCGACGAGCTGCGCCCGTTCGCGCGCAATCTGGACGAGTCCAACCGCTCGCTGGAGACGCTCGCGACAAACGCGACACCGGTGCTGGAGGACGAGATCCGTCCGTTCGTCCGCGCCGCCCGCGAGCCCGTTCCCGACCTGCGCCGGGCCGCCGAGCGCTACTCCAGCGCGGCGCCCCGCCTGACCGCCGTCGGACGCAAGCTCAACAAGCTCACCAACATGGCCGCCTATAACCCCGACATCAACGGCGACGGCGACGGGCAGGACCCGACCGGGACCCCCAAGCGCAACGAGGGCTACCTGTTCTGGCTCGGCTGGCTGGGACACAACGGCAACTACGTGTTCAACACGGCCGACGGCAACGGGCCATGGCGCCGGATCTACTTCACCGCCGGCTGCAACCAGCTCGTCAACATCCTCACCGGAGGCTCCGGCGGGCTGATCCCGACGCCGCCCGGCGCGGGGCAGGAGTTCAACGCCCTGCTCCAGCAGGTGCGCGGGCTGGCGACGGGCGTGGGGACGTTGTTCGCCCCGGGAGGACTGTGCGACTGATGGCCACGCGCGAGGACATCCGCCGGGAGGTGAGCGGCTAGTGCAGAAGCAGGCGCCCAGCGTCGGTCGCATCATGATCGCCGTCGGCTTCACGCTGTCGTGCTTCGGGCTGATCCTGTTCCTGTGGATCGCCTTCGGCGGCCCGATCCCGCTGAAGCCCGAGAGCTACAAGATCTCCGGCTACTTCCCGGAGACGACCACCCTCGCGCGCGAGTCCGACGTGAGGATCGGCGGCGTATCCGTGGGCAAGGTCAAAGAGCTCACCCTGGCGCCCCCCGAGTACCGGGTCGCGGGCAACGACACGACCGAGGCCGTGATGGAGATCCGGCCTGAGTTCGCTCCGATCTCCGAGGACGCCCGAGCGATCCTCCGCCAGAAGACCCTGCTCGGGGAGACCTACATCGAGCTGACGCCCGGCACTGAGCCCGGCGGCGAGGAGGTGCCCGTCTCCGTCGGGGCCGCCGCGAACGTCTCCGACGCCGAGGCGGAGGGGGTCGAGACCCTCGAGGAGGGGGAGACCCTCGGGATCTCTCAGACCCAGGACGCCACGCAGATCGACGAGATCTTCAACGCCCTCGACGAGGAGACCCGGGAGTCGTTCCAGCGCTGGATCTCTACCTCGTCCGATGCGATCGAGGGGCGCGGGCTCGACCTCAACGACGCGTTCGGCAACCTGGGCCCGTTCGTGGAGGACGCGTCGGGCCTGCTCGAGATCCTCAACCGCCAGAAGGTCGCGCTCAAGGGCCTGGTGCGCGACACCGGCACGGTCTTCGAGGCGCTCACCGAGCGCGACCAGGCTCTGGCGGGCGCCATCACCGGCTCGAACGAGACCTTCGAGGCGCTTGCCAGCGAGGATCAGGCGCTCGCGGAGTCCTTCCAGATCCTGCCCACGTTCGAGCGCGAGTCGCGCCTCACCTTCGAGCGCCTGGACGAGTTCCAGGCCGACACCCGCCCGCTGATCCAGGACCTGATCCCGATCGCGCAGGACCTCTCGCCCACGCTGGCGTCGGTCCGCCAGCTATCGCCCAACCTGAAGAGCCTCTTCCAGGACCTCGACGTGCTGATCACGGCCAGCGAGACCGGGCTCCCGGCCCTGGAGAGCACGCTGAACGGGCTCGCCCCGGTACTCGACGCCCTCGATCCCTTCCTCGCCAACCTGAACCCGGTGATCCGCTACCTCGAGTTCCAGAAGACGACGATCACCGACTTCCTGGCCGCGCCGGGCGTCGCGCTGTCGAACTCGATCGACCCGGTGGACCCCAACCAGGACGCGCCGCGCCACTACCTGCGCCAGCTCAGCTACTCCAGCTCGGAGAGCCTCGGCGTACACGAGACCAGGCTCTCCACGAACCGCTCCAACGGCTACCTCGCGCCCGGCGCCCTCACCGCGCCGAGGTCGGCGAGGTCCGGCATGTTCCCCAGCTTCGACTGCCGCAACCTCGACTACAACCAGTTCACGGGCCCCGGCGACCCGAAGTCCCTCGACGAGGAGATCCACACGGCGGCCGACCCGGCCCCGGGTGTGCCTCCGGTCGGCCAGTCCTTCGCACCCTGCATCGTCCAGGAGCCCTTCCCCGGCGGGTTCTCGAACACCCGGTTCCCGACCCTCTTCGCGGATCCTTAGGGATCCGCTGCGGGCGCCTGGCGTGCCCGCTCGCCAGGCCCGTAGGATCCGGCGGCTGGCGCACGAGGAGGAGACGGGTTGACCCTGTTCAAGGATGCGGACGAGGTCTACGAGACGCTGGGGAAGTTGTTCACCGACCTCGCGGCGGACGAGGCGATCGCCGAGCAGTTCAAGCAGGCGAACACGGTCGTGCGCTATGCCTACACGGACCCCGACGCGGTCCTCACGGTTCGCCTCCAGGAGGGCCAGCCGAGCGAGGTTGACTTCGGCGAGTCGCAGATGGAGCCCGAGGTGACGATGACGATGAGCGCCGACGTCGGGCATCGCTTCTGGCTGGGCCAGGTCAACGCGACCGTGGCCCTCGCCCGCGGGCAGATCCGCGCCGATGGGCCCGCCGCCAAGATCCTGCGCCTGGTGCCACTGGTCAAGCCGGTCTTCCCGCGCTACAAGGCGCAGCTCGAAGCACAAGGTCGCGACGAGCTGATCGTCCCCTCGGACGACGAGGAAACTTGAGCGCCAAGGAGGACGCTGCGAGCTGGGCGGAGGTGGCGCGGGCCGTTGGCTCCGGGCGGGGGCTCGCCTACGACGCGGTGGGCGGGCTCAACCCGGCGGGTGGCCCGCCGGCGCTCTGCCCGGGCGGGACCAACCGGCTTACGGGCGAGCTGTCCGAGGGCTTTTGGGGCGCCTCCTGCGATGCCGACGAGCACGAGGAGGGCTCGCTCTTCGCCAAGGCGGTCCTGCCGCGGGCCATCCTCGCGAAGGCGCATGTCCCCGACCTCGCGCAGGCCATGCCGCCGTTCAACATCGAGTCCCTGGAGCGCCGGGCCGAGGACGTGATCGAGCGCCGCGCCGCGCGCAACAAGGTGCAGTTCGAGAGCATCGAGTTCAACCGGCGCTTCCTCGCCACCGTGCCCAGCGAGCACGACCCGGTCGCGCTGCGCGAGATGTTCGGCCCCGGCTTCCTCGATTGGGTGACGACGATCGACCGCGAGGTGGACTTCGGCGTCTCCGAGGGCCAGCTCTACTTTCACTGGCGGCTGCGCGAGCGCACGCGGGAGGAGTACGAAGCCGCCCTGGACTCCGGCGCCGGCCTGTTTACCCGGGTCTGCCGCGAGGTCGAGGAACACGGCGTGCACACCTACCAGCCGGGGCCCTGGCACGCGGGCCTCGAGCCGTTTCCGGCGGCCGGTCCGCCTCAGCCGGCCGGGTAGTCCGGGTCGCCCGGCAGGACCACTCGCCAGTCCTCGCGGGTGCCGATCACCTTCGGGAGGATCGGCTCGCCGTCGCGCTCGGCTGCGGCCGCCAAGGCTGCCTCGGAGGTGGCGAACGGCAGCAGGGTCTCCAGCGTCCTCACCGTGGGGAAGACGAGCTCGATCTCGCCGGCGGAGTTGCGCTCGAGCGCACGATGGGGGCTCATCCACGCGACCTCGGTGATCTCTTCGGTGTCGGGCGCCGGGCTGGCGTGGGGCGGCGCAAGCGCGACGTAGAAGCGGGTGTCGAAGCGCACGGGCACCTCCTCGGGCGTGATCCAGCGAATCCACTGGTGCAGCTCGGAGGGCGCCACCTGCACTCCCACTTCCTCCTCCAGCTCGCGCGCGCCGCAGATCCGGTAGGCATCGTCCTCGGAGTGGGCGTCGAGCTCCGCCGCGTCGACCGCCCCGCCCGGAAACACCCAGACACCGGGCATGAAGCGCGCCTCCTCGGTGCGGCGCGCGAACAGGACCTCCAAGCCTCGGTCGCCGTGCTTCGGGCCCCGGCGCAGCAGGATCACGGTGGCGGCCGGGCGCGGGATGGCGGGCTCATCGCTCACCCCAGGCAATCTATCCGCGATACCCTGCCGCGTCGATGGAGGCCGGAACTCAGACCAAGCAGCTTTGGGTGTGCACCTCGTGCGGGTTCATCTACGACCCCGCCGACGGAGACCCCGACGGCGGCATCCCCCCGGGGACGGCGTTCGACGACATCCCCGACTCGTGGTTCTGCCCCGTCTGCGGCGCCCGTAAGTCGGACTTCGAGCCTTACGAGGAGTAGGCCCCCTCCGAGGCGGGCCGGTGACCGCCCGCCGGGAGGCGGGCGTCCAGCCCTCCTGTCCGAACGGGCATCCTTGCCGGACAGAGCCCCCGGACGACCGGTCACCGGCCCGCCCCAGCCGGCACCGAGCGCCGGCGGGAGCGCTACTCGTCCAGCGCGCGGTCGCGGGCGCGGTTGGTGCGGGTGCGCACGCTCAGCGCCACCAGCAGCGCGACCAGGGCGAGCGGGAGCAGCACGGCGCCTGCGATCACGACCACGCCCGCGGCGGTGCTGAGCACGTCAGCGGCGTCGGAGAGCGCTTCGTCGAGGCCCCAGTCGCCGTCGTCGCCGGCGCCCTGCTCGGACACGATCGAGACCGTGACGGGGACGAGCTGAACGCGCTCACGGGCGTTGTCGAGCTCTGCGCGGGTGGCGCTCAGCGCCGAGTTGACGGAGTCGAGCTGCCGGCGTAGCGTGGCGACCTCGTCGTCCGTGTCGGCGTCGGCGAGGCGCGTGAGCAGGCTCTGCCGCTCCGCCTCCAGCTCGTCGATTCGCTCCTGGGCGCTCAGGAACCGGGCGGTGATGTCCTCCACGCTCTCGGTGCGCGACTCCACGTGCGCGAGCTCGGAGAGGTCGGCGAGTGCCGCCTGAAGGTTGGCGGCCGGGATCCGAAGCTGGAACTGCGACCCCAGGCCGACGTCATCGGTGTCTCCGCTCTGGACCGAGGAGGAAACGACGATCCCGCGGTAGCGGTTGACCACCTCGTTGACGCCGTCGGAGACATCGCGCACCTCCTCGGGCTCGGCGGCGAGGACGAGGTCGGCCGCGAGGGCCTGCTTGCGGTCCTCGGGGCGCACGAACCCGCTGCGAGTGCGTCCGTCCGGGGACGCGAGGGCATCTCCCTGGGCGTTCTCGATAACCGCCGGGTCGCCTACCCCGGGGGCGGGCGGGGCCTTTTCAGGCACGGCGACCGCGTCCGTGACGCTGTCCCCGCTGTCGGGAGGGACGGCCGTGACACCGCTGGGGTCCTCGCCTCCCGACCCAAGCCCGCCGGCCGAGATCGCAACGCCCACGACCACCACGAGCGTCGCCACGGCGCCGACCGGAACGACCATCCGGCGCGGGAGGATCCCGGCGAAGCGCTCGCGCCGGCGGCCGGCGTCGGTGTCCGCGCGGGGCTGATGGCGTGTCGAGCGCTCGAAGCCGGAAGCCGCCCAGCGGTCGAGCCGGGCGGCGAAGCCGGGATCCGGCACGGCGCGCTCGTCGCGAAGCTCACGGACGAGCTGGGCGGTCTCACCCACGCCCGCCGGGGTCTCGTCGCCGGCGAGCGCGGCATCGATCGCCGCGAGCTGCCGGGCGGCCTCGGGGTCGAGCGCCTCGTCGGCACCCTCGGCTCGGAACCTCTCAGTCGGTCTCATCACAGGCCCTCCTTAGCTTCTCGATCACACGGTGAAGGCGGGTACCGGCGTTGCTCTCACTCGTGCCGACCACTGCGGCGATCTCGGCGTTCGAGAGGCCGGCGAAGAACTTCAGGGCGACCAGCTCGCGCTCGCGGGCGGCAAGATCCGCCATGGCCTGGCGCAGCGCGCGCCTGCGCAGCGCGGTCTCGGCTTCATCAGCCGGGTCGGGCGCGTCCGGGTCGGCTACTTCCTCGGCCAGGTCGGCCCTGCGCTTCCGGCGGCGCAGCTCGTCGAGGGCAGCGTTGCGTGCGATCCCGAAGAGCCATGCGCGTCGGTTGCCGCGCGACGGGTTGAACTTCCGGCGGCGCCTGAACGCTCGCTCGAATGCGAGGGCGGTGACGTCCTCGGCGGCGGAGCGATCGCGCAGCAGGCCGTGAACGTAGGCGAACAGGTCGTCGCGGCTGGAGCGGTAGAGCTGCTCGAACGCGACCGCCTCGGCCTCGGGCGCGTGCGCGGCGGGCGCGGTGATCGTGCCATCCATATCCCCACTACGGCGTCGCGGCGCCTTCATCACACCCGTGCCCTTCGTATCGCGGATTGGCGGGCGCCCGGCGACGGCCGGATAGTCGTTCTCCCCATGGGTTCCGCCTTGGCCGGCGTGTGAGCGACGCTAGGCAGCCCGGGCGACCCCGCCGGCCGCATCGGCAACGTGGCGTTCCGGCAGGGCGCTGGGGGCGCCGTAGGCAGAGGAGCATCCGGCGACGATGGCCTCGCGCGTGATCGCCACCAGTCGGCTGAGGTCGGCCTTGGAGATCGCGAGCGGGGGCATCAGAACGATCGTGTCGCCGAGCGGGCGGACGATCGCGCCGCGTTCGCGGGCCTCGACGGTCACGCGGTGCCCGATCCGCAGCGACGGATCGTGCTCGCCGAGGTCGATGCCGACCATGAAGCCGCGCCCTCTCACCTCGGCCACCTCCCCCAGCGCCGCCACCTCCGCGAGCAAATCGCCGAGCAGCCGGATCTTCGGCTGCAGGCGCAGCATGGTCTGCTCTCGCTCGAACGCCTCGAGGTTCGCGATCGCCGCCGCGCAGGCGAGCGGGTTGCCGGTGAACGTATGGCCGTGGAAGAAAGTCCTGTAGTCCTCGTGGGCCCCGAGAAACCCGTCGTAGACCCGTTCCGTCGTGAGCGTGGCGGCCAGCGGCAGATAGCCGCCCGTGAGCCCCTTCCCAAGGCAGAGGAAGTCCGGCGAGATGCGCTCCTGCTCGCAGGCGAACATTGTCCCGGTGCGCCCGAAGCCGGTCGCCACCTCGTCGCAGATCAGGAACACCTGGTGCTCGTCGCAGAGCCTGCGGACCGCGCGCAGGTACCCGGGCGGCTGGACCCTGATGCCGGCGGCCCCCTGCACCAGCGGCTCGACGATCACCGCGGCGATCCCGCCTTTGTGCCCGGCGAGGACGCGCTCGAGCTGCGCCGCGTCGCCGGGCTCGACCTGGTGGGCGTCGAACAGCAGCGGCCCGTAGGCCGCATGGAAGAGCTCGATGCCGCCGACCGAGACGGCCCCCACCGTGTCCCCGTGGTAGGCGTCGGTCAAGGAGACGAAGGAGGTCCGCGCCTTCTCGCCCTGCTGCTGCCAGTACTGAAACGCCATCTTCAGCGCGATCTCGGCCGCCGTCGAGCCGGAGTCCGAGTAGAAGACCCGCTCGAGTCCCGGTGGGGAGATGGAGGCCAGGCGCTCGGCGAGCTGCGCGGCCGGGGCGTGGGTGAGGCCGAGCATCGTCGAGTGGGCGACACGGTCGAGCTGCTGGCGGATCGCCGAGTCGATCCCCGGGTGCCGGTGCCCGTGCACGTTGCACCAAAGCGACGAGACCCCGTCGATGTAGCGGCGCCCGTCCGAGCCGATGAGGTCCGTGCCCTCGGCCCGCTCGATGACGGGTGCGCCAGCCTCCTCCCAGTCCCGCTGCTGAGTGAACGGGTGCCACAGATGGCGCTGGTCGAGCTGAGCGATCTGCCCCGTCATTCGCTGCGGCCGACCATAGATGCGCGGGCGGCGGGAAAGCCAATCCGCTAGAGGCCGGGCACAAGGAGCCTGGGCCAGCTCGCCGGATCGGCTGGCTCCAGCCGCCCGAGGACGAGCACCTCGACCGCGCCGAGTCGCTCGATCGAGACTCGGTTGGAGCGCTCGATCTCGGCCGGCTCGTCCGGCCAGGGCGTGAGGACGACCGCCGCGACCTCGAGGCCGACCGCGCGCGCGGCCTCGATCGTCAGCAGCGTGTGGTTGATCGTCCCGAGGCCGGGGCTTGCGGCGACGACCACCGGGAGCGCCAGGTCGCGCGCGAAATCGCGGACGAGGTAGCCCATGGTGAGTGGCACTAAAAGCCCGCCGACGCCCTCGCAGACCAGCGCGTCGCATGCCTCGCCCGCCGCGTGCGCCGCAGCGCGCAGCCGTTCGGGACTGATGCTTTCGCCGTCCAGCGCGGCCGCCAGGTGCGGGGAGACGGGCGGGCCATAGCGGTATGGGGCGATCTCGTCGTCGGTTTGCGCGGAGCCCGCGGCGATTCGCAGGAGCTCGTGGTCAGGCGCCTCGCCCGAGCGCACGTAGTCGTCGAGGCCGCTCACGGCGGGCTTGAAGACGCCGATCCGCTCGCCGTCGGCGCGGAGGGTCCGCGCGATCGCGGCCGCCGCCATCGTCTTGCCGACCTCCGTGCCCGTCCCGGTCACGAAGACGCCCCTCACGGCCGGCACGCCGCTTCGATCGCGCGCTCGATCGCGATCCGCCCACCGCGCAGCGCAGGCGGGCCATGTGAGACCAGAACCCGCTCCACCGCCAGGTCGAGGAGGGGGAGCAGTGCGCGGGCGACGTCCGCCCGCCCGACCCCGCTCGGCAGGTAGCTGAGCCACGACGCCGGGCAGACCCGCAACTCGCCGGCTCGCTCGCCGCCCAGCAGGCGGTCGCCGGCGACCAGCGCCGCATGCTCGGGCAGCCAGAACATCGTTTCGCCCGCTCCCTCGATCGGGATCGCCTCGACGCCCGCGGGCAGCGCCCTCGCGGCCCTCGACGTGCTGGCCCGGTAACGGGCGACGAAGGCGTCTCGGCTGCGCCGATGCCATTTGATCGTGGTCAGCGCCGCCATCCGCCCGCCCGCCTCGCCATGGCGCGCGTCGAGCCAGCTCCACAGCGCCTCGGCGCCCTCCTCGGGGACGAGCGCGTCGATTACCACCAGGCCGCCGGCCGACGCGTAGGCGACGCTCCCGACCTCCCGGGGCCAGTCCGCCGTGCTCCCCGGCCGCGCCCCCGCGCTCCACTCGGGGTGGCCCGTCGTCCAGCGCCACAGGCCCTCGTCGATCTGGGTCAGGTCAGCGGCGGCGAGCACGTCGCGGAATCTAGGGCCCCGCAGCGCCGCTTGACCGAACGGCGTGGTTGGGACCCCACTTGCGGGCAAGGCGCCGAGCTGGAATCAGGCGGCGCGTTCGATGCGGTCGTGCTCGCCGGTGTGGGCGCGGCCCGGGGTGGGCCCGGCGAGCCCCAGCTCCACCGCTGACTGCCCGATCACCCGCGCCGCGTCGCGCAGCTCCTCGGCCGAGTGGGTGGCCATCACCGCAAGCCGCAGGCGCGAGGTGCCCTCGGGCACGGTGGGTGGACGGATGGCCTGGGCGAAGACGCCGCGCTCCAGCGCGTGCTCGCACAACGCCATGGCCCGGCGCGCGTCGCCCACCATCACCGGGATGATCTGGGTGCGCGACCCGCCCAGGTCGAGGCCGTAGGCGCCGAGCCCCTCGCGCAGCGTCCCGGCGTTGCGCCGAAGCTGCTCGACCATCCCGGGGTGCTCGCGCAGGATCGTGAGCGCCGCGAGCGCGGCGCCGACCGCGGGGGGCGGAGGGGCCGTGGAGTAGATGAACGGCCGGGCCGTGTTCACCAGCAGCTCGGCCACCTGGCTCGAGACGCAGACGTAGGCGCCATAGCCCCCCAGGGCCTTCCCGAGGGTGCCGACCACGACATCCACGTCGCCCCCCAGGCCGGCGGCGGCCACGGCGCCGCGCCCGCCCGGGCCGAGGGCGCCGGTGCCGTGGGCCTCGTCAACCATCAGCTTGCACCGGTGGCGTGCGGCCAGCCCGTGAAGCTCGCGAAGCGGGGCGACGTCGCCGTCCATCGAGAAGACGCCGTCGCTCACGATCAGCGAGGCTCTGGCGCCCGCCCGCCGCAGGCCCCACTCCAGGTGCTCCGTGTCGCGATGGCGGTACACGAAGACCTCCGCACGGGACAGCCGGCAGCCGTCGATGATGCTCGCGTGGTTGAGCTCGTCGGAGAAGACCACGTCGCCTGGCCCGGCGAGCGCGGCGATCGTCCCGGTGTTGGCGAGGTAACCGGAGCCGAACAGGAGCGCGGCCTCGCTCCCCTCGAACTCGGCGAGGCGCCGGTGTCGAGCCCCCGGGCGGCGAGCGCCTCGCGAAGGGTGGCCCCGTTTCGGCGCAGCTGCTCGACCAGCCCGGGGCGGGCGACGAGCAGCGAGAGCGCGGCGAGCGCGGCGCCGAGCGCGGGCGGCGCGGAAGCGGTTGAGAAGATGAACGGTCGCGCCGTGTTGACGAGCAGCTCGACGATCTGCGCTGACGCACAGACGTAGGCGCCGTAGCTGCCGAGCGCCTTGCCGAGGGTGCCGACCACCACGTCGATCTCTCCCTCGAGTCCCGCGGCCGCGACCGCCCCTCTCCCGCCGGGGCCGAGCGCGCCGGTTCCATGGGCCTCGTCGACGACCAGCATGCAGCCGTGACGGCGAGCGAGCAGCGGAAGCTCCGCGAGCGGCGCGACGTCCCCGTCCATCGAGAACACCGAGTCGGAGATGATCAGCCGGGCGCGGCGTTTCGCCCGCTCGAGCCCCCACGCGAGATGCTCGGTGTCGCAGTGGCGGTAGACGAAGGTCTCCGCTCGCGAGAGCCGGCAGCCGTCGATGATGCTCGCGTGGTTGAGCTCGTCGGAGAAGCCCACTTCGCCGGGCCCGGCGAGCGCGGCGATC
>JBPCKC010000042.1:0-8472 GCA_051004675.1 Solirubrobacterales bacterium
GCCCCGGCAAGTCCGAGGGCGGCGCCTCCCGAGCGGCGGCGGCCGGCCGGGGAGGGCGGGCCCGAGCCGCCGGGGCAGAGCCCGCGCTGGCGGCGGGCGAGCTGGCGGCCGACGCCGAGGTCGCCTCGGAGGAAGCGAGCGCGGACGACGGCCGGACCACCGCATGGGCCCTCGGGGGGCTTGGGGCGCTCGGGCTCGCCCTCGGGGGCGGGTTCCTCTGGTACCGGCGCCGCCTGCCCTAAAACCACCTCGGGTTGTTGCGATTCGCCACCCCCACGGTGGTCGAACGCAGCAAGTCGGCCACTAGAGTCTTCGCGATGGAGGTCGACGAGGCGATTCGCTCTCGCCGCACGCACAAGGCGTTCCGCCCGGAGCCGGTGGCGCGGGACGTTCTCGACGAGCTCTTCGACCTCGCTCGCTGGGCGCCCAACCACCACCTCACGAACCCGTGGCGCTTCCGCGTGCTCGGCCCGGCCGCCCTCGAGCGGCTGAAGGCGGCGGCGGGCCCCGAGGCGGCGTCGAAGCTCGACCGCGCCCCGACTCTCGTCGCGTGCTCGGCGCGGCAGACAGGGGACGAGCCGCAGGACTCCGAGGACCTGCTGGCGACGGGCGTGGCCGCGTTCATCGTCCTCGTGGCGGCTCACGACAGGGGCCTGGCCGGCTACTGGCGAACGCCCGAGGTGCTGCGCAGCGAGGGCGGCCGCGTGGCCGTGGGGATGGAGCCGGGCGAGCGGTTCGTCGGCCTGATCCACCTCGGCGCGCCCATGCAGGAGCAGCGCGCGCCGGAGCGCGAGCCCGCCGAGTCCTTCGTGGAATACCTCGACTGATGCTGGCGCGCGCCAAGGCCCTCGAGGCGATTACGGCCGAGCGCTTCGACATCGTGGTGATCGGTGGCGGCGTGACCGGGGCAGGCGTCGCGCTCGACGCCGCCTCCCGTGGGTATTCGGTGGCGATCGTCGAGCGCACCGACTGGGCGATCGGTACCTCCAGCCGCTCCTCGAAGATGATCCACGGAGGGCTGCGCTACCTGGAGAACTTCGACCTGGGCCTCGTCCGCGAGGCGCTGCTGGAGCGCCAGCTGATGGTCCAGCTCGCCCCGCACCTGGTGTACCCGACGCCGTTCCTTGTGCCCGTTTTCGGGGACGAGCGCCTGTCGCGCACGCTCGGGATCGGACTCAACATGTACGACGTCATGGCCTCGACCCGGGTCGGGCAGGCGCGGCGCGACCGCGAGGCCCGCGCGGTGGCGGGCGACTACTGGGCCCCGGACCGCCACCGGGTGATCCCCGGCGCCGAAGCGGTCGAGCTGGTTCCGGCGCTGGAGCCCCTCGGGCCCTCTGGCGCCTACCTCTTCTACGACTGTCAGACCGACGACGTCCGCCTTGTGCTGACGATCCTGGGCGAGGCCGAGCGGTTCGGCGCTCTGTGCCTGAACCGCGCGGAGGTCACGGGGCTGCGCGAGGACGAGGGCCGCGCCACGGGTGTGCTCTGCCGGGATGCCGACTCCGGAGAGGAGTTCGCGGTCGAGGCCGACAACGTCGTCAACGCGACGGGTGTCTTCGCCGACCGGATCCGCCCTGGGGAGATCCACGACGAGGCGGAGGTGCCGCGGATCGCACCCAGCCGGGGGACCCACATCACCCTGGGCCGGGACACCCTGCCGCTGGCGACGGCCGCCTGCATAGTCCCGGCCCCCGCCGGGCGCCGAATCTTCGCCCTTCCCTGGTACGGGCAGGCCCTGATCGGGACCACCGACAACGACTTCGACGGCGACATCGAGCACCCGGAACCGGGCGCCGACGACGTCGCCTACCTGCTCGAAGCGATCAACGAGTACTTTGGCCTGGACCTCGACGCCTCGCACATCACGGGCGCCTACGCCGGCGTGCGGCCGCTGATTTCCACCGGCGATCCGCGCAAGTCGGTGGACATCTCGCGCAAGGCGGAGCTGTACGAGACCTCCTCCGGCCTGCTGACTATCACGGGCGGGAAGCTCACCACCTGGCGGCGCATGGCCAAGCAGGTGGTCGACCGGCTGGTCGAGCGCGAGGGTCGCGTGGCCCCGTGCCGCACCGCCGACGTCCCGCTGGGGATGGCGGCCGGCGAGGGCGAGCTCGATCCGCCCGACGGCCTGGCCGAGGACGATCTGCCCGCGGGCTACCGCGAGCTGCTGGCGTTCCGCTACGGGCACGCGGGGCGGCGGGTGCTCGCGATCGCGGCCCGCGACAAGGCGCTGGCGGCGCCCATCGCCGAGGGCCATCCCGACCTGCTCGCCGAGGCCGTCCTCGCCGCCCGGGCCGAGCAGGCGAGCTCGGTCGCCGACGTGCTCCTGCGGCGCACCCGTCTCGGCCTGCTTGCCGCGCCCAGCCTCCGCACGGCCGCCTCGGTGCGGCCGGTCGCCGCGGCGATGGGCGCCGAGCTGGGATGGGATGAGCCCCGGGTCGACGCGGAGGCCGACCGCTGGGTGGCCGATGCGACCCTGGAGGGGATCGACCCCGCGGCGAGCGCGTAGACGCCGACCGCCGCCTCCCCTAAGCTGGCCTGGAGATCGAAACGCGCCATCGGGAGGACTGATTTTGAGGCTGTTCATCGACACCGGAAGCGTCGCCGAGGTCGAGGAGATCGCGGCTTGGGGGGTGCTCGCAGGCGCGACGACAAACCCCTCGTTGCTCGCCAAGGAGGACGGCGACCCCGGTGAGATCATCGGCCGAATCTGCGATCTCGTCGGTGGGCCCGTCTCGGCCGAGGTGGTCTCGGAGGACCCGGCGGGGATGGTGGCCGAGGGTCGCGCCCTGCGCGAGCTGCATGAGCACGTGACCGTGAAGGTCCCCTTCTGCAAGGAGGGCCTCGCGGCCACGCATGAGCTGACCGCCGACGGCATCCCGGTGAACATGACCCTCGTCTTCTCGGCCAACCAGGCGCTCCTGGCGGCGGGGGCCGGCGCCACCTACGTCTCCTGCTTCATGGGGCGGTTGGACGACATCTCGGTCGACTCGGGCCAGGTGCTGGCGGAGATCGTCGAGTGCTTCCGCGCGGGCGGGGTGACCTCGCAGATCATCTCCGCGTCGATCCGCCACCCCGAGCACGTCATCACCTCAGCCCAGCTCGGGTGCGAGATCGCGACGGTCCCGGCGAAGGTGCTGCGGCAGATGCTCGACCACCCGCTGACGACCTCGGGCGCCGCGAAGTTCAAGGCCGACTGGGAGACCCGTCCCGAGTTCGCCGAGTGGCTGGGCGGGCTCGTCTCCGCCCGCGCGGCGGCGAAGAGCTGACGCCCCGGCGCGTGGGCGCGCGCGGCGCCAGATAACCTGGCGCGTCGCATGGCCGACCTCGCCTCCGAGCACATCGCCGACCTCCACGCCCGCGCGGTCGAGCTGGGCATCGAGGGCTTTCGCAAGCTCGAACGCAAAGCTCTGGTCGCCGAGATCATCGAGCGCGGGGGAGGGGACGGACCGGCTCCAGCGGCCGGCGAGGTCGCCGGCACCGGAACGCTTGAGCCGGCGGGCCGCGATCGCGCCGTCGTGACCGACGCGGGCGGCCCGGTTGAGGAGGACGCCGCGACGGTCGAGGTCTCGGGCATTCTCGACATCCTTCCGCAGCGCTACGGCTTCCTGCGCCTGCAGGGCCTGGAGGCCGACGCGGCCGACGTATACGTCTCCGCCTCCCAGGTTCGCCGCTGCGAGCTGCGAGCCGGCGACGAGGTCTCGGGCCCGGCTCGAGAGCCACGCCGCGGCGAGCGCCACCGCGCCCTCGTCCACATCGACCGGGTAAACGGCACCGAGCCGCCGACACCCGAGCGCCCCGCCTTCGAGGACCTGCCGGCGATCGCTCCCGAGCGCCGGCTAGCGCTCGACTCCGACCCGTCCGACGTGCTCGCGCGGGCTGTTGACCTGCTCTCCCCGCTCGCGCTCGGCCAGCGCGTGCTGGTCCGGGCCGCGCCGCGCTCCGGGCGCACGACGCTCCTGCGCGGCATCGCGCGGGCCATCGCCGCGGCCGAGGGCGTCGAGCTGACGGTGCTGCTGGTGGACGAGCGCCCGGAGGAGGCGACCGCGTGGCGGGAGGCCGTAGAGGGCGTCCAGTTCGCGATCGCGACCTCGGACATGGAACCGGGCGACCAGCTGCGGCTGGCCGAACTGGCCCTCGCCCGGGTCCGCCGCCGCGCCGAGTCGGGGGGAGACGCCGTCCTCCTCGTGGACTCGCTCTCCCGGCTCGACTACGCGGCGGGCGACGTCGCCGCCGTCCGGCGCCTGTTCGGCTCCGGGCGCAACCTGGCCGGCGGGGGCACGCTCACCGTCATCGCCACGACCCTGGTCGACGCCGAGGACGAGGGAGCAGCCGAGCGCGCGGTCGGGACGACCGAGAGCTCGGTCATCACCCTGGACCCCCAGCTCGCCGCGCTCGGCATCAACCCGGCGATCGTCGCGGCCGAGTGCCGCGTGTCGAACGAGGAGACGCTGCGCCAAGGCGACGAACTGGAGGCCGTGCGCAAGCTGCGCGGCGCGCTGGCGGGCCTGGAAGCGGCCGATGCCGCGGCGTACCTGCGCGAGCGGATCGAGGCCTCGGCCTCGAACGCCGAGCTGCTGAAGGCCCTCTAGGACCTACGGCCGGTACGCGAGGCGGGCCCACGAGGGCTCGCGCGAGAGCTCGATCGGCTCCGAGTCGCGGTCCGGCTGCACGTAGCCGAAGGTGGAGGTGTCGGGCTCGAAGACCACGTCCAGCTCGCCCTCCTTGACGCGCTGGTCCAGCCAGGCGCCGCGAAAGACCAAGCGGCGGATCCAGTGCACCAGGCTGCGGTTGGCGGGTCCCACCAGATCGGTCCAGTTGTCCACGATGTGCTCGCCGAGGGTCGATGTCGGCTCCAGGATCTCGCCGTTGACGGCCAGGTCCAGCAGGTCCTGCAGCTCGTGCGGGGAGAGGCCCTGGTCGACGAAGTCAAGCTTCACGGCGGCCTGTTCGACCCGCTGGCCGAAGTCCCCCTCGTTGAATGAGAAGCGCAGCTCGCCGTATTCGAGCACGTAGTCGGATCCCGACTCGTAGTTGCCTCTGCGTGTTGCCTTCTCCACAGCTTCAGTCTTCCGATGCCCGGCCGGCGAGCGCCGGGCGGGGCGACCATCTTTGCGCAGGGCCCGTCGCGGCGCAGACCCCATCTCCTGCCTGAACGACGGTTTGCACCCGAAGGGCCCCGGGGCGGCGGATTCGCCGCCGGGGTTGACCCGATCGTGGACAGCGAACGAGGTGCGACACGATGAACCTGCCCCGCTCCGAGCCGCTCGCGACGATCGTCGTCTGCGAGGACGACGCGCCCACGCTGGAGCTGCTCTGCGATCACCTCACCGCCGACCGCTACGAGGCGCTCGCCGCCCCGTCGGCGTCCGATGCGCTTCGACTGTGCCGGTTCCGCGCCCCCGATCTGCTGCTGCTCGACCTGGGGCTGCCCGACGCGCCGGGGCTCGAGGTCCTGCGCGAGATCCGGCGCACGGACGGGGCGACCGGCCACTACGACCCCGGCCTGCCCGTGATCGCCGTGACCGGCAGCTCCTCTGAGCCCGACCGGCTGCGGGGCTTCGGCGCCGGCGCCGACGACTTCGTCGCCAAGCCGTTCTCCTACGTCGAGCTGGCGGCGCGGATCAAGGCGGTGCTGCGCCGCCGCCACGAGGCCCCGCGCTCGGGGCCGGTGCACGTGGGCGAGCTGTGCGTGGATCCCAGCCGGCGGGAGGCCCGGGTCGGCGACCGGGTCGTGCCGCTGGCCAACAAGGAGTTCGAGCTGTTGCGCAAGCTGGCCTCCGAGCCCGAGCGGGTCTTCACCAAGGAGGACCTCCTGCGCGAGGTCTGGGGCTTTCGCTCGATGGGCCGCACCCGGACCCTCGACTCCCACGCCAGCCGCCTGCGCCGCAAGCTCGACCCCGATCACGGACGCTTCGTCCAGAACATCTGGGGGGTCGGATACAGGCTGGTCGGCGGATGAACGCGGAGCCCGTCGTGGTCCTGTGGCCGCTGGCGGCGACGATGGCCGTCGTGGGCGCCGGGCGGGTTCGCGCGTCGCGCCGGCGGGTGGCGCTCAACCGCGCGCTCCACGAGCTGCGCCGCCCGCTCACCGCGCTGGCGCTCAGCCCGGGGGCCGGGCCCCAGGGCCGGGAGCCCTCGGCGCTGGCGCTGGCGCTGGCAGCACTGGAGGACCTCGACGCCGCGATCAACGGCCGGACGCACGTCACCGCTCGCCGGCCCGTGGCGGCGCGCCCCCTCGTGGCCGGCGCGATCGCTCGCTGGGAGCGCCTGGCCGCCGCCCGGGACCGCCGGATCGAGTTTCTCTGGGAGGCGGGTGGGGCGGCCGTGATCGCCGACCCCGCGCGCGTCTCCCAGGCGCTCGACAACCTCCTCGCGAACGCGATCGAGCACTCCTCGGGTCGGATCCGGGTGATCGGTACCGGTACTCCCAGGCGCCTTGCGATCGAGGTGGCGTCGGCCCGGCCCGCCCCGGCCTCCGAGCGCCGTGACTCGAGGCGTGGGCACGGGCTTGACATCGTGCGGAGCGTCGCCGCCGCGCACGAGGGCCGGTTTCGGCTTCGGCGAGCCGGCGGGGAGGTGGCCGCCGTCCTCGAGCTGCCGCTCGCCGTCCCCGCGCCCGCGTGAGCCGGCGCGCGCGGGCGATCGCCTTCGCGGGCATGGCGCTCGTCTCCGCCGCCCTGGCGGCCTCGCTCGCGGGCGAGTACCGCGACGGCGTCGCCTCGCAGCTGGGCGAGCTGCGAGAGGTCGTGGTCGTCGCAGAGCGGCTTCGAGCCGGCGAGCCTTTGCGGCCCGTCGCCGCACGGGAGACCCTCGAGGTGCGCAGGGTCCCGGCACGGTTCGCCCCAATCGACGCGATCGCACACCCGTCCCAGGCGATCGGCAGCGCGGTCCGGGGCCCCGTGCCGGCCGGGGCCTACCTCACGGCTTCTCTCCTGCGCGCCCCCGAGTCGCGCACACGAACCGCGTCCGGCCCCGGGCCCGGCCGCGAGGCGGTCGAGATCGCCGTCGCGGGCGCAGGGGCGCTGATGACCACGCGAAATCCGGCGGGCCGCCTGTTCGACGTCGTCGCGACGACCGAGCCCAGCGCCGGAGGCCCGGGCGGGAGCACTCGCGTGGTCGCCCACGGGGTGGAGCTGCTCGCCCTCTCCGAGGCCGCCCCGGCCGGCGACGAGCTCGGCGCGCCGGCCGGTGGCGTCTGGACGGCGACGCTCGCGGCGTCGCGCGAGGACGCCCTGCGGTTGATCCAGGCGCACAACTACGCGCGTGAGGTTCGCCTGATCGGCGCCGAGGACGCGAGCGCGGGCTGACGCATGACCCCGGTCGAGAGGCACGCGAAGGCGCTCGCCGCCGAGCTGCGCGCTCGGCTTGGCGCGCGCCGGCGCGCCGATGCTGCGGCCGGTCGCCCGGGCGGCGATCTGCCTGAGGCGGTGGCCCGGGTGGTGGCCGATGAGGCAGCGGTCCTCGCGCCCGGGCGCCGCGACGAGATCGCCGAGCTGATCCTCCGCGACACGATCGGCCTGGGCCCACTCGAGGCGCTGCTCGCGGACCCCGAGGTGGAGGACGTGCTGGTCAACGCCCCCGACGAGGTCTACGTCGAGCGCGCCGGAAAGGTGGAGCGCGTGGACGTCGCCTTCACCGGCGAGCCCGAGCTTCGCGACGCGATCGAGCGAATCCTGGCGCCGCTGGGCCGGCGCGTGGACGAGCTCAGCCCGATGGCGGACGCCCGGCTGGGAGACGGCTCGCGGGTCAATGTGGTGATCCCTCCGCTGGCCGTCGACTCGCCGACGCTCTCGATCCGCCGCTTTGCCGGCGAGCGGCCCGACGCCTCGCGACTCGTCGAGCTGGGGACGCTCACGGGCGAGTTGCTCTCGATGCTCAGGGACGCTGTCGCCGAGCGCCGCAGCCTCCTGATCTGCGGGGGGACGGGGTCGGGGAAGACGACGCTGCTGAACGCGCTATCGGCCTTCATCGACCCGGCCGAGCGGGTGATCACGATCGAGGACGCCGCGGAGCTTTGCCTGCGCCTGCCCCACGTAGTCAGGCTCGAGAGCCGCCCGGCCTCGGTGGAGGGCAGAGGCGAGGTGACCATCCGCGACCTCCTGCGAAACGCCCTGCGTATGCGGCCCGACCGGATCGTGATCGGGGAGGTCCGGGGCCCAGAGGCCCTCGATCTCCTCGTCGCGCTCAACACCGGGCACGCCGGAGCGCTCTCGACGGTGCACGCGAACTCACCCGAGGATGCGCTTCGCCGGCTCGAGACGCTGGCCCTGATGGCCGGCGTCGGCCTGCCCCACGAGGTGGTCCGCGAGCAGGTCGCCCGAGGGATCGACCTCGTGATCCATCTTGGCCGGGGCCCCGGCGGGTCCCGCCTGGTGCTGTCGGTCGCGGCGGTGGGGGGGGGGGGCGAGGCGAGAGCGAAGCGAGAAAGCCGAACGCCCACAACCGCGCCCCCCGCAAAAAGGAAAC
>JBPCKC010000043.1:0-19274 GCA_051004675.1 Solirubrobacterales bacterium
CGTGCTCCGCCCTGTGGCGTCGGACCCTGCGAGGCTCGCCGGTTACGTAGATCGCGCGGAGCTACCCTGGGCGGCGACCGGCTTGTTCGCCCGCGCCGGCGCCGGCGCCGGCGCGGCTGCAGGCTCCGGGCGGGCGGCCACGACATATTCCTCGCGCTCCACGTGCGCGGTCTGAGCGCGGAACCGGTAGGTGAAGTCCGGCCACAGCGTGTTGTTGCGCCCGTTGGCGTCGAGGTACCAACTCTTACAACCGCCGGCCAACAGGGGCTGCTTGAGGCCCTCGTCGACCGCGAGGGCGAACGGGCCATCGTCCAGCTCGCGGCCCTACTTCCCACCGACCCCGAGCCCGACCCTCGGGAGCAGCTCGTCGGCGCTCTCGGCGCGTTCCTCGAGGCGGTTCAGGCCCAGCCGGTGCGCTGGAGGCTGATCCTGATGCCGCGAGAGGGCGCCCCCGACTTCATGCGTGAACGGTTCGACCGTGAGCGAGCCGGCGTCACCGCCCAGCTGGCGACGGTCGTCGGGCCGGCGCTCGTCGGCGCCCCCGCGCCCGACGCCGAGCTCCTTGCCCGATCGCTGCAGGCGCTCGCCGAGGAGCTCGCCCGCGTCGTCCTCTCGGACCCCGAGCGCTACCCGGTCTCGCGCATGCTGGACTACGCGCGCTGGGCGCTGCGCCTCTTCGCGATCGAAGAGGCCTAACCGCGAGCGCCGCCGCACGAGTGCGCGGCGAGTCGGCGCAGCAGGCCCTCCAGCTGGACGCGCTCCGAGGCCTTCAAGGGTTCGAGCAGCTCGCGCTCCGCCGCCTCGGCGGCCGCGCGCGCGGCGACGAGAAGCTTCGCTCCCGCCGGCGTCAGCGCGACCACGTGCCGGCGGCGGTCGGCCGGATCACGGGTGCGTTCCAGCCAGCCGCCGGCCTCCAGACCGTCGAGCAGGGCCACCAGGTTCGACGGGTGGATGCGCAGCGCACGCGCCAGCAGGAGCTGCGTCGCCCCCTCGGACTCGGCGAGGTTGTGGAGCACCGCGAAGTCGGCCGGTCGCAGGCCCATCCCGCTCAGAGCATCGGTGAGCCGGGCGCGAGAGACGTGGGCCAGGCGCACAAACAGCAACCCGCAGACGGACTGCCCGGGGGCACCGGTGGGGCCTGCGGTTGACGCGGTTGCCGCTCGTGTGGGTGGCATTGCGAAGAATAATAGTTTGTATTGATAACGATTTCAAGCTATGATCATCGGCGACCTTCCTCACCGCGCGAATCGAGGCCCTGAACATGGAAAGCCTGCTCCTCATCCCCACTGACGATGCCGTCGTGTTCCCCGGCTCGACGCTCACGATCGCGGCCGACGTCGGCGACTCCGAGCGCGTGTTCCTGGTTCCGCGCCATGAGAACGACTACGCGTCCGTGGGGACCGTCGCCGAGGTGATCGAGACCAACCGTCTTCCCGGCGGCCAGCTCGCCGCGACCGTCGAGGGCCTCCACCGGGCGAAGGCGGGCGCCGCTCGCAACGCCGACGACGGCAGCCTGCGCGTCGATGCGACCCCCCACCCCGACGCTACCCCCGACGACGAGCGCACGCGCGAGCTGACCCGCGAGTACCGCGCGGTGATCGAGGAGATCCTCGACATCCGCGGCGCCGACGCTCGGATCCGTGCGTTCCTGCGCTCGATCTCCGAGCCGGGCGCGCTGGCCGACACCTCCGGCTACTCCCCCGACCTCTCCTACGAGCAAAAGCGCGAGCTCCTCGAGACGATGGACGTAACCGAGCGGCTCGAGAAGGCCGTGGCGATGCAGCGCGAGCGCCTCGCCGAACTTCAGATCCGCCGCCGCATCCGCGACGACGTCCAGGACGGCGCCGAGGCCCAGCAGCGCGAGTACCTGCTCCGCAAGCAGATGGACTCGATCCGCAAGGAGCTGGGCGAGGACGAGGCATCGGTGGTCGACGAGTACCGCGCGAAGATCTCCGAGTCGGACATGCCCGAGGAGGTCCACGAGCAGGCCGAGCGCGAACTGGGCCGCCTCGAGCGCATGGGCGAGGCCTCGGGCGAGTCCTCGATGATCCGCACCTACCTGGACTGGCTGATCGCCGTTCCCTGGGGGGAGCGCTCCGAGGAGCGGCTCGACCCCGTGCACGCCCGCGAGGTCCTGGACGCCGACCACGCCGGCCTCGACGACGTCAAGGACCGCATCACCGAGTACATCGCCGTCCGCCGCCTGCGCCGGGAGCGCGGCGTGGAGGACGAGGGCCGAGGCGCCGGCGCGATCCTGACCCTGATCGGGCCGCCCGGCACGGGCAAGACCTCGATCGGCGAGTCGATCGCCCGCGCGACGGGGCGTGAGTTCGTGCGCATGGCACTCGGGGGCGTCCGCGACGAGGCCGAGATCCGCGGCCACCGCCGCACCTACATCGGGGCCCTGCCCGGGCGGCTGGTCCGCGCGCTGCGCGACGCCGGGACGATGAACCCGGTGATCATGCTCGACGAGGTCGACAAGGTCGGCGCCGACTGGCGCGGCGACCCCTCGGCGGCCCTGCTCGAGGTGCTCGACCCGGCGCAGAACCACTCGTTCCGCGATCACTACCTCGACGTCGAGGTAGACCTCTCCGACGTCCTCTTCATCGCCACGGCGAACGTTGCCGACACGATCCCGGCGCCGCTGCTGGACCGCATGGAGGTGGTGCGCTTCGACGGCTACACGACCGACGAGAAGACGGCGATCGCCCGCGGCTACCTCTGGCCCCGCCAGCTCAAGCGCAATGCGCTCAACGAGGACGAGGTCGAGATCACCGACGAGCTGATCCGCACCGTCATCAGCGAGTACACCCGGGAGGCCGGCGTCCGCAACCTCGAGCGCGAGCTCGGCAAGGTCCTGCGCAAGACGGCAACGGCGATCGCCGCCGAGAAGGCCAAGCCACCCGTCGAGCTCGACCTCGACGGGGTTCGCTCGGCGCTCGGGCGCCAGCGCCACTTCCAGGAGGCCGCTGAGCGCACGGCGGTGCCGGGCGTGGCCACCGGGCTCTCCGTCACCGGGGCCGGAGGCGACGTGCTGTTCATCGAGGCGACCGGGATGAAGGGCAAGGACGGCCTGGTGCTGACGGGTCAGCTCGGCGACGTCATGAAGGAGTCGGCGCGAATCGCGCTCTCATACGTTCGCGGGCACGCCGGCGAGCTCGGCATCTCCGAGCCGGATTTCACGGACCGGGAGTTCCACCTCCACGTACCCGCCGGGGCGATCCCGAAGGACGGTCCCAGCGCCGGCATCACGATGACGACGGCCCTGGCGTCGCTTCTCAGCGCCCGGCCCGTGCGTCACACGGTCGGGATGACCGGCGAGATCACGCTCCAGGGCCGGGTGCTGCCGATCGGCGGCCTCAAGCAGAAGGTGCTCGCGGCGCACGCCGCCGGTCTCACCGACGTGATCATCCCGGAGCGAAACCGCGGCGACCTCGAGGACGTCCCCGAGGACGTGCGCGAGGCGATGAGGTTCCACCCGGTGATGACCATCGGCGAGGTACTCGAGCTGGCCCTCGAACCCGAGCCCTCGGTCGACCCGCTGCCGGCCTGACGGCCCCGTGCCGAGCCTCGCGGGCGTAGGGGTTGCCGACTAACCGGCCGCGGGCTTGTAGACCGAGACGACCGCGGCCCCGCCCAGGCCGATGTTGTGCTGAAGGGCGACCTCGGCGCCGTCGACCTGGCGGGCATCCGCGGTACCGCGGAGCTGCCACGTCAGCTCGGAGCACTGGGCGAGGCCCGTCGCGCCGAGAGGGTGGCCCTTGGAGATCAGGCCTCCGGAAGGGTTGACCACCGGGCCGTCGCCACCGTAGGTGGTGGCCTCGGCCTCGACCAGCTTGTGACCCTCGCCTTCGGGCGCGAAGCCGAGCGCCTCGTAGGTGATCAGCTCGTTCGCCGAAAAGCAGTCGTGGAGCTCGCAGACGTCCACTTCGGAGGCGGCGATGCCGGCCTCCTCGTAGGCGCGGTCGGCCGCCTGCTTCGACATGTCGTAGCCGACGATCTTGATGCAGTCCGTGTCGTCGGCGAAGGTCGAGGAGAGGTCTGTGACCATCGCCTGGCCGGCGATCTCGACCGCCTGCTCCCACAGCTCGTGCTCGTCCACGTAGCGCTCGGACGCCACGATCGCGCAGGCCGACCCGTCGGAGGTGGGCGAGCACTGAAGCTTGGTCAGCGGCTCGTGGATCATCCGGGACTCCTTGATCTCCTCCAGCGTGTAGGAGTCCTGGAACTGCGCGTAGGGGTTGTTGACCGAGTGCTTGTGGTTCTTCCATCCGATCCACGCGTAGTGGTCGGGCTCCGAGCCGTACTTCTCCATGTGGTCGCGGCCCGCGTTTCCGAACATCTGCGGCGCGGCCGGGGACTGCTCGGGGTCGCGGAGGGCGAACATGGCGCCGGCGTGCTTGTCCAGGGCGTTCGTGCGGTCGGTGTACTTCACGCCCAGCGACCCCTTCTCCATCTTCTCGAACCCGATCGCGAGCGCGCAGTCGGCGATCCCGCCCTTAACCGCCTGGCGGGCCAGGAAGAGCGCCGAGGAGCCCGTCGAGCAGTTGTTGTTCACGTTCACGACCGGAATGCCCGTCAGCCCGAGCTGGTAGAGGGCCCGCTGGCCGTAGGTCGAGTCCCCGTAGCAGTAGCCCGCGTAGGCCTGCTCGACGTCGTCGTAGGGAATGCCGGCGTCGGCGAGGGCCTTCTCGCCGGCCTCCTTGGCCCAGTCCGGGTAATCGCCCTCCTTGGTCCCGGGCTTGTCGAACTTGGTCATGCCGACCCCGATCACGAAAGTGCGGTTGCGGTTGTCGCTCATTGCGCGTAATGCCTTTCGTTGAAGTTTTCGGTGCTGGCGGTGCGAGCGCCGCGTAAGATACAGAACAAGCGCCCGGTTTGTTAGGTTTACCGTGTGGAAGCGACGGCGGCAGGCAGGTACGCGCCAGGGCCCGAGCGCCCCCATCCCGTCACCCACAACCCGCTCGTGCGCATCGGCCTGGACCTGCGCGACGAGTGGCGGGCGCGCGGGCACTTCCCGCCCGGCCCGACCAGCCTCAGCGCCTCGCGGACCTACGGGATCGTCCACGACCCGCTGCCGATCCTCCTCGACTGCTACGAGCGCTATGGAGCGGTCTTCACGACCCGCCTGTTCCACGGAAAGCAGGTCTGGATGCTCGGGCCGGAGGCCAACCAGTACGTGCTCGTCAGCCACCCGGAGAACTTCGTCTGGCGCGACGGCAGCTTCGGAGACCTCATCCCGCTCCTCGGCGACGGCCTGCTCACGATCGACGGCGACTACCACGACCGCGCCCGGCGGATCATGATGCCCGCCTTCCATTCCGAGCAGATCAACGCCTCCCACGCGACGATGGCCGAGGAGGCGACCGCCGCCATGGCCGGGTGGCGCGACGGTGAGGTCGTCGACGTCTACGAGTGGATGCGGAACCTCGCCATGCGGATCGCGATGCGGGCGCTCTTGGGCCTCGACCCAGACCAGGCGGGCCGCGGCGCGGAAGCAGCCCACCACTTCGAGGTCGCCCTCGGCTTCTACGGGACCGACGCGCCGGCGCGGGTTCTGCGCGGGCCGGGAAGCGCCTGGCGGCGGATGATGCGCTCAAGGGCAGTCCTCGACGAGATCGTCTTTGAGGAGATCGAGCGCCGGCGCACCCATCCGGACGAGAGCCGGCCGGACATCCTGAGCCTCCTGGTCTCCGCGCGCGACGAGGACGGCTCTCGGCTCACCGACGTCGAGATCCGCGACCAGCTGATGACGCTCATGTTCGCGGGACACGACACCTCCACCTCCACCGTCTCGTTCCAGCTCTTCGAGCTGGCCCGCAACCCCGAGGCCCGCGAGCGGCTGTGCGCCGAGCTGGACGACGTGCTGGGCGGCGAGGCGCCGGACATGGCGACGCTCCATCGGGAGCTCCCGTACCTCGAGATGGTCACCGACGAGACCCTCCGGCTCTACCCGCCCGCCTGGATCGGGCCGCGCCGGGCGACGCGGACGTTCGAGTTCGCGGGCCAGGAGGTGCCGATGGGCGCGTACGTGAACTACTGCTCCTGGGCAAGCCACCGCCTGCCCCACGTCTTCCCGGATCCCGGCGCCTTCGTACCCGATCGGTTCACCCGCGAGCGCAAGACCGCGCTCCCCCGCGGCGCCTACGTGCCGTTCGGAGCGGGGTCGCGGATCTGCATCGGCAAGCGCTTCGGCCAGACCGAGGTGAAGCTGGTGAGCGCGATGGTGCTCCAGCGCTTCGTTTTCGAGCTCGAGCCGGACCACGAGATGGTCGTCCGCCAGATGCCGACCCTGGGCCCGAAGGGCGGGCTGCCCATGCGCATCCGCGCGCGCCGGTGAGCCGTCGGCTGAGCCGCCGGGAGGCGATCGCCGCCGGCGGCGGGATCGCGCTCGGCGCGGCGGGCCTGGGGCTGGGCTGCGGCGAGGACGACCCCGCCGCCGCCACCCCCACCACCACCGCCGGTGGCCGTGGCGATGGCTGCGTGCTCACACCGCAGCAGAGCGAGGGGCCCTACTACGTCGATGAGGCCATGGTGCGCCGTGACATCCGCGGGGGTCGCGACGGCGCCGAGCTGGAGCTGTTGCTGGGGGTGCAGGACGCGGCCGGTTGCAAACCGATCCCCGGGGCTACCGTCGAGGTTTGGCACGCCGACGCCGAAGGCGTCTACTCGGCGTTCGGAGCAGGGACGGGCGAGGCCTTCCTGCGCGGCGCGCAGAAAACCGGCCGGGACGGCCTCGCGCTCTTTACGACGATCTATCCCGGCTGGTACCCGGGGCGCGCGGTCCACCTCCACGTGAAGGTCCACGTCCGCGGCGAGGAGGTCCACACCGGGCAGCTTTACTTCGACGAGGAGGTGACCGACGAGGTCCACCAGGCGGACCCCTACGCGTCGCGGGGGCAGCGCGACACCACGAACGACGCCGACGGCCTTTTCGCGGCGGGGGGAGCAACGAGCGTCCTCGCCGTCAGGCCAAACGGGGATGGCTACTCGGGCGAGATCACGATGACCGTCGCGGCCTAGACTCAACGCCATGCCATCCCACGAGACAATCGACGTGCGGATCGAGGGTGCCGCAGCCACGATCGAGCTGAACCGCCCCGACCAGCTCAACGCCTGGGACCTTCAGCTGGGGACCGAGCTCCATGACGCGGTGAAGAGCCTCGCGGGCGACGACGACGTCCGCGCGGTGATGATCACGGGCGCCGGGCGCGCGTTCTCCTCGGGCGCCGACCTCAAGGAGGAGCGCAGCGCCGACGACGGCCTCCCCGACCTCGGCGAGCGGCTGAAGTCCCTCTACAACCCGATCATCCTCGAGATCCGCGAGATGCCGAAGCCGGTCGTCGCCGCCGTCAACGGGCCGGCCGTCGGTGTGGGCTGCGCGCTCGCGCTCGCTTGCGATCTGATCGTCGCGGCGGAGTCGGCCTACTTCCTTTTGGCCTTCGTGAACATCGGCCTCGTGCCCGACGGAGGCTCGAGCGCCACCGTCCCGGCGCGCGCCGGCTTCGCCCGCGCCGCGGAGATGGCGATGCTCGGCGAGCGGGTTGCGGCGCCTCAAGCGCTGGAGTGGGGCCTGGTCAACCGTGTGGTCCCCGACGACCAGCTGGGCGCGGAGGGGGTTGCGCTTCGCGACCGCCTCGCCGCGGGGCCTACTCGCTCCTACGCCAACACCAAGCGGCTGCTGAACCGCAGGCTGCTCGCCGGCCTCGACGACCAGCTCGACGCCGAGGCGGACTTCCAAAGCGAGCAGGGCCGCTCCGCGGACTTCGTCGAGGGCGTGCTCTCGTTCGTGCAGAAGCGCGAGGCGAACTTCACGGGCTCATGAGCGCGGGCAACGGCGATCGGCGCCGGCTGGAGGTGGGGATCGTCGGTGCCGGCTTCGGCGGGATCGGGATGGGAGCCAGGCTGGCTGAGCGCGGCGACTGCGGCTTGCAGATCTTCGAACGCGGGGAGAGCGTCGGCGGCGTCTGGCGGGCGAACACCTACCCGGGCGCCGCCTGCGACGTCCAATCCCACCTCTACTCGTACTCCTTCGCGCCGGGCCATCGGTGGTCGCGGCGCTACGCGCCGCAGCCCGAGATCCTCTCCTACCTCGAGGGCTGCGCGGACCGGTTCGGCCTGAGGCCCCACATCCACCTGAGGACCGCCGTGGAGGCAGCGAGCTTCGACGAGGCCGCCGGGCGCTGGACTCTCGTCACGGACTCGGGCGAGGAGCACTCCTTCGACGTACTGGTCACGGCCTGCGGGCAGTTGAAGGATCCCGCGATCCCCGCGATCGAGGGCGCCGGTGACTTCGCGGGCCCCGCCTTCCACTCCGCCGAGTGGGATCACGACGTCGAGCTGGCCGGCAAGCGCGTGGCGGTCCTGGGCACGGGCGCGAGCGCGATCCAGTTCGTCCCGGAGGTCGCAAAGGTGGCCGCCCACACGAGCATCTACCAGCGTTCCGCGCCCTGGATCCTCCCGAAGGCCGACCGCGAGTACCCGGGGTGGGAGCGCGAGCTGTTTCGCCGGTTCCCGCTTCGCGTCGCGGCCAGCCGGCTGGGGCTCGCGGCGTTGTATGAGCTCGGCACCTACGGCTTCACCGGGACCGACTGGGTGATGAGCCCGCTGCGGAGGGTCGCCGACGCGACGAGGCGCAAGGAGCTGACGGACCCGGGGATCCTCGCGAAGGCCACACCCGACTACGCGATCGGATGCAAGCGGGTGATGATCTCCAACGACTGGTACCCGACGCTCATGCGCTCCGACGTCGAGCTCGTCACCGGCTCCGCCGAGCGCATCACCAAGGATGCGGTCATCGGCGCGGACGGCACCGAGCGCAAGGCGGACGTGATCATCTACGGGACGGGCTTTCGGTCGCACGATTTCGTCGCGCCGATGGACATCGCCGGGGTTGGCGGGCGCGAGCTCAACGAGGTCTGGGCCGAGCGCCCAGAGGCCTACCTGGGCACCACGGTGAGCGGCTTCCCGAACATGTTCGTCCTCTACGGGCCGAACACGAACCACGGCTCGGGATCCGTCCCCTACACGCTCGAATGCCAGTACCGCTACGTGCTGGACGCCGTCAGGCGCCTTCGCGACGGGGGCTTTCGCTACCTCGAGCTGCGCCCCGAGACCCAGGCCGAGTGGCGGCGTGAGCTGGAGGAGCGAAGCCGCGACACCGCTTGGCTGGCCGGGGGCTGCACCAACTGGTACATCAACGAGGCGGGGGTGAACACGAACAACTGGCCGGGGCCCTGGCTGGAGTTCCGCCGCCGAACGCACCGCATCAACCCGGGCGACTACCGCGTCGCGGTCTAGACGGCCGCGTCCGGCGAAGCACCGCGGATGTGCCGCGCGCTAGTGGCGCCTCTTCTTACGAAGGTTCTTGGGCGGGTTCGCCTTGCGCTCCGCGGGGGTCATCTGGCGGATGGTGAGCGACCCGTCGGCCACCTGCTCGTCGATCAGCTTCAGCCGCTCCTCGCGGCGCTTCTGCTGTCGCGAGGCGGTGGGGCCGGAGCCCTTCGGCTTCTCCTTGGAGTCTCCGTCGCCGGCTTCCTTCTTGCTCTCATCCGCAGCCATCGTCAGGCCCCTTTCGCGCCGTCCTCGAGGAACGCCTTCAGCTTGCCCGGCATGGTGTCGACCATCTGCTTTCGCAGCAGGTCCACGACCGGGCCCCTCACCACCATTCCCAGCATCCTGCCGAGGTCGACGGACAGCGCGTACGTCGCGCGGGTGCTTCCGTCGCCGAGATCCTCGAGCGCCCAGCTTCCCTCCACCGCCGAGAGGTCGCCGCTCTCCTGCTCCCAGGCGATGCTCGTGGGGGCCACATACGAGAAGCGTAGGCGGGAGGCGAGGTCGCGCACCTTCCCGTCGGTGACCGTCTTCACCAGCACCTGCCGGCCTTCTTCGTCGCGCTCGACCGCCTCGGCGCGCTTGATCTGAGGCTGCCACTCCGGCGAGCTCTGGACGTCCGCGGCCACCTCGAAGACGCGCTCGATCGGCGCCTGGATCGTCTCGGTCGCCTCGCCCTCGATCCTGCCCATGGGCCCACCCTATCGGTTGACCGGAGCGCCGCTTTGCCCGGAAACGAGGCTATGGCCCCACCTCGTGGCAAGGCGGTGAGGAGAGGCCGCTCAGAGGTCGAAGGTTCGGTCCGCCTCGTCGGCGATGTGACGCGCGATGGCGAAGGCCGAGGTCGCACCGGGCGATGGCGCGTTGCGGACGTGGAGGGCGCGCGCGGTAGCCGAGAAGGAGAAGTCGTCGACGAGCGATCCGTCCCGCGCGATCGCCTGGGCGCGAACGCCGGCGAACGCCGGCTCGACGTCGCGCACGTCCAGCTCCGGGACGAGGCGGCGCGCCGCGGCCACGAACGCGCGGCGGCTGGACGCGTGGCGCAGCTCGGTGGCACCCGCGCGCCACCAGCGACGCGCGAGGCGCCAGGTCCCGGGCCAGGCAAGCGTGGAGCGAAGGTCGCCGGCCCGGGCCCGCCGCAGCCGGTAGGCGTCGCGCGCGGGTGCCATCAACGCGGTCGGCCCCACGAGGACCTCGCCCGACGTGTTGCGGGTGAGGTGGACGCCGAGGAAGGGAAGCGCGGGTTCGGGGACCGGATAGATCAGCGAGCGCACGAGCTCGCGCCGTTCCGGGCGCAGGCGCAGGTAGGCGCCCCGAAACGGCACGATGCGCGGGTCCGGGGGCGCGCCTGCCATGACGGCCAGGCGATCCGACCACACGCCGGCGCAGAACAGGGCATGAGCGGCCTCGAGCGTCCCACGCGCGTGCGTGATGTGAAGGCGCGCGCCGCGCGGCTCGATTCCCTGGACCCCGCAGTGCGTCGCGAGCGATCCCCCCGCCTCGCGCACCTCGCCGGCCAGCGCCCGGGCGACCGCGGCGAAGTCCGCGATGCCGGTCTCGGGAGAGTGAAGGCCCGCGATGCCGGCGACGTGCGGCTCGAGCTCGCGGATTCCGTCGGGATCCAGCCGCCGCAACCCAGGTACCCCGTTCTCACGGCCGCGGCGCTCCAGCTCGTCCAGACGATCCAGCTCGTGCGATCCGGTCGCGACGATCACCTTTCCGCAGCGCTCGTGCGCGATCCCTCGGGCCTCGCAGAACTCGTACATGGCGGCGATCCCCTCCCGGCACAGCCGCGCCTTCAGCGAGCCGGGCGCGTAGTAGATCCCGGCGTGAAGCACACCCGAGTTGTGCCCGGTCTGATGCGCGGCGACCTGCTCCTCACGCTCGAGGACGCAGACGTCCAGCCGGGGATGGCGCGACTGGAGCTCCCGGGCGGCCGCAAGGCCCACGATCCCGGCGCCCACCACAGCAAGGCCGCATCGGGCGGGCGCTGCATCGGGCTCGGGCATCGCCGCAGGCTAGACGCTGGCTCAGAGCAGGAGGTCCGATATCTCCTCGACTGCCTCGCCCATGTAGATGGCCAGCCGCTGAGTGTGCGGGAGTGTGTCGCGGGCCCCCGTGAAGCCGAAGTTCAGGGTGCCGGCGTAGGAGAGGCAGGTGATGTTGAGCGCGTTGCCGTGGAGCAGCAGGGAGAGCGGAAAGAGCGCGTCCAGGCGCGACCCGTTGAAGTAGAGCGGCTCGGTGGGCCCCGGCACGTTGGAGATGCCGGCGCTGAACGGGATCGGGGCCCGGCCCCCGAGCCCCGCCATAAGGCCGGCTATGTACGGCCCGTTCAAAAGCAGTGTGTACGAGGTCCGCGCGGCCGGGGGCAGATCGCTCAGGTGCTGCTTGGCCTCCACCGTCGAGCGCTTGATGGCGTGGAGCCGCTCGAGCGGGTCGGCGACGTTGGTGCCGAGCTCGGCGACCATCATCCCGATCGCCGTCCCGGCGCTCTCGTCGTCGGCCTCGCGGAGGTTGACCGGGATGCCGGCGGTGAGCGGGCGGTCGGGCAGCCGGCTGTGCTGGGTGAGATAGCGCCGCAGCGCGGTTCCGCAGAGGTAGAGCACCACGTCGTTCAGGGTGCACCCCGCCGCCGCCGCGATGTCCTTGAGCTGCTGGAGGTCGTACTGCTGGGTGGCGAAGCGCCGCTGGCCGGCCAGCCTGCCGCCGAGCGCCGAGGCGGGAGCGCTGTAGGGCGCCTGCAAAGGACCGTCGTCGATGCTCGCGCGGGTGAGCTGGACGGCGGCGCGGCCCAGGCCCGTCAGCGCCGCCGCCCCGCCCCGCGCCGCGCCGGCGATCCCGCCCAGCGGGCCGCCGTTCGAGCTCCCACCGCGACGGTCACCCTTGCTGCCCGCCCCCACGGTCCAGAAGGCCGGCATGTCTCGCATGTCGGGGTCGGTGGAGAGCGCTCGCAGGATCATGCGCATGCCGCTCACGCCGTCGATCAGCGAGTGATGCATCTTTACGTACATCGCGAAGCGGTCGCCCTCGAGGCCTTCGATCAGGTGCACCTCCCACAGCGGGCGGTGGAGGTCGAGCTGGTGGCTGTGGAGCCTCGAGACGAGGATGCCCAGCTCGCGCTGATCCCCGGGGTGCGGCAGCGCCGAGTGACGGACGTGGTAAGAGAGGTCCACGTCGCGGTCGGTGCGCATCAGCGGGGTCTTCGAGCCCAGCACCGGCGCCTGCACCAGGCGCAGGTTCCACGGCGGCGGGATCGTGTGGACCTCTCGCATCCGCTCGAGTTGATCCTTCAGGTAGCCCGCGGGCGCGTTCGGGGGCGGCGTGAACTCGAACAGGCCGCCGACGTGCATGGGCGTATCGCGCGACTCGAGGACGAGCCACGCTGCGTCGAGTGGTGGGACCTGCTTCAGGGCCACGTACGGCTCCTCCATCGGGCGTGGTCGACCCAGACCCTAGCCCCTCCCGTAGGGTCTCGCGCCGATGTACGATTCGCCCGCCTCGATTTTCCTGCGCTTCCTGCGCTTCGGGGCCCTTGCCTGGGGCGGGCCCGCCGCGCAGATCGAGCGCATCAAGGCCGAGTGCGTGGATCGTGAGGGTTGGGTCTCAGAGGAAGCCTTCCGCCGTACCCTCGCCGTCTACCAGATCCTCCCGGGACCCGAGGCCACGGAGCTGTGCGTGTACTTCGGCCGGCTGCGCGCCGGCCGGACGGGTGCGCTGCTGGCAGGCCTGGGCTTCGTCCTCCCCGGGTTCCTCCTGATGCTGGGGCTGACCATCCTCTACGTCGAGGCCGACCTGTCGGGCAGGGTCGACGAGCTCTTCTACGGCCTCGCCGCCGCCGTCGTCGCCCTCGTGGGACGGGCCCTCATGCGGCTCGGCCGCTCGTTTCTGAGCGATCCCCCGCTCGTCGTGATCGCCGTCGCAGCCTTCGCGCTGACCGCGCTCGCAGGCGTGAGCTTCGTGATCGTCCTCGCCGGGGCCGGCCTGGCCTACGAGCTGTGGAAGCGGGCCGGAACCCGCGGCGCCCGCGGCGCCCCCGCGCTCGACCCAAGCCTCCCGGTGCTGGCCGCGATCGCCGCGGCGGTCGCGCTTCCGCTGACCGCCGAGATCTTCTTCGAGGGGCTCAAGGCCGGGATGCTCACCTTCGGCGGTGCCTACACCGTGATCCCGTTCCTCCAGGAGAGCTCGGTTGAAGCCCAGGGCTGGCTTACGCAGGAGCAGTTCGTCGACGGGCTCGCTCTCAGCGGCGCCCTGCCCGCGCCGCTCATCATCTTCTCCACCTTCGTCGGCTACCTTGCGGGCGGGCTTGCGGGCGGGCTGGCCATGACCCTCGGCATCTTCCTGCCCGCCTTCGTGTTCCCGATCTTCCTGCACCGCCAGCTCGTCGCGCTCGCCGAGAACCCGCACATCCGCCCCTTCCTGCTTGGCGTGGCCGCGGCCGTGATCGGCCTGATCGCGGCGGTCGCCCTCGAAATCGCCGAGACCAGCATCGTGGACCTGCCGTCGGCCCTGATCGCCGTCGCGGCCTTCGCCGCCCTCATGCGCTGGCACGGCACGCTGACCGTCCTGTGGGTGATGCTCGCCGCGGGCGCCGCCGGCGCGGCGCTGCAGCTGACGGTGCTCTAAGGATGCTCGCGGACGTGCAGGGCACTCGGCGAGCACCGGCCGCTATCTTCGATGCGATACCAAGCCGGGATCGTCCCGGCCCAACTGTGTCAGCGCTCCTCGTTCTCGGTTCACGCCCCCCGCGGTCCGCGGCACCCTTACGTGGAGGAAACCAATGACAGCAGGAACCGTGAAGTGGTTCAGCGACGACAAGGGCTTCGGGTTCATCACGCCGGATGACGCCGGCGAGGATGTGTTCGTGCACCACAGCGCGATCCAAGGTGACGGCTACAAGTCGCTGGCCGAGGGCGCAAAGGTGAGCTATGACACCGAGCAAGGCGCCAAGGGCCCGGCGGCCACGAACGTCCAGGCGCGATAGGGAGCAGGCATGGCGTCAGGCAGCAAGCGAAAGACCACGATGGCGAAGCTCAACCGTGAACGCAGGCTCCTCGAGCGCCGGCAAGAGAAGCAGGCCAAGAAGGCGGTGCGGAAGCAGGCAGCCGCAGACGCGCGGGTAACCGACGTTTAGCTAAATCGGCAACGTCCCGCGAGCCTTGTCAGCGAGCGGTGCGGATGGCGGCCGGCCCTTCACGGGGCTTTCGCTCGCCGATCTCCTCACGGCCGGGTTGGCTCTGCCGGCGGCGTGGTTGAGGGGCCGGCGGCGCCAAGAAACTCGGCCAGCAACGCGGCCAGGGGGCCGGGGCTGTCGACTTGGGCGAAGTGCGAACTGCGCTCGAGCCAGCGAAACTCCGCGGCGGGCACAAGCCGATGGAGCCGCGGGCCGATCTCCGGTGCCACCATCGGATCCTCCCGCGCGTACACCAGCATCAGGGGTGACGGGAAGGACTGCCCGCCGACCCGCCGCCGCTCGAGCTCGGCGACGAAGCCGGACAGCTCGGCGGGGTCGAGCGCATCCGCCAGATAGCGGACAAAGGACTTCGCGCCGGCGTCGTTGGCAAGCGGCTCGCCGTACTCGCGAGCCTCCTCGAGCGACTTCAGCGTCTCGTCGTAGTAGTGCACGTTGCGATGGCCCCACCTGAGCGGGTCGCGCCGCACCAGGCGCGCCAGCGCCCCGGCGATCCCCGGCACCCGCAGCGCGTAGTGAAGCGCTCGCAACCGCGCCAGCGGGAAGGCCGGCGCATGGACGACGACCATGCGCCCGAAACTCGACGGCGCCCGCAGGGCCCGCTGCATGCACACATAGCCGCCGAGCGAGTTGCCGACGACGTTGCAGCCCGCGATCCCGAGCCGGTCCTGGAGAGCGCCGAGGAAGGAACCCAGGGCCGCCGCCGAGTGGCGGCGGCCCGGAACCGGTTCGCTTCGCCCACAGCCCGGCAGATCGGGGGCGATGACGCGGTAGTGGGAGCCGAGCGGGTCGAACAGGTAGCGCCACGAGTAGCTCGAGGTCATCAGGCCGTGCACCAAAAGCAGGGGCGGAGCCGCTTCCGGCCCGTAGGTCACGACGCGTGTCCGGACGCGACCAAATGCCGGCGACTCGACCACCAGGTCATCAGCGGCCGCGTCGCCGTATGCGTGAGGCAGGCGCGGACGCTCGGGCAGCGCGCTGAATGGGAGGCGGTGGAAGGGTTCGTTCATGGAGGCCGGCTCGGCCAGCGCGTTCACGTTTGGTCACGGTGGTGGCTCACGGGCTCAAACTGCACGATAAGCGGCTTACCGCGGGGCCTCACAGTCGCTGTCGTCTCGACGGCCCGAAGGGGCGAGTGAGATCCGCAGGCGCAGCGGAGCTGGTCGCCGTCGCCGAGGCGCGCGCGGACGCTTTCGGGACGGCGGGTTAGCTTGGGTCGGCGGCTAGGCCGCGGCGCGCCAGCCGGCGAGCGACTCGTCGGCCTGGAGGCGGCGCAGGGCGCGAGCCTCGAGCTCGCGGGCCTCGGCCTGGGTGACCTCGACCTCGCGGGCGGCCTCGCGCAGGCTGCGGGCCTCACGGCCGCCGGTCCCGAACCGGGCGATGATGATCCGCCGCTCGTTCTCGGGCAGCTTCGCGAGGGCGGCCTCGACGGTCGCCTCCTGCTGGCGCTCGAGGACCTCCTCCTCGAGGTCGGCCGTGCTCTCGCCCACCAGCTCGCCGAGCGTGGTGTCGTCGTCGCCCACGGTCTGGTCGAGGCTGGTCGTGACCCGCGTGAGGTCGCGGATCGCCATCACCTCGTCCAGCGGCAGCTTGGTCTCGTCGGAGACCTCCTCGTCGGTCGGCGTACGGTCAAGCCTGGTCGCCAGCTCGCTCGTCACCCGGTTCACGGTCCGCTCCCGCTGCGCGATGTGCGCGGGGATGCGCACCGGCCTGCCGGTGTTGTCGAGCCCGCGCTGGATCGACTGCTTGATCCACAGGACCGCGTACGTCGAGAACTTGTATCCGCGACGCCAGTCGAACTTCTCCGCGGCGCGGATCAGGCCCAGCATCGCCTCCTGGACGAGGTCGCCCATGTCGAGTCCGTGGCCCTGGTAGCGGCGCGCGAACTTGATCACGAGGCGCAGGTTCGAGTTGATCAGGCGCTCCTTCGCGCCCAGATCGCCGCGCTCGATCGCCTGGGCGAGCATGACCTCCTCCTCCTTCGTGAGCAGGGGGTAGCGCATCGCCTGGTTGATGAAAAGCTGCAGGCTGTCCGTGGTGTGCTCGGCCACCTCGTGCTCGCGCGAGCGTCGCTCGTGCGTGGCGGTGGTCCTTATCTTGTTGTCGTGCTCTCCGCGCGTGCGGCGAGCGTCGCTGCGCTCGTTCGCAGCTCCTCGCTTGCGAGGCATTACGGGCTCCTTCCTAGCGGTACTTCCCCTGCCGCGGGCCGAGTATGTATGGCCCACGCACCTCCCCAGTGCTTCAGAAAGTATAGCGAAGAACCTATGTTCGTGCTTCCACGTCCCCTACCCGCCAGGGGCACGTGGCAACGCCTACCCATGTTACCCGCCCAGCGCAGGCGCCACCGCTTCCAGGTGCGCCGCGCCCGCCCCCGCCCATCTAGGATCGAGGCATGCCTGAGGCCGTCGCCACGACGACCGGGCCCTGCGAGGGCCTCGCCGCGACCGCCGCCGCCATTGCGGCCGGCGAGTCCACCTCGCGCGAGCAGGTCGCCGCTGCGCTCGAGCGGATCGCGGCCGCCCAGCCGGCGCTGAACGCCTTCAAGTGCGTCCGCGAGAAGGCAGCCCGCGAGGAGGCCGCAGAGGCCGACCGGAGGCTTGCCGCGGGCGAGCGCCAGCCGCTCCTCGGCGTGCCGGTGGCGATCAAGGACGACATGGATCTCGCCGGCGAGCCCACGGCATTCGGTTGCGACGGCGAGTTCGAGGCCAAGACGCAGGACGGCGAGGTGGCGCGGCGCCTGCGGGCCGCCGGCGCCGTAATCGTCGGCAAGACGAACACGCCCGAGTTCGGCCAGTGGCCGTGGACGGAGGGCTCCGGGTTCGGGGCGACGCGCAACCCCTGGAACGTCGACCACACCCCCGGCGGCTCCAGCGGCGGCTCCGCGGCCGCCGTGGCGGCGGGCCTGGTCCCGGCGGCGGTCGGCTCCGACGGCGCAGGATCGGTCCGGATCCCCGCCGCGTGGTCGCACCTGGTGGGCGTAAAGCCCCAGCGCGGGCGCATTTCAACGTGGCCGGAGCCCGAAGCCTTCAACGGCCTGACCTGCTTTGGCCCGCTCACACGGACGGTGGGCGACGCCGCACACTTGCTGGACGTGCTCACCGGCAACCGCGACGGCGACCTCCACCGGCCGCCCCCGCCGGAGGTGCCCTTCGCCGAGGCGGCGGCCCGCGAACCGGGGACGCTGCGGATCGCGCTGTCGACGAAGATCCCCTTCAGCGGGCTCCCGGCCCGCCTGGACCCCGAGGTCCGGGCGGCGATCGAGCGCCTCGGCAGCCTGCTGGGCGAGCTTGGGCACGAGGTCTTCGAAGCCGACCCCGCCTATGGCGCCGTCGGGTTCTCGTTCATGCCCCGCTCGACCGCCGGCGTCGACGCCTGGCGCGAGCAGACCGCCGACCAATCGCTCCTCGACCGGCGAACCCACGAGAACGCTCGCACCGGCCGGATCCTGGGCGGACCGTTGCTGCGGCTGGCCCGGGCCGCCGAGCGGCCGCTTCGGTCCCGGGTGGGGCGGATCTTCAACCGCGCCGACGTCGTGCTGGCGCCGACGACCGCCACGCCGCCGCCCCGAATCGGAGCGGCCGAGGGATTGAGCGGCTGGGCCACCGACAAGGCGATGGTGGCGGCCGCGCCGCTCGCCTGGCCGTGGAACGTTCTCGGCTGGCCGGGCGTCAACGTCCCCGCCGGCCTCACCGATGCGGGGCTCCCCGTCGGCGCCCAGCTCCTCGGCCCGGCCAACTCCGAAGGCCTCCTGCTTTCGCTGGCCGCCCAGCTCGAGGACGTGGAACGCTGGCACGAGCGCCGTCCGCCGCAGATGTGAGATCGTAGACCGCCCCGTGCGGATCCACCATCTCAACTGCGGCACCCTCTGCCCCCTCGGCGGGCGCTGGGTCTCGGGCACGGGCGGCCTGGGGCCCACGGACATCATCTGCCACAGCCTCCTGATCGAGGCCTCCGACCAGCTGGTGCTCGTGGAGACCGGCTTCGGCACCGATGACGCGGCGCATCCCTACCGCCGTCTGGGGGTCCCGTTCAACCTCGCGCTCAGGCCGAAGCCGCGCCACGAGGAGACGGCGATCGAGCGAGTCCGCGCGCTCGGCCTCGACCCCGCCGACGTGCGCCACATCGCGGTCACGCATCTCGATCTCGACCACGCCGGCGGCCTGCCCGACTTCCCGGACGCCGAGGTGCACGTATTCGGCCCCGAGCAGCGCGCGGCGCTCGCTCCGAAGCTGCGTGAGCGGTCTCGCTACCGGCCGTCGCACTTCGCCCACGGGCCGAAATGGGTCCCCTACGAGTCCGGCGGCGATAGCTGGTTCGGCTTCGAGAGCGTCCGCGTGATGGAAGGGGTCGGTGCCGAGATCGCCCTGATCCCCCTCGAGGGCCACAGCCGCGGGCACTGCGCGATCGCCCTGCGCGACGGCGAGGGTTGGCTGCTCCACTGCGGCGACGCCTACTTCCATCACGACGAGATCGCGGATCCCCCGTCGTGCCCGCCCGCGCTTCGGGCCTTCCAGGTGGCGATGGCGTCCGACAACGGCGAGCGCAAGCGAAACGCCGGGCGCCTACGCGATCTGGCTCGCGAGCATGGCGCCGAGGTCCGTCTCCTCTGCGCCCACGACCCGCACGACCTGCGGTCGTTCGCTGCCTAGATGATCAATTCCACGGCCTCGCGTGCGTGGGGGCGCCTGGAAGCGAGCCGGGCGTGGCCGGCGAGCGAAGCCCGTAGTCGTGACTACGGGTGGGTCTCGACGGC
>JBPCKC010000044.1:0-9681 GCA_051004675.1 Solirubrobacterales bacterium
GGCGGGTCCTGGAGCCTCGGGAAGCGCTCGCGCAGCCGGCGCACCGTCTCCATGGTCTCGTCGACCGAGAGGGTGGTCTGGGACAGCCAGACGACCTTGTCGGCGTCGCGGACCACGACGTTGGGCACGTCGTCCGGCCCGTCCACGAGGGTGATGTGCTCCGGGGCCTCGCCGGCCGTGCCGACGACCTCCTCGTGCCCCTCGTGTCCGATGAGCAGGATGTCGAAGTCGGCGTCGGCGAACCGCACGGCCTCACGGTGCACCTTGGTCACCAGCGGGCAGGTGGCGTCGATGGTCTTGAGCCGGCGGGCGCGGGCCTCGTCGTGGACGACCGGGGCCACTCCGTGCGCGCTGAAGATCACCGTGGCGCCCTCGGGCACCTCGTCGGTCTCCTCGACGAAGACGGCACCGCGGTCACGCAGGGTGTTGACGACGTGCTTGTTGTGCACGATCTCCTTGCGCACGTAGACCGGCGGGCCGTGCAGGTCGAGCGCGTGCTCGACGGTCTGCACAGCGCGGTCGACCCCCGCGCAGTAGCCGCGAGGGGCGGCCAGCAGGACCTTCTTGGGGGCGGCTGTTGCGACGGAACTCACACCTCAAGGGTACCTGCCGGAACTCGCAGTAACGCTGGCCGACCTGCCCGTGGACGCCGTCATCCCGGTCGCCGACACCGTGATCGTGCGGCCGGATCCCGAGACCGCCGCGGCCTAGCCGCAGCGTCCCGGACCGCGAGCCGCCTCCGGTCGTCGGGCCGGCGGCGGCTCGTCGCTTTGGTCAGGATGCGCCGAGGTCGCCTGCGACCCCTCGCCCTGGGGAGCGTCCTGCCCTCTCCCCCGTAACGGTGGTTGGCCCAGGACACGCCGTCCGGGTTGGCCAGGGACACTCAGCCCGGGTTGGCTAGGGAAGCTCGGGGATTGCGCGCACCGCTGCCTCCCCCACGGCGTCGAGCGAATCGGCACAGACCTTGTCGAGGGTGTCCTGCGCGGTGTGCCAGTACGAGCCGGGCGGCGAACCCTCGCCGTAAGCGAAGTCGATCAGGTCCACCGCGGGGATCCCTGCCTCCACGAACGGAGTGTGGTCGTCGCCCACGGCCGTGGTCGTGCCGGTGAACGGCGCCCTGTCGCCCCTCGCCTCCTCAGCCGCTTCGGCGAAGCGCCCGTAGAGGGCCGGGTCGGAGCCCGCCTCGAGCGGAACCCGAAGGCCGCAGTCCCCCACCAGGTCGAAGAGGACCATCGCCTCGATCTCCTGGATCGGCGGCGAGCCCTGGCGACCCCCCGCGTCGCCGTACTCAACGTACTGACGGCTGCCGCGGGTTCCGTCCTCGGGGAATGGCCGATCGCCGCGAGCTTCCTCGGCGTCGAAGAGGGCGAGGTGCACCGGCGGTCCGTCGAGCGGCGCGCCGGCGGCGAGGATCCGGGCGAGCTCGAGGACGACCGCCACCCCTGATGCGCCGTCATTTGCGCCCACGAACCCGCGGATGCCGTCCTTCGTGTCGTGGTGGGCGCCGATGACGACGGCGCCCGAGCCGCGCCCCGGGATCACCCCCACCACGTTCGCGTGCGGACGTTGGACCCGGACGTCTTGCACTCCGGCGGCTCGAAGCTCCCGCTCGATGAACGCGACCTCATCCCGAGACCCCGCCGACCGTGACGGCCGCGGCCCGATCGCGACCTGCGCCTCGACGTCGCGGTAGGCCCGCTCGGCGTCGAAGAGGTCGCCGCCGTCGCCATCGGCGTTTCCTCCGCAACCGGCCACCACGCCCGCGAGCATCGTCAGCACAGCGATGGTTGCGCGGGCGGCGGGCATGCGTCAACGAGGCTAGCCCGCAGGGGGTATGTTCCGGCCATGGCCCAGGGGCATATGGACCGGCTCAGCGCCCTCGACGTCTCGTTCCTCACAAACGAGTCCTCCTCGGCTCATATGCACGTGGGCGGAATCTGCATCTTCGAGGGCCCGCCCCCCTCCTACGACGACCTCGCCGAGCACATCTCCTCGCGCCTTCATCTGGTGCCGCGCTTTCGCCAGAAGCTGGCGTTTCCGCCGATTCCGACCGGCCGGCCGTTCTGGGTCGACGACCCGTCGTTCAACCTTTCCTACCACGTCCGCCACTCAGCCCTCCCCTCCCCCGGCTCGGAGGACCAGCTGCGGCGAATGGCGGCGCGGGTCTTCTCCCAGCAGCTCGACCGGACCAAGCCGCTGTGGGAGCTGTGGCTGGTCCAGGGCCTCACGCGCAAGCGCTTCGCGTTCGTGACGAAGACGCACCACGCCCTGGTGGACGGCGTCTCGGGGGTGGACATCGCGACGGTCCTCTTCGACCTCAAACCGGTGCCCGAGCCGGCGCAGCCGGATCACGAATGGGTGCCCAGCCCGGAGCCGTCGCCGGCCGGCCTGCTGGCGAAGGACGCCGAGGGCCTGGCGTCCGCGCCGCTTCGCGTCGCCCGCCGCGTCGGCCAAGCCATCGAACACCCCGACGCGGCGCTTCGCCGGGCCGGCGAATCGGTGAGCGCGCTCGGGGAGGTCGGATGGAACTTCGCGAACCCGGCCCCGGAGGTGCCGCTCAACACCGAGATCGGGCCGCACCGGCGCTTCGCCTGGGTCCGCGCCGACCTCGCGCAGTTCAAGCGCATCAAGGACGCGCTCGGGGGGACCGTCAACGACGTGGTCCTGGCCGTGGTGGCGGGCGCCCTTCGCAACTGGCTGCGGGCCCGCGGGGTCCGCACCGAGGGGATGGAGCTGCGCGCGCAGGTGCCTGTCTCGATCCGGGCGACCGACGAGCACGGAGCGCTCGGCAACAGGATCGCCGTCGTGCGAGGCCCGATCCCCGTGTACGTGGAGGACCCCGTGCAGCGCCTGGCGGTCGTGCGGGAAGGCATGGAGGGGATCAAGCAGTCAAAGCAGGCGCTCGGCGCCGAGGTGATCTCGCGCTTCAACGACTTCGCCCCGCCCACCCTGCTGGCCCAGGCAGCGCGCGTGAACTTCTCGACGCGCCTCTTCAACCTCGTCGTCACCAACGTCCCCGGGCCCCAGCTGCCCCTCTACGTGCTCGGGCGCGAGCTGCAGGACATCTTCCCCGTCGGGTTCCTGCCACCCAACCAGGCCCTGTTCGTCGCGATCATGAGCTACAACGGCTCGATCAACTTCGGCCTGCTGGCCGACTACGACGCGATCGACGACGTCGATCAGCTCGGGGGCGGGATCGAGCACGCGATCGCGGAGCTCCTCGACGCCGCCGAGTCGGCCTCCGCGGAGCGCGAACCCGAGCCGTCCGAGACCGCCCCCGCGTCGCTCCCCTCGACGCGACGATCTACCCGCAGCTGAATCGGTCCTGCGCTCCGTGCTCAAGCCGGAGCGTTCCCTTGGATAGCTCGACCGGCAGGCCTGAGGGCGAACGCCACTCGACGGAGAAAGCATCGATGAGCTTCCCAGGGACGCGCTTCCCATAGCTGAATGAGAAGGCGCTCGAGTCGCCCGCGGGAGGCACGAAGTGCACGCCTCCGGGCTTCAGGATCTCCGAATGGTCGCCATCTCCCATTCTTACGCGCACATCGACAGGCGCGCCGCTTAGCTCGAGTCCCACGTGCGCAACGACTCCTTGCACGTCGCACGTGGGTAGGCCATCAAGAGCCGGAATCGACTCGAACTTCGTGCTCTGCGTCGACGCTGCCTCCCGGGTCCATGCGAACTCGGTTTCCTCGCTTCCGGACTCGAACCAGTGTTCCGGTTCCCGCGGCGATGGAGATTGACCGGCGAGCGCTTGCCAGGCTCCAGTGACCAGCACAGCGGCCGACGCGAGCGCGAGCAAGGAACTCCCTCCGGCTACCCGTCGCGATCCCCTACCAGCCTCCGAGCTCGAACTCATGCCGGATTCACCTCAGTAGGTGTTGCCAAATGTGTGCCGATCATGCTCCTCCGAGCTAGCCGTTCTTCAGCGAGTCGTAGAGGGTCTGGGCCGCGGCGCCCTGGTAGGGGCCGTAGAGGTGGTTCGGCTCGCCCTGGTAGCCGTACGAGATGACCGATGCGACCTTGCCGTCCGTGACCCAGCCGCCGCCGCTCGAGCCGCCGGTCATGTCGCAGTTGATCCGCATCGGCTTCGGATCGTCGCCGCTGTCGTCGCCACCGTAGGCCGACCGGCACTTGTACATCTGCTGGCCGTTGAACTGCCCGGCCGCCGGATATCCGAAGGGGCGATAGACCACGTCGCGGGGGCCGTTGAACACGATCCCCCTGGTCCCCACCCTCTGCTTGAGGGTCTTGCCGCCGACCGTGGCGACGTTCGCCGCCGCGAGGTCGAAGGAGGGGTTGCCGCAGAAGGTGAGGGTGGGCACGCAGCCCACGCCTCCCGAGCCCTCCCATTGGTTGGTGGCGTTGAGCTTCGTCGCCGGCCATTGGCCAAACGGCTTATTGCCCTTGTTGTAGGCCGGCACGAAAGTCCAGTTGGTCGCGAAGCTGCCGCCGCCCAATGGATCCGGCTCGTATACGCAGTGCCCTGCCGTCCAGACCAGGCTGCCGCTCGGCGCGTCGACCGAGGTGGCCGAGCAGACGTAGTTCAAACCGTTCAGCGTGAGAAAGACCTTGCCGTGGGTTCGCTTGCCCGGCCGCCTGACATGCCTGACGCGAGTGGCGATGGTGCCCCGCTTGGCGGCGGGCGCGGAGCTCTCCCCCAGCGGCCCCAGCGGGATCGCTGATTCCATGCGCTCGGCCGTCCAGTAGTCACGGACCTGGGCCGGGGTCTTGGCGACGTCGAGGGTCGCCGCGCCGGCGCCGTCCCCGGCGAGAAGCGCCCCCGTCAGGGCGAGGGTCATCAACGTCCTGATCCGCGGCGAGCGACCGCGATCCCTTAGCCTCAGCACGCATCCAGGGTAGGCGACAAGGCTCCCGCGCGCGCCGCTGCGGACCCGCACGTAACATTGGGGACATGGAAGACGAGGGCGACGCCAGCCCCTTCAGGTATCACCTCGAACTGAACCCCAAGCAGCTCAAGGTCACACACACGGCACTCCGGGCCCTGCGCGACGACTTCGGGCACGACGAGGCCGAGATCCGAGGGCTCGTTGAGGAGGTCCTGGCGAAGCTTCCCGACGAGCACGCGATCCGGGCGATCCAGCTCGGCCGCGAGCCCAGAGCCCCGGAGGAGATCCTCGCCGAGCCGCCGGACGGCGAGATCCAGCCCGCCGCCGACGAGCCGGGCGACGAGCCTCCTCCCACCGTCGCCTGAGCAGGCCGCCCGCCTCGTCTGAGCAGGCCGCCCGTCCGCCTGGTCGCCCGACCGCCGCGCCCCCTCGCTAGCCTCGCCTGCCCGTGAGCCTCTCGGTCCAGGTCGGCCTGCTGCTCGCCGTCGCGACCGCGTTCGCCTCGGTGGTCGGCTTCCTCTACAAGCACCGCGGCGCCGTGGAGTCGCCGCCGGTGAGCCTGCGCCACCCGCTGCGCACCTCGCTGGTGCTCTTTCGCTCCCGGGCCTACACCCTGGGCATCCTGATCGCCACCGCCTCGTGGGGGTTCCACGTCGGGGCGCTGGCCCTCGCGCCGATCTCCCTCGTCCAGTCCGTGATCGCCGGCGGCCTGGTGCTGCTCACGGTCTGCGCGGACCGCCTGTTCGCGCACCGTGTGACCCGGCGCGAGTGGGTGGGCGTCGCCCTTGCTGCGCTCGGTCTGGCGTTCCTGGCGGCAACCCTCGAGGGCGCGGGCGACGAGGCGCACTCCGACTACGACCCGGCCACCCTCGCCCTTTACGTCGGGCTGGTGGCGGCCGCCGCGGTTGGCGTCGCCGCCTCAGCGCGGGTGTCGGCTGCGCGCGGCGGGATCCTCTTCGGGGTCTCGGCGGGCCTGTTCTGGGCGGCATCGGACACGGCGATCAAGGGGCTGTCGGGCGCGCTGGGCGACGAGCCGATCCTGGCGATCCTGGTGCATCCGCTCGCGCTCGTGATCGCGCTCGCCTCGTTCGCGGGGCTCGTGGTATCGGCGAGGAGCCTGCAGATCGGCAAGGCGGTGCCGGTGATCGCCCTCACCAGCGTCGCCGCCAACGTCTGCACGATCGCCGCGGGGCCGATCGTCTTCGACGAGCCGCTGCCGGAGGAGCCGCTCGCCTTCACCGTGCGATTGCTGGCCTTCGCCCTGGTGATCGCCGCCGCCGCCTTGACCCCGGCCCCGGTGGCGGCCGCCGAAGCCGAGGCCGAAGCCGAAGCGCCCGCCTGACCGGCCGAAGCGTCCTGTTCTCTTCACCCCGCGGGTGGGCCAGGCAGGACGCTCGGTGGGGCGGCGGTCGCGATCAGGCCGCTCATTCGTGGCCCAAAGCGCTAGCGCCCCAGCCCAGCGGCTTCGAGGGCCGCTGCCAGATTTCGACCCCACTCGAATCGAGCGATCTTGCCTTCGCGAAAAGTCCACGTATGGGCCTCGTCCTGGACGACATCGATCTTGCTTCCGCCGCTGCGAGCGACAAACACGACGTCTGCAACCAGGACATCCCCGGTCCCGTAGAGCCGACGAAGTTGGTGCCGCGACTCATCGAAACCTTCTTCGAGGCCGCGAAAGGCCTTAGCCATCTCCGCCACCCCGCGACGCGTACCGGACTCGACCGCCTCAACGGGATTGACCTCTCCGAGCGCCTCGTAGACCTCTTCCTCGGTGGGCCTGTGACCGCATGACAGGGAACGATTTGCTAATCCTTCGGCCGGTGATGAGGAACGGGACGCGATCCGGGGGGATTGCGGGGCGCGCGGCAACGCTCGCTCTGCTGGCGGGCGCCTTGCTGACCTTCGCCCTGCCGGCTGCTGCGACGGCGAAGCCGCCGGACCGCGAGGTGACGGTGACCCCGCAGGAGGCGGGGTCCTGGGACGGGACGCTCGGCAACGGCACGAACCAGAGCTACGACGCCGCCAGCGGCAAGCCCTGCGGGAACAGCCTCGAGGAGTTCTGCGACGTCACCCTGCTGCGGGTCCGGGCCCCGAACGACTACTGGGACACGCGGGGCGGGGGCGTCCGCGTGGACATCGGCGACTTCACCGTCCCCGCAAGCGACTTCGACCTCTACATCTACAAGAGCAACCGCGACGGGAAGGTCGGCACTCTCGTCGATACGTCGGCGGGGCTGCCCGGGGCGGAGGAGACCGCGGAGATCCCCGAGGCCGACGGCTACTACCGGATCCACGTCGTGTACTACCAGGTGACCGCGTCCTCCTACCACGGGAGCGCCGAGTTCGAGATCACCGGCAGGCGCGCCCCCCGTCCCCCCGACATCGATAGCCCCGACGGGCTTCAGGACGTGCTTGCCAGCAGCCCGCGCAAGGGGTTCAGGTCGCACTCGGAGATGCACGTCGCGCAGAGCCCGACCGATCCCGACCTTCTGATCGCCGGCTCGAAGTTCTACAACCGTGATCGCGACTCGCTTCGCGAGTACGAGTTCAAGGTCGGCACCTACGTGTCGTTCAACGGTGGGAGGAGCTGGCGCGACCTCGGGCAGACGCGCACGTGCAAGCCCGCCAAGGCTCCCGAGGAGACGTGGCCCTCGGACAACTACTGCTATCCGCGCGACAACCCGGGCCGCGAGGGAACCGGTGAGGAGGACGGCGGACCCGGGCCGTTCAACGTCCTGCCGTCGAAGCTGCGCGGCGAGGTGAGTGAGATCGGAAGGCCGTTCCGAAAGGCTGGCAACGTGAACGCGCTCGCCCCGGAGCGCCGCGGCGGTGACTTCGGCGAGGAATACATCACCTCCGATCCGTGGGTCGCGTTCGATGACGAGGGCACGGCGTACCTCATGGTGCTCGACAGCCCGCCGTTCGACCACGGCAACGGCTGGGGGATGAGCTTCCACCGGTGGAAGACGCCCTCGCGTAAGGACTTGCGGCGCGGCAAGTCCTGGTCCAAGCGGATCATCATCAACGCGTATCCAGACGAGAACACGCAGGCCGACTTCGTAGACGACAAGAACACGTTCGCGGTCAACAACGCCGGCCCCGATGACGACGGCGAGCCGGGGCCGATCGTCGCCTGCTGGGGCCAGAACATCGTCCCGGCCATCAAGCAGCAGACGGTTTGCGAGCGCTCGACCGACGGCGGCAAGAGCTGGCCCGGCGAGCCGGTCCCGATCTCGCCGCCGAGCCAGCAGCTCGTGATCGGTGTGAGCGTTGTCGCCGATCAGGTGAACCCCGATCGCTTCTACGCCACGTGGCTCAACTACACGCCCACGCTCACCTCACTGCCGGGTGAGTACTGGTTCTCCGAGAGCCTCGACGGCGGCCTTACCTGGGCGCCTGCCACCCTCGTTACCCAGGTCGACATAATTCCCACACAGTTTCCAGGCCAGCAGTTCCGCAATCTGTCGATCCCGATCATGGCCACCGGACCTGAAGAGGGCGAGCTCTACACGACGTACGCCGAGTACAGGCCGGCCTCCGCTGAGGACGCCGACGAGATGCAGGCGGACATCATGCTCGTGCGCTCGACGAACGGCGGGGCGATCTGGGAGGGCCCCGACAAGGTGAACGCCGACGACGGCGACGCCGACCAGATCCAGCCGGCTCCCGCGGTGACCCCGTCGGGCCAGCTGAACATCTCCTACTTCGACCGCCGCAAGGACCCGGACAACTTCTACATCGACACGTATCTGTCGCGATCCAACGACGGAGGCCAGACCTTCGAGGACGTCCGCGTCTCGCACGACATGTGGGATCCGGAGCAGCGCCCGCCGATCTCGGCCTCCGGCCAGTTCATCGGCGACTACCAGGGACTCGTCGCCGACGACTGCTTCGCCCACCCGTTCGTCAACGACACCCATCTGGCGAACGGCGCTGGGCGTGACCCCGAGTTCGACCACGGCTTGCGCCGGTCCCCCTACCAGGAGGCGATCTCCTGGCGGGTGCCCAACAAGCCGAGGTACGGCGGCGAGCGGGTTCAGGGCGCGGGCTGCTGAGGCCCCGGCGGCCGAACGTCCGTCGCTCACACCGCGGCATATCGGGCTCAGCGACGTTCCCGGCGTGCGGGTCAGTACCCCAGTACCAAGGAAGCGCGTTCCGAGGCGCCGTGCTGCGCGTCTACTTGACGAAGTTGTGGAGCGGAAAGACCTTGGGCTCGCCTGGGAAGCCGACCTCTTGCAGCACGGGGCCGATCTTTTCTCCGAAGCGCTGGAAAGCCTCTTCGGACTCCCAGACATCGACCACCCGCCAGCCCTCGTCCGTGGGACCAGCGGCATGGCTAAGGATTCCCTCGGTTGGCCAGTCGCTTAGCGAATCGAACGCCCCGCTCTGGGCCAGACGGGCGCCAACCTCCTCGTACTGCTCCTGCGTGCCGCCGGGGGCGTCGTGGATCATCAAAATCGCCATGCTCTCCCCTTGGTTGATTCGCTGAGTTTTCCCGACTATATGTCGTCCCTGCCGGCTTCAGAGTTGGGCGCTTCGAACGAGAAGCGGTACTTAGGGCCGGACCATCAAGGCTGGTAGCGCCAGGCTTGTCGAAATGGGGCGGTACTCCTGGCAGCCCGGGCTCTTGGCGGCACCCGCTTCGCATTGAAAGCGCCACTTTTGGACTATCGTTATGTAGTCGTGGACGGAGCCCAGCTCGATGCGTGGTTCGGGGACTATCTCGACACGTTTGCCGCCTGCGGCCGAGGCGACTCCCAAGCCAGCGCACTCCTCGCCTACTACGGGGTCCCGTTCTTGTTCGCGACGGAGGATCGGTTTGTTGCTCTGG
>JBPCKC010000045.1:0-12772 GCA_051004675.1 Solirubrobacterales bacterium
GCGGCTCGAGATCCGCGCCGCGGATCGGGTCGTGTTGACCGACGGGCGCCAGCTGCAGCTGGCCCCGAGCCAGCTCGGCCGGCTGGTGGAGCTGCTGCGTTACGCCGGGCGAGCGCGCTCGCGCGAGCAGCTGATGGCAGCCGTCTGGGGAGCAGGCACCGAGGCCGGGCCGCGCGCCGTTGACGTAGCGATCGCCCGCCTGCGCGCGCAGCTACGGCGCCGGATCCCCGGCGTCGCCTACATCCACACGGACTTCCGCAGCGGCTACCGGTTCGCCCCGGAGCCCGTCGACTAGCTCGGGCTCGGCGGCCGGGACGGGCGTGTCGGCGGCGGCGGGCACCTCGTGCTCCGGCTCGAAGCGGTAGCCGACGCCGAAGTGGGTGTGAATGTATGCCCAGCTCGGTGAGTGCTTTTGGAGCTTCGCCCGCAGCTTGCGGATGAAGACGTCGACCGAGCGGTCGCCGTGGGCCATCGCGTAGCCCCAGACCCGCTGATAGAGGTCCTCCCGCTCGATCACCTTGCCCTGGCCGTCGGCGAGCACCTGCAGCAGCTCGAACTCACGCCGGGTGAAGCCAAGGCTGCGCCCGGAAACGAAGGCCTGGAACTGATCGGGACGAACCTCGACCTCGCCCGCCACCAGGGGGCCGGCGTCGGCCTTCGGCTGGCTGTGCTTCCGGCGCCTGACCACGGCCTCAACGCGGGCGGCGACCTCCTCGGGATGGGCGGGCTTGGAGACCCAGTCGTCGGCGCCGAGGCGAAGGCCCCGGACCCGCTGGGCCACGGTCGAATCCTGAGTGCAGACCACGATCCCCAGGCCCGGCAGCATCCCGGAGATGCGTTCGAGGAAGTCCCAGCCCTCGCTGCCGAGGACCGAGAGGTCGACGACCAGAGCGTTCAACTTCATCGCCACCAGCTCCTCGGCCGGCACGGCGCCCGCGAGGACGCGGTACTCCCAGCCGGCGGCCTCGAAGCGGCGCTCGAGGACGCGGATGAAGCCGCTGTCGGTGTCGATTACGGCAAGGCGGACTGTTCCGGGCTGTGTATTCATGCCTGCCCCCAAGCCAGTGGAGCACCGGCCATGGTAGAGGGCGTCGCCACGGTTTGACAATCCGTTCACAGGGTTTTCACAGGAGTGTTCCCCGGATGTTCACGCCTGAGCGTGGGTGCTCAGCCAAAGTGCGGCAGGCGAGATCCTCTCTCGTGCGGCGCGCGACCTGCTCCCTGCCCCGGGTCGCGCGCTCATCTTCGCGGAAGGCGGGCCGGCCCTGAACGATTCGGGGCCGGTTCGCGTTCCTCAACGCCGGGGCACCCTCGGCGCCGCCGGGTTGCTGGTTGCGATCGCAGAAACCGTCTGGGGCCCGGTGATCGTCGCCTTCGACGGCCCGCTTCCTTGAGTGCGCAGATAGCCTCAGCCGGTGAGTGCGATCGAGGCCATCGTCCTCGGGGTCGTCCAGGGGCTGACCGAGTTCCTGCCGATCTCCTCCAGCGGGCACCTCCGGATCGTTCCCGCCTTCTTCGGCTGGGAGGACCCCGGCGCGGCGTTCACGGCCGTGATCCAGCTCGGGACCATGGCCGCGGTCCTCGTGTACTTCCGCCGCGACCTCTGGGGGATCGTCGTCGCCTTCCTCCGCGAGCTGCGCTGGCCGTGGCGAGAGCGCTCCACGGACTCGAAGCTCGGCTGGTTCATCGTGCTCGGGACGATCCCGATCTCGATCTTCGGGCTCGCGTTCAGCGACCAGATCGAGTCGGGCGCGCGCGACCTCTACCTGATCGGATCCATGTTGATCCTCTTCTCGTTCGTGATGCTCCTCGCTGAGCACGCCGGGAAGCGCTCACGCGAGATCGCTGAGATGGACGCGAAAGACGGGCTCTTCATCGGCTTCGCGCAGGCGCTCGCCCTCGTCCCCGGGGTCTCGCGCTCCGGGGCGACGATTTCGGCCGGCCTCTTTCGCAACTTCGACCGGGCGGCCGCCGCTCGATACTCGTTCCTACTGTCGGTCCCCGCCGTGGTCCTGAGCGGCCTCTTCGAGCTGCGCGAGATCGGCGGCGAGAGCGATAACGCCTCCGTTGCAGCCACCGTCATAGCCTCGATCGCAGCCTTCTTCACCGGCTACGCCGCGATCGCCTGGCTGCTGAGCTACCTGGCCAACCACTCGCTCGCGATCTTCGTCGCCTACCGGATCCCGCTCGGAATCCTGGTCATCGCACTCGCCGCCTCCGGCGCGATCAGCTGACCCGCGAGGGACGGTAGAGTTCGCGACGTGACGCGTATTAGCACCTTCGTCTCGCTCGTCGCCCTCGCGGTCGGCGCGCTGCTGCTGTCCGCTCCAGGCGCGATGGCCGCCGACGGCGTCGGCCTCTGGGGCCGAACCGACGACAAGGTCGTCACCTTCTTCGCCTTCGGCGTGATGATCTTCTTCACGGTCCTCGTGATCGTGCTCTCGATCTGGCAGGGCCGGCTCGAGGGGCGCAAGGAACGCATGCGCGAAGAGCTCGAGCGCCTGCGCCGCCCGTAGGGCGGGGCCGGTTCAGCCGGGCGCGGGCCCTACACCGCCAACGCGCCGATCACCTCCTGCCACCAGGCGCGCTCGGCGTCGCTCGAGGCGAGGCCGGCGCGCTTGCGCGCATGTGCCTGCACCTGCGTGGCGCTACCGACGGCCAGGAGAGGGCCGCTGACGGCGTAGCGCCCGTCGTCGAGGACGAGCAGCGCTCCGGGGCGGTCCTGGCGCGAGCGCAGCTGGTCGACGACCGGGATGCCCAGGACGCCGCGCGGATGGGCGGGATCGCCGTCGCCCTCCTCCCAGCGGCGCACCGTGTAGACGGGCAGGCCGCCCCGCAGCCGGGGGCGCGGCCGCGGGGTGGGCCCCACGGGCCCGTGATGCCAGCGGTACAGCAGGCCCTCCAGCTCGCCGGCGACATCCTGGCTGATGACCATGTGGATGCTGTCGTGGGCCTCGATCCGGGTGGACCCCCGGGGAAGCAGGGCGCGATCGTCGCGGATGATCACGTTGACCAAGGCGTCGCGGGGCAGGCCGAGGTCGCGAACCCGGGCTCCGACCGCCGCGTCGTCGGCAGCGACCGGGTACTCCACCACCTCCGCACCGAGCGCGCGGATCGTCCCGGTCTCGGTGAGCGGCTTCGGCAGCGCCGGGCGGCTGGTGGTCACCCGCAGCGCCCGGGCCACGTACTCGAACGTCGTGCCCTGAAGCACCGTCGAGACGAGCACGGCGAAGAAGACGATGTTGAAGATCTGCGTGCCCTGGCCCACGCCGGCGATCACCGGGAACGTCGCGAACACGACCGGGATCGCTCCGCGCAGACCCGCCCAGCCCAGCGCGGTGCGCTCGGCGAGGGTGAAGCCGGCGCCCACCGTCGCGAGGTAGGTGGCGAGGGGCCGCGCGACGACGGCCAGGACCAGCGCGAGGATCGTCCCCTCCACGGCGACGTCCGGCAGCGCCGAGGGGAAGACCAGCAGGCCCAGGGTGAGGAAAGTGATGAGCTGCGCGACCCAGGCGAGGCCCTCGTGAAAGGTGACGATCGAGCGCTTGGCGGGGATCCGCGCCGAGCCCAGCATCAGACCGGTCAGGTAGACGGAGAGGAACCCGGAGCCGTGGGCGACCTCGGCGAGCCCGAAGGCGAGCGCCGCCGCGGTGATCGAGGCCACCGGGTAGAGGCCCGACGAGCCGAACTTCAGGGTCTTGAACGCCCAGACGGACGCCCAGCCGACGGCCAGGCCCGCCGCCAGGCCGATCCCCAGCTCCAGCGCCATCGAGCCCGCCATGTCCACGACCCCGTAGCCGGGGTCCTGGATCCAGTCGATGAACCCGAGGACCAACAGGGCGGCCACCGGATCGTTGAATCCGGCCTCGCCCTCGAGTGTCCGCGCGAGGCGCCGGCGAAGAGTCGACCCGCGCAGCACGGCGAAGATCGCGGCCGCGTCGGTAGAGGCCACGATCGACCCGAGCAGCATCCCCTCGAGGATCGAGAGGTCAAACAGCCAGGCGGCGGCGAACCCGGTGACCACCGCGGTCGCGATCGTCCCCAGGACGGCGAGCGCGATCGCCGGCCGCAGGACCGGCCGGATCTCGGAGAACCCGGCCGCGAGGCCGCCCTCGAAGATGATCAAGGCGATCGCCAGCACGCCGACATCGCGCTCCAGCTCGTAGTCGCTGAAGTCGACCCACCCCAGAGCGTCCGAGCCGACGAGCATTCCGATCCCCAGGAAGAGCACCAGACCGGGCACGCGAATCTGGGCCGCGACGAGCGAGGCGAGCAGCGCGATGGCCATCAGCCCACCCGCGATCAGCACGGCCTCACCCTCGAACATGGCCCTAGCCTTTCAGGTACCCCCGCCGCGACAGACGGCCCGCCGGAGGAGTGGCCGCATAGAGTCCGGCCCATGGCCAATACCTCCTACGAGCGGAGCGGCGCGGCGGCCGTCCTCACCATCACCCGGCCCGAGCGGCGCAACGCGGTCGACGCGGAGACCGCCGCGGAGCTGCTGGAGGCCTACAACCGGTTCGTGGCCGACGACGAGGCGCGCGTGCTCGTCGTGACCGGCGATGGACCCGAGGCCTTCTGCGCGGGCGCGGACCTGAAAGCCGTCGCCGAACGCGGCGCCGAGTTCTCCGGCGACGACCCGGCCACGGCGGTGGACGAGTGGCTCGACGCCGTCCCGGACGGCCCCATGGGCTTCACCCGGCTGACTTCGCCGAAGCCGACGATCGCGGCGATCTCCGGCTACTGCCTCGCCGGGGGCCTGGAGCTGGCGCTGTGGTGCGACCTGCGAATCGCGACGTCCACCGCCCGCCTGGGCTACCCGGAGCGCCGCTGGGGGGTACCGCTGATCGACGGCGGGACGCAGCGCCTGCCGCTGGTGGTGGGCATGGGCCGCGCCCTCGAGCTGATCCTCACCGGGCGCATCGTCGAGGCCTCGGAGGCGCACGAATGGGGCCTTCTGAACGAGGTCGTCGGTGAGGGCCGGCACCTCGACCGCGCCCTCGAGATCGCCGAGGGGCTCGCGGCCTTCCCGCAGCCGACGATGCTCTCCGACCGCCTCGCCGCGATCGAGGGCGCCGGCCTTCCACCCTCCGATGCGCTCGCGATGGAGGAGCGCCTCGGCCGCGACTCCGTGATCACGGGAGTGCTGGGCGCGGCGCGCTTCGCGGCGGGCGAGGGCCGCGGCGGCGAGGGCGCCGGCGTCTGAACCTCGCCCCGACGGGCCAGGGTGAAGCTCAGGCTTCGCCGCCGCCGATCCGGAACTCCGAGAGCAGGCGCTTCTCGGTCTCGCCCGCGACCGACGCGACCACTTCCACGTGCTCGGAGAGTGGCGTGCCGCGCAGCTTCGTCGCGAGCAGGTCATCGACCTGGAAGATTCCGGCGGAGTTGTTCAGCTCGATCTCGATCCGGACGGCCCGCTCGGTCCCGGCCGAGATGTTCACCTGGTCGACCGCGGCCGCGGAGATCGCGTGGATGCCCATCTGCCCGGCGTCCACCGGCAGCCTGGAGCGGCCCTGCGCCATGTCGAGGGCGTCGGCGACCCGCACGACGCCCGCCTCGATCGTGTACGGCTCTCCCCGTCGACGGTGGCCGATGATCGTGTGGAGCGCCTCGGAGACGACGACCGTCCGGTCGGGCTCGTCGTAGACCTCCGCGAGCAGCTCGCGCAGCTTGCGCTCGGCCAGGAACAGGCTGAAGGCCTCGTGATCCACCCTGTGAATCGACATGCCCACGTCGTGGAGCAGCGCGCCGGCGGCGGCGACCACCTCGGAGTCACGGCCGTGCAGGCCGTGGTCGGTGACGAGCGCGCCGTTCACGCCGGCCTTGGCCAGCAGGCGGAGCAGGCGGAGCGCGATGTTGAGCACGATCTGGACGTGCACCCACGAGTGGTCCGACATGCCGAGCCGTTCGGAGGTGACCTGGGCCATGTGCCACCAGCCGCGCACCTCGAGGTCGGCGTTCATGCCCTCCAGGAGCGCCTCCAGCCTGCGGTTTCCCCTCGTCGGGGCCCGCACGGCGGCTCCCGCGACGGCCTCGGACGGGGTCCGGCCAAGCTCGCCGGGGCCGGCGGGGGGTGGCTCCACCACGGCACGCTCCTCGGGGATCTGCTCGCCCACGGCCCCGAGTCTCGCACGCCCGGGCGCCCCCTGGCGAGGGCAGGCTTTTTCCGCCCGGCGGTGGCTCTAATGTCGAGCGCGATGGAGCAGGCGTCCAAGGTGGTCACGTCGTTTTGCCCCGTCACAGGCATCAAGCGGCCGGAGTGCTCGTGCCCGGACTGTCTCACCGAGCAGATCCGCAGGTTCCAGCCCGGCCTGCTCGAGGCCGAGGGCGACGGCGAGATCCGCATCACCCGCGCATCGTCGGGCGCCGGGCGCACCCCTGGCGCCAGGCCGCACGGCTGACCCTCCCAGCCGCGGGCTGCCCGTACCGGCCCACGGTGCCGGCCCCCCGAACCCCCACGCGGTCTAGGATCGCGCGCGTGCCGAGGCCGCTGGCGATCGATCGGGACGAAGACGTGGCACTCGTCACGCTCTCCAGGCCGCAGAAGCGCAACGCCCTCTCGATCGAGCTCCGGGAGGAGCTGGCGGTCGCCTTCGGCGAGCTCTCCGGCGACGACGGGGTGGGCTGCGTGGTCCTCACCGGCGCCGGATCGGCGTTCTGCTCGGGCATGGACACCACCGAGTTCGGCGGCGACCGTGAGCATCGCCGCCGCCTGGTCGAGAGCTCCACGCTGGCCTTCGAGGCGGTCAGCGACTGCGCCCAGCCCGTCGTCGCGGCTGTCAACGGCCCCGCCCTCGCCGGGGGGTTCGCCCTCTCGCTGCTGTGCGACCTGCGCATCGCGAGCCCGGAAGCGGTCTTCGGCTATCCCGAGTTGCCCCAGGGCATTCCGCCCAGCTACGCAGCGGCCCGGGCCGTGCTGCCGGCCACCGTGGCACAGGAGCTCTGCCTGACCGGACGGACGGTAGGAGCCGCGGAGGCCAAGCGCCTAATGATCGTGCGCGAGGTGGCCGCAGGCGACGTCGTAGCCCGCTCGCTCGAGCTGGCCCAGAAGATCGCCGGGCTTCCGCGCTCCGCGGTGCTGGAGACGAAGCGGCGGACCCGGCTGGAGCGAAAGCATCTCTGGGGATTCCTCTTCGACGAGGAGAAGCGGGTCCTGCGCCGCGCCCTGCTGGGCGAAGAGGCCCCCGCCGGGGCTGAGCCGGCCGCCGGCCCTACGTGATCGGCGAGGCGAGCTGGAGCAGCCGCGGCCACACGTAGGCCTCCCAGCTGGCCGTTGCGACCAGGATCGGGATCGCGATCGCAGTCGTGGCGAAGGTCGCCGCCAAGAGCTGGTTCCACTCGTCGCGGCGGCTGGCCAGGGTCCAAGCGGCCAGCGGCAGGAACAGCGCCACCAGCTCGGGGAGCGCATGCGGGAAGACCGTGAGGACGAGTACGCCGGGCGAGATCCCGAGCTGCGCGGAGAGGGTCGACCCCTCGGAGCCCAGGATGTAGGTCTGAGCGACGAGCGAGAAGCAGGTCACGATCACGACCCAGGCCAGCGCGATCGGCCGGGCCTTCTCGTGGATCCACCGGGCGATGCCGGTGTGACGAGCGGCCGTGAGCGGCAGCGAAGCCCCGGCGATGAAGCCGGCGACGCAGGCGAAGGCGTGGAGCGCCAGCACCAGCGAGTTTCGCCAGAGGATGCTCGCCACGTCGTCGAGCTCGACCGGCCCGCTGATGCCGGCGATCCAAAGCGAAGTGGGGTCGGGGGTCGCGAGCGTCGCGATCACCAGGACGCCTGTGAGCATCGCGGCGGCGACGCAGATCGCGCCGGTCGCCCAGGCACGAACGATGGGACCCGGGCTGGCGTTCCAGCGCCGCAGCGTCGCGCGGGTGTCGTCCATCCCCTGGACCAGTACGAGGTCACTCACGGCCACCCCCCTCTCATCGGCAGGCGGGCGCAGAGGTGAAGCCCGCTTGCCGGGCCGTCTAGGCGCCGCAGACGGGCCAGGGGCTCGAGCCGGCCTGGCTGTAGAGCATCGCCGCTCGCATGTCCTGCTCGGCCTCGGGGGCCGCGGCGGGGTCGCCGCTGCCGCCCATCGCGGCCCAGGTGCCGGAATCGAACTGATACTTGCCCCGGTAGGTCCCGTCCGGGGACACCGCGGCGGGGTTGCCACCGGACTCACAGCTCGCGATCGTGTCGAGCGTGGACTGCGAGACGCCGAGGCTCTCCGGCGTCTGGAAGTCGGGCTCGCGCGCCTTGCGCGCAGCCTCGCGACGGCGTTCGATGCGTTCAATGCGCTCCCGGTGAAGGTCGATCGAGCGCTCCAGCCGGTTGACGGGTCGCTCGAGCAGGCTCAGCTCGGCGGAGCCGGCATTCGCCGGAGCGCCGGTAGCCTGGGCGGCGCCGGCGCCTACGAGCGCGAGGACGGCGGTCACGGTTAGGGATGTAGTTCGAGTTGTCATGCGGCCGAGCAGAGTGACAGCGCCGCCGGCATATATGTGTGAGAACGCTCACACTTGCAACACTTCCTTCATATCTCCCCCATACGGGGTAGTCTCGCTCGACGTGCGAGGATTCCCCGCATGAGAATCCTCGCCTTCAGCGACCTCCACTGCGACCTCGCGGGCGCCGAGCGGCTGGTCGCGGCCAGCGAAGACGCCGACCTGGTCATCGGCGCCGGGGACTTCGCCTCGGTCCACGCCGGCCTCGACGAGACGATCGAGGCGCTCATGCCGATCGCGAGGCCCACGCTGCTCGTGCCGGGCAACAACGAGCGCGAGGACGACCTCAGGGCTGCTTGCGAGGACTGGGACGCCGCCACCGTCCTTCATGGCGAGGGCGCGGAGGTTGGCGGCGTCTCGTTCTGGGGCCTCGGGGCCGGGGTCCCCACCACACCCTGGGACTGGAGCTTCGACCTCGACGAACAGGAGGCCGCGGTGATGCTGGAGGGACTGGCCGAGAACGCCGTCCTCATCGCCCACTCGCCGCCCTTCGGCCACGCGGACACCTCATCCGCGGGCCATCACCTGGGCAGCCGGGCGATCGCCGCGGCGATCGAGGACGCCGGGCCGCAACTGGCCGTCTGCGGCCACATCCACGAGAGCTGGGGGGCCACCTCGCAGGCGGGGCCGACGCGGATCGTCAACCTTGGCCCGGCCGGCACGGCTATCGACCTGTGAGGGGTCAGACCCCCCCTGCGAAATCTGACCCCGGCTGCGGTGGACGGCGTGCTCACGGCCTGCGGGCTGCTAGCGTCACCGGCGGCGGGCAACAGTTGTCCGCGAGGTTTCGTCTCTTCACCGGTGCGCCAAGGCGCGGTTCGGACTAGTCGAACTCTCCGAATCACGCCACACGGCCCAGAGGCCGTGGAAGGAGTACCCGCATATGTCAAGCCAGTCCTTCGCGGACTTGGGCATCTCGCCCGCCGTGTCCGCAGTACTGAACAAACAGGGGATCAGGGAACCGTTCCCGATCCAAAAACTCGTGATCGGCGACTCGCTCGCCGGCAAGGACCTCCTGGTCCGCTCGCCGACGGGCTCGGGCAAGACCCTCGCCTTCGCCGCGCCCATGGCCGACCGGATCGAGGCCGACGAACGCCGCCCCGCGGCCCTCATCGTCGCGCCGACTCGCGAGCTGGCCCTCCAGATAGTCGAGGACCTGAGGCCCCTCGCCCACGCTCGCGCGCTCAAGGTGACGGCCGTCTACGGCGGCGCCGGGATCGCCAAGCAGGCCAAGAACGCACGCCACTCCCACATCCTCGTCGCGACCCCCGGGCGTCTGCTCGACCTGATGGGCCGCGGCGACGTCTCGCTCGAGCACGTGCGGCTTTTGGTCCTCGACGAGGCCGACCGCATGCTCGATATGGGCTTTCGCCCGGACATCGACCGGATCGTCGGCAAGACCCGTCCCGACCGCCAAACCCTGCTGTTCTCGGCGACGCTGGACGGGGAGGTGGCGCGGATCGCCGACGCCTACACCAACGACGCGGTGCGCCATTCATACAGCCCCCCGGGGCCGGCGACCAAGGTCGAGCACCGGTTCGTGCGCGTCTCGCACGAGTCGAAGCTGGACGCGCTCGTCTCCGAGCTTCGAGAGGACCGCGACCTCGCCCTGGTCTTCGTGCGCACGAAGCGCGGCGCCGACCGGCTCGTCAAGCGGCTCTCCTCACGCGGTATCGAGGCCGTCGCCATGCACGGCAACAAGTCCCAAAACCAGCGCGAGCGATCGCTCGCGAGCTTCGATGCCGGACGCGTCGATGCGCTGGTCGCGACCGACGTCGCCGCGCGCGGGATCGACGTGGACGGCATCAGCCACGTGATCAACTTCGATCCGCCAGGCGACTCCGATGCCTACCTCCACCGGATCGGGCGCACGGCCCGCGCCGGGCGAAGCGGGGTCGGGGTGACCTTCGTTAAGGGCGAGGAGGCCGGCGACGTCGCCACGATCGCCCGCCAGCTGAACCTGCGCGAGCAGTTCGCCGCGACCGGCCTCGAGCACCGCAACGCGGGCCACGGCGGCTCCCAACGCACAAACGGGGGGCCTCGCCGTGATCACCGCGCCGGCGGCTCGAACGGCGGGCCCAAGCGGGTCCACTCGGGCTCGCGCCGGCGCCGGAAGCCGGCCGGGCGGCGCTAGGGCGAACGCCGCCCTAGCACCCTGGAACCCGTCGGCGTTAGGGCGAACGCCCAGCGCCCTGGAACCCGTGAATCAGAGGCCGTCGGTGTCGCCAAGCACGGCGCGCGCCGCGCCGCGCCCGTTGAGGGCGATCACCGAGCCGCCGGGGTGCGTGGCGGCCCCGCACAAGTAGAGGCCCTGGACCGGCGTGCGCCAGGTAAGCCGACGGTCCCACATCTGGTCCGGCAGCGCCTCGCCCTGAAAGATGTGACCGCCGCTCAGTCCGATGCGCTCCTCGATGTCCGGGGGGCCGAGCACCTGGAGGTGCTCGATGCAATCGCGCACGTCGGGCGCCCGCTCGGCGATCGCGTCGAGGACGAGGTCGGCCACCTCGCCTCTCCTGCCCTCCCAGTCCCCCTCCGCCAGCTCGTAGGGTGCGTACTGGGCGAAGACGCTCATCACGTGCTTGCCTTCCGGGGCGACCGAGGGGTCGTAGGCGGTCTGGAAGTAGAGCTCGCAGAAGCCGAAGCGCGGCTCGCCGCGGCGAGCCGCCTCGACGGCCGCCTGCGCCTCGTCGAGCGACGGCGAGATCGAGACCATCGCGCGGAGCGGATCCACGTCCCCGTTCGCCGCCGCGGTGAAGGCCGGCGGGCGCGAGAGGGCGGCATTCAGCTTCACCACGGGCGAGGCGACCCGCCAGCCCTCGAGGCGCTCGCGGTAGGGAGCCGGCACCTCGGCGCCGTCCAGCATCGCGAGGGTGCGCTTGGGGTCGGCGTTCGCGACCACCACGCGGGCCCCGACGGACTCGCCGCTCGCCAGCGTGACGCCCTCCCCGGGATCGATGCCGGCCACCTCCACCCCGGCCGCGATCACGGCGCCCGCCTCGATCGCCGCCTCGGCGATGGCAAACGAGATCCGCCCCATTCCGCCCTCGACGTACCCCCACACCGACCCGCGCCCCTGGAGGTCCCCCTGGGAGTGCATGAGGTGGATCGAAGCCGTGCCCGCATCGCGCGGTCCCGCGAAGGTGCCGATTACGCCCTGCCCGAAGAGGGCCTGCTTGATCCGCTCGTCGTCGATGTAGCGGTCGAGCACATCGCCGATGGAGTCCGAGAAGAGCATCGAGGTCAGCTCGGCGTCGCCACCCAGGATGCGCTCGATTCCCGCGCGACTGGGCGACGGGCGCTGCCACGTGTCGCCCTCGGGGCCGCGCCGCAGCGCGTCGCGCAGGCGCTGGAAGGCGTCGTCGTAGGCCTCGACGCCGCGGATGTCGCGCTCGCTGAACCCCTGCGAGCGCATGTGCTCCACCGTCGCCGAGTGGTCGAGGAACCCGGCCATCGAGGTCCCGTCGGGCAGCGGGCTCCACGAGTTCGGGTCGGCGGGCGTGACGCGGTATCCGTGGCGCTCGAGCTCGAGCTCGCGGATGACGACGCCGTCGAGCAGGCCCACGACGTACGCACAGGGGCTGATCACGTACCCGGGCGCGTCGTCGAACGGCCGCTCGAGGGTGCACGCGCCGCCGATTCGCTCACTCCGCTCCAGCACCAGCACCGAGCGGCCGGCGCGCGCGAGGTAGGCGGCCGCCGTCAGCCCGTTGTGGCCTGCGCCGACGACGATCGCATCCCAGCGCCGGGCGGCGAGCTCGTCGATCGGGGCGGGCAGCCCGACCTCGCCGAGCACGGCCGCGACGTCCAGAGCGGGCGCCTTCAAGTTCACGGGCTCACTCTCCCACGGCTCCGACTCTCGTCGCCTTGCCGAGATCCGGGGCCATAGGCCCGCTTGCGGGTAAAGCGGCGTCCGGGGGGCCGCGGAGGGCGACGGCGAGGCCCGTGACGCCCAGCAGGCCCGCGACGACCGCGTAGGTGACCCCGTCGGACGCCGCGTCGGCAAGCCCGGCGCCGCCGGATCCGCCCAGCACCTGACCGCCCGCCCATGCCAGGTTGACCAGGGCGAAGGCCAGCCACTGGGCCACGCCCGCGCGCTCCACCACGTCGGAGAGCAAGGCCATGGCGGGCGCCCAGCAAAAGCCCAGCGTCAGCTCGGCGACGACGACGCACAGCCCCAGCAGCGCGACCGTCTCGGGGAGCGGGAGCAGCAGGCAGGCGCCCGCGGCCGCCACGAGGAGGAGCCGGAGGGGGAGGACGCGATCCCAGCGGTCCGAGAGCCGATACCCAA
>JBPCKC010000046.1:0-17961 GCA_051004675.1 Solirubrobacterales bacterium
ACGGCTTTTCGGGCAGGTGCGGGCGTTAGCGTGGATGTTCATTCGGTGTCCTCCTTGGGTCTGGGTGGCTTTGGCACCCCCAGCCTCCAAGGAGGCCCGGATGAACAACGTGGTGAGGAACTACACCTAGCCCACACAGCATGTGGGCAGAACAGGACACTTCCGGGGTTTTAGTGCTCCAGTTGGGAGAAAAGGCGTGGGTCGTTGGTGACGATCCCGCGGACGCCGAGGTCGCGAAGCTCGCGCATCCGGGCGGCCGTGTCGACGGTCCACGCGATCACGGCGATGCCGGAGCCGGCGGCGGTCTCCGTGAGGCGCCGGGTGATAAGCGGGTGGTAGACCCACACGGCCCAGGCGCCCAGCTCAGGCGCCTCGCGCTCGACCTTGGCGGGCAGGCGCCACTGCATGTACGCCTTCCAGGCGGGGAGGATGAGGGCGACTCCAGGCTTGCGGCGCCAGTCCTTGGTGAGGCGGGGAACCGTCCAGCCCAGCGTGACCTCCGGTGCCTTGCGGGCGAGCCAGCGCAGGCCGGGGACCTCCATGCCGGAGACCATCGCCCGCCCCAGCAGATCGCGCTCCCGCAGCGCGGCCACGATCTCGTCCTCGCGCCCGGCCACCTTGAGGTCGAGATCGATCCGCACCGCCTCCAGTGGCGGGCGCGTAAAGGCGTCGAGCGCCTCGTCGAGGGTCGGTGGGGTGCCGCGAGCGGCCGCTCCCCAGTCGTGCGCCACCAGCAACGGGCCGCTGCCGGCGGCGGGGCCGCCGGAAGCGCGGGGCCATGCCTCCGCCTCGCGAAAGTCGCCCCGCGGGCGCAGCACGTCCAGCTCGATGATGTCCACCCCCAGCTCGACCGCAGCCTCGAAGCTCGCGATCGTGTTGCCGGGCACGATGGCGTCGGCCCCCTTGTGACCGATGCGCAGGAGCTGGCTCGACGACTCCACGGGCGGGAATCTAGTCGCGCCCGGGCGGCGGGCCGTTGCCGCGCGTGAAGGCCCGTCCCCGGTACGGTCAGCGCGGCTTGGGCTACCTCGACGAATACACCCGCCGGCGCGTGGCCGCGGTCCTGCTCGTGGTCGGGATCGTCGTGGCCGTCCTCGCCATCGCCAACGTGGGGCCGTTCTCCGACCCGCCGACCCAGGAGGAGCTGGCCCAGGAGACGGTCGAGGAGTTCTTCGCCGCCGCCAGGGCGGGCGACTTCAAGACGTTCTGCGACCTGCTCACGAAGGCGGCGCGCCAGGGCATCGAAGTCCGGGCCGGCGCGATCGCAGCGCAGGAGGACCTCGAGGGATGCGCGGAGATCCTGGGCACGCTGGTCGGCAAGCAGCTCGAGGGCAGCGAGCTACGGATCACGCTCTCGAACGTCAGCGGCAACCGCGCCCGTGTCGAGACCGAGCTGAAGCTCGAGGGCGAGCCGGGCCGGCAGCAGCGATCGGTTTTGCTCGAGCAGTCGCCCGACGGCGACTGGAAGATCTCGGACCCGGGGTTCGGCTAGCGGCCGAGGAGCTCGGAGAGCCAGCCCTAGAAGAGCTGGTTCTCCCCTGCGAAGATCTCCGAGACGGACTCGTCGCCGAAGATGCGGCGGATCGAGTCGGCGAGGGTCTTGGCCGTTGAGAGCACGGTGATGTTGTCGGGGGCGCCCGGGCGAAGCGGGATCGTGTCGGTGACGACGATGCGCTCGATCCCCGAGTTGGCGTACGGCAGGCGCTCGTAGGCGGGGCCGGAGAAGACGCCGTGCGTGGCGCAGGCGATGACGCGGGCGGCGCCCTCGTCCATCACCGTCTCGGCGGCGGCGCACAGCGTGCCCGCCGTGTCGATCATGTCGTCGACGAGGACGGCCGTCTTGCCCTTCACGTCGCCCACGACGTAGCCGATCTCGGCGACCTGCTGCGCGGGGCGCTCCTTCTCCATCACGGCCCAGTGGACGCCGAGCTTGCGGGCGAAGTTGCGGGCCACCTTCACCCGGCCGGCGTCGGGCGAGACGATCACCAGGTCGTGGTCGAACTGCTGGTCCATGAAGTACTGGGTGAGGTTGGGCATCGCGGTCATGTGGTCCACCGGGACCTCGAAAAACCCCTGGACCTGACCCGAGTGCAGATCCATCGTGAGCACGCGATCGACGCCCACCGCCTCCAGGCACTTGGCGACCACGCGAGCGGTGATCGGCTCGCGTGGCTGGGACTTCTTGTCCTGGCGGGCGTACCCGTACCAGGGCATGACGGCGATGATCCGGTGCGCGGAGGCGCCCTGGGCCGCGTCGACCATCGCGAGCAGCTCCATCAGCGCGTCGTTGGGCGTCATGTCGTGCGCCTCGTTGGCGGCGGTGGACTGGATCAGGAAGACGTCCGCCCCGCGGATGGACTCCTCGTAGCGGGCGTAGACCTCACCGTCGGCGAAGGTGCGCAGGTCGGCGGTGCCGAGGTCCACGTCGAGGTGGCCGGCGATCCGAGCGGCCAGCTCCATGGAGGCGCGGCCGCCGAAGACCATCAGGCGCTTGGTGTAGTCCTGCGGGATCGAACTGATCACCTGTGGGCGCTCCTCGATGACGCTCATTCTTGGTCCTCCCCCGTGCTCTCTTGCGCTTCCTTGTGTGCCCTCTTGCGCTCTGCGAATCCCTCGATGTTCCGCTGCTCACCCTGTGAGACCCCGAGGGCGCCCGGCGGGACGTCCTCGCGGATCACTGCACCGGCGCCAGTGTAAGCGTCGTCGCCGACATCGACCGGGGCGACCAGCGACGTGTCGACGCCGATTCGCGCACGTTCCCCGATCTTCGTCCGGCTCTTGGTAAAGCCGTCGTAGTTGGCGGTGATCGTGCCCGCGCCGACGTTGGCGCCGGATCCCACGTCCGCGTCGCCCAGATAGGAGAGGTGCGGGACCTTCGTCCCCTCGCCGACTTGAGAGTTCTTGATCTCGACGAAGTTGCCGGCCTTGGCGCTGGCGGCAGGGCGGGTGCCGGGGCGCAGGTAGGCGAACGGGCCTACGAGGCAGCCGTCGCCCACCTCGGCGTCGACGACATACGAGTGCGCGCGGATCTCGGCCCCGGGGCCGATCCGGGTCGCCCCGCGAAGGACGCACCCCGGCTCGATCGTCGCGTCGGGCGCAATCTCGACATCGACGTCGATCCAGGTTGCGGCGGGGTCGGTGATGGTGACGCCGGCGATCATGTGGCGGCGCGCGATCCGGCGCCTGGCCTCGGTGGCGACGAGCGCCAGGTCGGCGCGGTGGTTGACGCCCAGGTTCGCCGCGGGGTCGGGACACAGGTAGGCGCCGACGGCAAGTCCGTCGGCGCGCAAGAGCGGGAGCACGTCGCCCAGGTAGTACTCGCCCGCCTCGTTGTCGCTGGCCAGGCGCTCGAGCGCCGATGCCAGCGCGGCCCCGTCGAAGGCGAAGGTGCTGGTCGAGATCTCGCGGATCGCGAGGATCTCGCTGGGCACCGAGTCGGGGTGCTTGGTCTCCACGATGCGATCGACCGCGCCGTCGTCGGTTCGGACAAGACGGCCGTAGGCGCCCGGGTCGTCGAGCTCGACCGACATCACGGTGGCCGCGGCGCCGGCCTCGGCGTGGGCGGCGAACAGCTCGCCGAGGAGCTCGCCCGAGATGAGCGGGTGGTCGCCGGGCACCACCGCTACGGTCTCGGCCTCGCGGACGAGGTCGAGGGCGGCCCGGATCGCCCCGCCCGTGCCGTCCGCCTCGGGCTGGGTAACGGTCTCGGTGCCCTCGGGCAGGACCGGGGAGAGGTCGCGATCGGGCGAGACGATGACCGCGATTCGGTCGGCCCCCGCGTCGCGCGCGGCGGCCACCGGCCAGGCGACCATGGGCCTCCCGCAAACGGGGTGCATCATCTTCGGCAGCGAGGAGCGCATCCGCGTCCCCTCGCCCGCCGCCATGATCAGCACGGTGGGGCCGGCCACGGGGCAATCGTAGAGTGGGCGGGCGATCATGCCGGGGTCCGGGAGCCCCGTGCAGGCGCCCTCCCGGCGACCGCCTAGCTGGGGAGCCCGGATTTGAACCGGGATTGCGCGGACCAAAACCGCGAGTCCTGCCATTGGACGACTCCCCAGGGCGGCCCGAGTGTAAGGCCGGACGGCGCCTCCGGTGATCGCCCGATCAGGCCGGTGGGAGGTGCCTCAATCCTTCGATTGGTAGTCGGCGCGCAGGCGCTCGAGCGTCACCCGCAGGCGGCTCTCGAGCCAGCCCCGGCCCCCGAGGTCCCACACCGCGCGATCGAGGGAGGAGGCCTCCACCAGCTCTGCCCGCAGGGTCACGCGCGTCGCGTTCCCCTCGGGCTCGAACGTCCAGCGGACCCGCCCGCGAGTGCCATCGCCGATCGCAGCCGTCCCCTCGATCAGGTTCGGCGGCTCGAGGCGGTCCACCGTCGTCCGCGCGGTGCGGCTGAGGCCAAGGGGCCCGTTCAGCCTGACCACTCCCCCATCGCCGCCACCGTTGAGGCTCATGACCTCGACCCAGCGGTCGGCGAGCGCCCAGTGGTTCTCGAGCCTCGCGAGCCGCTCGAAGAGCTCCTCGCGCGCGACCGGAACCGAGACCGTCGCCTCGATCACCCCCACGCGGCGCTCAGTCCTCCTTGGGCTTGCGCACCCGGCCAGCCGCGGCTCCCGGCTCCAAGGCCGGCCCGCGCGGCGGAGCGATGCCGAGCACCCGCATCGCCTTCAGGCCCAGCCCCAGCTTCTCGCGGCCTTCGGTGGAGGTGATGTCGTGACCGCAGAGCTCCTTCACCCGCTCGATCCGGTAGCGGATGGTGTGGCGGTGCGTGAAGAGCTGCTCGGCCGTGGGGGTCACGTTGCCGTCGTTGTCGAGGTACGCCTCGATCGTCGTCACCAGCTCGGTCTCGTACTGGTCGTCGTAGGCGGCGAGCGGGGCGACCGTCTCCTCGTAGAAGCGCTCGAGCTCACCTGGGTCCTCGCTCATAGCCGGCAGCAGCAGCCGGTAGGAGCCCGTGTCCTCGAACGCGAGGGCTGTCCTCCCCTCCGCCTCGGCGACGTTGGCGGCGAGAAGCGCCTCCTTGCCGGCGCGGTGAAGGTCCGCGGGGTCCTGGGTCCAGCGGCTGGACGAGACCGTCACCGTGAAGCCCGACAGCGCGTCCACCAGCTCGGCCTCGACCGCGTCCGCCGCACGCCCGAGCTGCGATTCCTCCGGGCAGGGAACGATGGCCAGGATCTCCGCCCGATCACCGTCCGCCTCCGTCAGCGCGGCCAGCGACCCGGGGCTGATGGCCCGGAGCGTCCGCAGCGCGACGGTCATCACCCGGGCGCGCCAGTCGCCCGACTGAGCCGCATGGGGCGCTGCCCGCGCCATCACCGCGCCGGCGCCCTTCTCCACCTCCGCCCCCAGCTCGGCGGCGCGGGCCCGGATGTCGCCGCGATCGGTGACGTCCCGCGAGACCACGGCGCGAACGAACTCCCCGGCCGCCTCGTCTGAGGCCCAGTCGGGTGAGCGCGAGCGCTCCAGCTCGAGCGCCACGAGCGTCGTGACCATGCGCAACAGCATCGCCGCCGGCTTCCCCTCCCGGGGTCGATAGCGAAGCTCGCCGACGACCGCGTCGGCCACGCGCAGCTCGGCGGAGGCGACGCCGCCGGCCTGCGAGAGGAGCTTGCTCTCCTCTGCCGAGGACGTCGCGGCGACGGCGAGGACGGCGCTCGAGCGGTCGATCAGGGCGACCGAGGCGCCCAGCGCCTTGCCCGCCGCCCGGCACACCGCCGGCAGTCCGGCCCCGGACTCGATCGCGTCCGAAAGCTGCGCGAGCAGATCCTGATCCACCTCCCTTGCAGGGATTTCCTGCGCTTTGGGCTTGGGCGCCACCGGCTGATTCTAGGGCCGTCGAAAAGCCCTGCCGCGAAGGCAGCGCCGTTAAGTGACCAGGCCGTAGATGTCGTCCCAGAAGTAGACGACGAGCACGCCGAGCCCCACGCCCACCAGCAGCAGGGCCGCCAGTACGAACAGCGACAGCACCGCCGCCGTCGCCTTCTCCCAAGTGCGCCCGTAGGAGCCGAGCGCCGGCACGAGGATGAGTGCGGCGAACGCGATCACGCTGATCACCGCGGCGCCGCCGAATAGGAGGTACTCGGTGTTGACCTCGCCGAAATTCACGGCTCGGGATTGTCGCGCAGATGGGTGGTGATCAGCGCGACGATCGCGCAGAGGGTAAAGGCCGACACGCCGAGGGCCCAGCCGCCTGCGACGTCGGAGAAGTAGTGGACGTGCAGGTACACGCGCGAGAGCCCCACCGCAGCGGCCACGGCGACCCCGGCCACGATCAACCCCGTGCCCCTGATCCGCTTACGCCACAGAAGCGCGGCCGTCAGCCCCAGCCAGGCGTAGAGGACCGAGTAGGCGGCGTGTCCGCTGGGATAGCTCTGCCCGGTGACATCGACCAGGCCACCCGCCGGCCGCGGCCGGTCGAGCACCTCCTTGAGCACCGGCACCGCCACGTAGAGAACAGCCATGCTCGCGATCACCACCGCCAGCTCCGGCCAGCGCCGCCGCGCGCCGAGCACGATCGCGACGACGAGGCCGAGCGCCAGCGTCGCCCAAGCCGAGCCGAGCTGGGTGACCACCCTCGCGACATCCGTGAGCCAGTCCGGGTTGAGGTCGGCGGCGATCCCGAACGCCGCCTCGTCCCCCGGCGTGGGGCCGGGGTCGAAGGCGACGATCCCGGCGTAGCCGACGATGATGAACACCGCTACGGAGAGGGTCGCCAGCATCGCCGTGAGCTCGAGCCCGAGGTCCCCCGGCGTAAGCCGGTCCCACAGAAAGCGCGCCTGCGGCTTGATCCGCCGCCCGAGGCCGACGAGGGGGCGCAGGGGCGCCCGACGGTCCATCCACTCCACGACGCGCCGGCGGTTATCCGGCTCGCGCAGGAAGCGAATCGTGAGCACCATCGCGACGACCGCAACCGCGGTGATCCCGAACAGGAATACGCCCCGTCCGGCCACGTCGGCGATCTGCTCGATGCTGCGCGACCCCAGGTATCCCAGGGCCGAGAAGGTGGCGGCCCAGAGGCCGGTGCCGAGCACGCTGTAGGGCACGAACGCCCGGTACTCCATCCCCGAGCTGCCGGCCACGAACGGCGCCAGGGCCCGAACCAGCCCGATGAACCGGCCGATCAGGATCGTCTTCCCGCCGTGACGCTGGAAGTAGCCCTCGACCTGCTCGAAACGCTGCTCGTCGATCCGCAGCTTCGGCCCATGACGCAGGATGAAGCCGCGGCCCAGCCGGCGCCCGATGAAGAAGCTCGTCGTGTCGCCGGCCCAAGCGGAGAACCAGACGATCGCGATCGTGATGTAGATGTCCGTGGCGCCCTGGCCGGCGACGGCGCCGGCGAGGATCACGAACGTCTCGCCCGGGACGACCAGCCCCACGAACGCGCCCGTCTCGAGGAAGGCGAGCAGGCCCGCGAGCAGGTAGGTCCACTCGCCGAAGAACTCGGACACGTCGCGCAGCAGCTCCTCGAGGTCGAGCGACTCGAACTGGTGTGAGATGAACCAGAAGCCCCCCGCGAGGATCGCGGCGATCACGCCGTAGCGGACCCACTCGCTCTTCTTCTGAGGAAGGTGCACGGACCTGGTTCCTACAGGAACCCTTGAGGAGTGCTCACGATCGCGCCTGCAAACCGCGGGGGCAGGCGCGATGCGGCCGCGTCGGCGCCGGCGATGTCCGCGAACAGCCCGAACGCGGTCGGACCCGATCCGGTCACCAGGGCGCGCGCGGCCCCAGCGTCCTCGAGGGCGACCAGTGCCTCGCTTATCTCCGGTCGCAGCGATAGCGCCGCGCCCTGCAGGTCGTTGACCAGCAGCTCCGCGTACTCGATCGGTGAGGCCCCCGACCCCGCCGCGTCCATGAGCCGTCGCCCGGCCTCGTCCAGCTCGCCGGCGTCCAGGCCAAGCCCCAGCCGGTCGGCCTCCGCGTACACGTCGCCCGCGGAGAGGCCCGCTTCGCCGGGGATCAAGACCACGGCGAACTCGGCCGGCGCGGGTAGCGGCTCGACCACCTCGCCGGCACCCGAGATGAACGCGAACCCGGGATCGAGCTGCGACGGCACGTCGGCGCCAAGCGCGCCCGCGATCTCGGCCAGGTCGCCGCGCGCCGGCGCCAGGTGACGGAGGATCGCTCCCGCATCGGCGCTTCCGCCACCCAGCCCGGCGGCCACCGGGATCCGCTTGTCGATCTCCACCCGCACCGGGGGCGCCCGCCACCCCCGCGCCCTCAGCTCGCCGAGGGCCGCGGCGACGAGGTTCGGCCCTTCGACGCCCGGGCACTCGACCTCGTCGCCATCCGCCTCGGCCTCCGAGAGGACGAGGCGGTCGGCGAGGGCAAGCGCGCAAAACAGCGAGCGAAGCTCGTGCAGGTCGTCGGGACGCGCGGCTCCGATCCGCAGCGAGAGGTTGAGCTTGGCGGGGGCGCGCAGCATCTCTACCCGGAATCCAACCGCCCGGCGAGGCGGAGAAACTCGCCGGGCGCCAGCGCCTCCGCGCGCGCGGCCGGATCGAGGCCCGCGTGCTCGAGGGCGACCCGCGCCTGCCGGCGCGACGCGAGGCCCGCCAGCTCCACCGAGGCCGCGAGGGTCTTTCGCCGGTGGGCGAAGGCGGCCCGCACGAGACGAGCGACCCCGGGATCGGCCCCCGGCCCGGTGCGGCGCATTCCCAGCAGGGCCGATTCCACTCGTGGCCGCGGGGTGAACACGGCGGGGTCGACCGCGCGCAGCAACTTGACCTCGCACGCGATCTGGACCAGCACGCTCGGCGCCCCGTACGTTCGCGACCCGGGCGCCGCCCGCAGACGATCGGCGATCTCGCGCTGCACCATCACGGTCCAGGCCGCCACGGCCGGGAGCTCGGCGACGGTGCGCAGCAAGAGCGGAGTCGCGATCGAGTAGGGCAGGTTGGCGACCATCCGGGTCGGCGAGGGGTCGAGGCCGGCGAGGTCGAGCCTCATCGCATCGCCCCAGAGCAGCTCGACGTTGCCGGCGTCGGCCGCGAGCGCGCCGAGCGGGTCGGCGAGGCGCCGGTCCAGCTCGATCACGTAGACACGGGCGGCACGCTCGGCGAGGCGCCGCGTCAGTACGCCCTCGCCCCCGCCCACCTCGAGCACTACGTCGTCCGCCAGGATGCCGGCGCCCTCCACGATCGCATCCAGCAGGTTGGAGTCCGCGAGGAAGTTCTGGCCCAGCCTACCCACGGGGTTTCTCCGAAGCCGCCCCCGGGGCCGGTCCGTTCGCGCGCCGGCTCACCAGCCGAAGGCGGCGGCCGCGTTGCGGTCCACCTGCTGCTCGAGCTCGGCGTAGGAGACGCCGCGCGCCTCGGCGATCGCCTCGGCGGTTGCCACCACGTTGGCCGGCTCGTTGGGCCTGCCCCGCACGGGCTGGGGCGCGAGGAAAGGCGAGTCGGTCTCGACGAGGAGCAGCTCGTCGGGCACGAGCGCCGCGGCCTCGCGCAGCTCCCGGGCCCGGGGGTAGGTGGCATTCCCGGCGAACGAGCAGTACCAGCCCCGCTCCGCCGCCTCGGGCACGCGACGTGGAGGCGCGGAGAAGCAGTGCAGGACAACCGTGACGCCGTCCGCGCGGGCGGCCAGGGTCTCGAGGCTTTCGCCGACCGCGTCGTCGCCGGCCGCCGAGCCGCTTCGCATGTGGATCACCAGCGGTTTCGAGACCTCGCGCGCGATCTCGATCTGAGCCTCGAAGGCACGCCGCTGGTCGTCGCGGGGCGCCCGGTCGCGGAAGTAGTCGAGCCCCGTCTCCCCCACCGCCGCCACCGCCGGGTGGGCCGCGAGCCGCGCGAGGTCGGTCGCGGCGGCATCGTCGAACCCGGCGGCCGAGTTCGGATGCCGGCCCACGCTCGCGAAGACCCCCTCGTGCGCCTCGGCCGCGGCGATCGCCTCTCGATTCGTCGCCTCGTCGAGGCCGACGGTAAGGATGCGAGCGACCCCCGCCGCCATCGCCACCACGACCAGCTCGGCGTCGTCGGGCTCGCAAAGGCCGAGGTGGGCATGCGTATCGACCACGCGGAGAGTCTAGGAGCCGCACGGGCACCTCAAGCGGCGCCCCGCACCAAGCGTCCTGCCCTGACCCCGGACCGGGGGAAGCGGGCAGGACACTTCGCACGGGCGCCCTCCGAGCTCGCGGAGCGTCCTGTTTGGTCCACGTCGAGGGTGAAGCGGGCAGGACACTTCGTGGAGGGTGGGGAGCGGGCAGACGAGGAAGGTCCGCAGCTCGTAGCGCTTGGTTACGTCTCGATCCTGGGGAACAGCGGCGGTATCCGCTCGATCGTCTGCCCGCCCGCTCGCGCGCCGAACGCGTCGAGCTCGCGATTGCCCTCGGCCAGGGCGTCGAGGAGGCGACCGCCGGTGTGCGGCAGGAACGGGAGCAGGAGGAGCGCCAGGAAGCGGATGCCCTCGGCCAGCGAGTAGAGCACGACGTCGAGGCGCCCCGCCTGGGCCTCCTCCTTGGCGAGGTCCCACGGCCGCGCCTCCTCGACGTAGCGGTTGAGGCGCCGCACGCGCAGCCAGATCGCTTCGAGGGCCGCCGTCAACTCGACCTCGTCGAGCAGCTCGCGAACCTTCCCGTCGAGCCCCGCCAAGCCGTCGTCCCCCTCGCTCAAAACCGGGTCCGGCTCGGCCTCCGGCACGACCCCGTCGCGGTAGCGCTCGATCATCGCCAGGGTCCGACTGGCGAGGTTCCCCCAGTCGTTGGCCAGCTCGGCCTGGTAGCGCCGCTCGAAGCCCTCCGTCGAGACCGCGCCGTCCTGCCCGAACGAGACCTCGCGGAAGCAGTAGAAGCGCAGGGCGTCGGCGCCGAAGCGCTCGATCACCGCGACCGGGTCGAGGACGTTGCCGAGCGACTTCGACATCTTGTGGCCCTCCATCAGCAGGTAGCCGTGGATCAGCTCGCGCTGCGGCACCTCGATCCCCGCGGCCATGCAGAACGCCGGCCAATAGACCGCGTGGAACTTGAGGATGTCTTTGGCCAGGATGTGCCAGGAAGCCGGCCAGAAGCGCTGCGTGAGGTCCTCCCCCTCGCGCCCGAAGGAGAGCGCCGTGTAGTAGTTGAGGAGAGCGTCGAACCAGACGTACATCACCTGGTCGGGATCCCATGGGAGCGGCACGCCCCAGGTGAGCTTCGGGCGCGAGAGCGAGACGTCCTGAAGCCCCGACCCGATGAACGACAGTGCCTCGTTGGCCCGGAAGCGCGGGACGACCCAGTCCGGCCGCTCGGCGTAGAGCTTCTCCAGCGGCTCCTGGAAAGTCGAGAGGCGAAAGAACCAGTTGTTCTCCTGCTCGCGCTCCAGGGGGATCCTGTGGATCGGGCAGGTGTTGCCCTCCCCCAGCTCCGACTCGGTCTTGAAGTCGGCGCAGCGCGGGCAGTACCAGCCCTCGTAGCTGCCCTCGTACACGTGGCCGTTGTCGTGGACGCGCTGGATCACCTCCTGCACGCGCGAGATGTGCCGCGGGTCGCTGGTGCGGATGAAGAAGTCGTGCGATGAGCCGACCAGCGCCCCCATCTCCTCGAACCGCGGAGCGTTGCGGTCGGCCAGCTCCTTCGGGGTCACTCCCTCGCGCTCGGCCGCCTGGGCCACCGGCTCGCCGTGCTCGTCGGTGCCCGTCAGGAAAAACACGTCCTCGCCACGCTGGCGCTGGTGGCGGGCCACGACGTCGGCGGCGATCGTCGAGTACGCGTGGCCGAGGTGCGGCTCGGCGTTCACGTAGAAGATGGGGGTTGTGACGTAGAACGGCACGGGGCCGCGCAGAGTACGCGGCCGCGCCTTGCCCTGAGATGGGGTCCGCGCCCCACTTTGGGGCAAGGCGGCGCGGTCGGCGCCTTACTCCGGGGGCTTTTCGGGGGGGTCGAGCTGGTTCAGGCCCTTGTGCACGATCTCCTCGCAGTCGTCGGGGAACGGCGGCACGACCACCACGCCGACGTTGCCCACCTTCGAGGTGATGATGTCGCCGGCGCTCTCGGACTCGGCCTTCGAGATCGCGTCCGCGCTCTTCAGCACCTCCGAGACCTCGCAGAAGGGATCACCGCCCACGGTTCCGTCCTCGACCTTCGCGGCGTCCTCGATCTTGCCCTCCGAGAACCGCTCTCCCTCGCCGCCGCAGCCCGCGAGCGCCAGTGCCCCCGCGATCCCTGCCAGCCACCCCGCGTTCCTCATCGCCCCGCGTTCCTCATCGCCCCGCGGTCCTCATCGCCCCGCGGTCCGCATCGCCCCGCGCTTCGCATCGCCCCGCGCTCCGCATCGGCGAAACCTATCCGGCCGGGCGGTCGACGGGCGCCGCGACAGAACGATCCGCGCCCGGGCAAAGAGAAGGGACGGCCCGAAGGCCGCCCCTCTTCCAGGATTCAGCTACCGCGGGCCTATGGGCCGCAGAGGCTGAAGAACGTGTCGGTGTCCTGGCTGTCGACCACGTTCGCGCTGTGAGACTGGTCGTCGTCGTACACCGTGTTCGCCTTGAACTGGAACCCCTTCTGAATTCCGGGCGAACCGACGAACGAATCGACGTCGTCGGCCGGATCACACTTGGCCTTGACGTAGCTCGCCTTGATCCGCCTCCCGTTTCTGAGGTAGGAGTAGTTCTTGCCAACCACGGAGTTGAACATGCTCACCGCTCCGGCGTCGCCGGCGGCGTCGGTGCCGTCGGTGACGGCCAGGCGCTGACCGTAGCCCGCGCCGATCGCGGGCGTGCCCGTCCCCGGGAGCACGTCGGTCGCGTCCTGGATCTCGCCTCGCACGAGGGTGATCTGGTTCGTCGCCTGGTTGTACGCGTGCAGGTAGAGCGTCGGGTTACCGCCGACCCACTCGCAGTTGAACGGACCGCCCAGGTTGTCATCCGTGCAGTTGGCTGGACCGGTAGTCGACGTGGGACCGTTGAACGCCGTGACGGTGAAGTTAGCCTCCGCCGCCTCGAAGTTGAACGGTGCGCCCGCGAACGCGCCAAAGCGCACTTTCGCGGCGCCGGCGCCGACCTGCGAGGGCCCGCACTCGGCGATCGCCGCGGCAGTTGACATGCCGTCCAGATCATTCGGATCGACGAGGCACTTCGGGAGCTTCTTCGTCGACAGGATGATGTCGTCGTCGAAGTCGATCCTGACCTCCTCGGCGCCTTCGCCGCCGACTTGCGGCGAGCCGTCGTTGTCGAGCCACGTCGTGTTCACGAACAGGTTGACCGGCTTCGGTTCAGTGGTGAGCTGGTTCGAGTTCACCGCGGCGGTGAGATCGAACCTGATGTCGTCGGCCCCGGTGGCGAACGCCGAGCTGCTGGCCCCGAGGGCCGCAACCGTCGTCAGCGCGGCCACAACGGCCTTGCGTGGAATGCTTCTCACACTCTCCTCCTTGAAAAAATGTGTAGTGCCCGAGCCCTCGTGGCTCGAGCGTTTCCCTGCTTCGGGTCCTCCCGAAAAGTGGGCCACCCCATTGTGGATAGGGACCTCGCCCTCCACAACGGGACGAACCACTGCTCTTGTGACGGCTTCCCCGCAGTGAAGTTGCGGGAAACTACGGATTTCATGGCTGGGGCCCCACGTGCTGGTAGCGGGTCGGGGTCGCTCCCGTCGAGGGATCGCCGACGGGGGCGTAGTCGGCCTGCTGGACGCAGGGCGGCGCGGGGAGGTCGTTCGTGTTGTACATGCCGTCCAAACCGGCCGCCACCGGGTTGCCGGCGGCGTTCTGGAACGAGAAGCTGTGGATCCGGTCGAACAGCGCCTGCGACTCGGGGACGCTCGTGGGGATCAGGGCGTCGCGGTCGTTCGGGTCGAGCTGGGCGTTGATCCCCTCGGTGCCGGCGCCGTCGCAGTGGCGGGTGTCGTACGAGTCAAGGAAGCCCTGGATGCCCGGGTTCAGGTTGATGAAGTCCCCGAACCGGACGTAGGGATTGGTCCGGTTGATCCGCAGGCGCTCGGGATACCCGCTCGCGAGGGCCTCGGGAAGCAGCGGCGAGGAGGTCCGCAGGACATTCCTCTCGGTACCGGTGTCGGTCTGGCCCGCGAGGGTCGAGGCCGCCACGTTTCCGAGGAAGGCGGTGATCTCGCGCCGGTAGAGGCGCACCATCTCGAAGATCGAGTTGAAGTCGGCCAGGAACGGGTCGAGCTCGGTGAGGACCGGCGGCAGGTCTGAGTCCAGCAGCCTGCGCGTCGCCTTGAGCCCCTCGGGCCCGACGTCGATCGTCACGCGCAGACCGCGCAGGAAGGCCTCGAGCTCGGGCGCGAGCGCCCCGAGATCGATCAGGGTGGGGCTCAACTCCTGCGCCGCCGGGCGCAGCTGTTGGATCAGCGGATCCGTGTCCTGGGCGAACTCGTCGAGGCGGGTCAGGGTGGCCCGGGACTCGCGCAGGAACGTGGGGAAGATCCGGAACGTCTGCTCCAGCTCTGCGTCGCGGCCGGCCGTGGTCGCGAAAACCTGGTCGGAGCTCGTGATCAGGCCACGGAGCTGGCCGCGGCGCTCGGAGAGGGCGTCGAACACCTCCCCGCCGTCGCTGACCAGCCGCTGAACGGCCAAACGCTGGCTGTCCAGCAAGCGAAGCACGCGGTCGGCCTCCTCCGCGAACGGGTCGAGGCTGGCGATCGCGAGCGAGAGGTCGTCGCCACGGCCCTCGAGCGCGGCCGCCTGGCCCTGCATCCACGCCTGGAACGCGTCGCGGGTGCGATCGTCGAAGGCGCGGAAGATCTCGTCGAGCTGGACCGAGTCCGCCACCTGGGCCTCGGGCAGCCGGCCACCCTCGGGAATCGTTCCGGACGGCCTCTCGGTGTCCCCGCCGGCCGCGGAGAGAGATTCGTCGGAGCCGGGGGTCAGCTCGACGTAGGTCTCGCCGAGGAGCGTCTTCTGTCGCAGCGTCGCCCGGGAATCCGCCGGGATCGGAGCGTAGGCCGGCTGGATCTCCAGCTCTGCCTCGGCGAGGCCGTCGTCGCCCAGGTCGATCGCCTTGACCTTGCCGACGGACACGCCCGAGATTCGGACGTCCGATTCCTGCGCCAGGGTCGTCGCCTCGTCGAACGGGACCGTGATCCGGTAGCTCTCCGGCCTCAGCGGCGACGGGCCGCCGAAGGCGATCCACAGAAACAGCGCCAATCCGAAGCACGACAGCGCGAAGCCCACCGCGATCAGGATTCTCGTCACGGTGGGTGCGCCGGTGGCCATTAGCGCGCCTCCTCGGGGTTGTGGTCGCGGTGTCCCATCACGGCAGGAGGCAGATCGGTGGCTGGCTTGGGTCGTAGGGGGGCGGGTCGATCGCGCTTGGGACGCGCGTCACCTGCTGGAGGGTCTTCAGGAACGGGCGCGGGGTGCCGACGTCGTTCGTCAGGGCCTCGGCGTTGGCGGCCGTTCCACAGGATTGGAACGCCACCCCGCGCAGGAACGGGCCATGCGCGTCCTGGAAGCTGAACAGGCCGTTGGTGTTGTGGGCGAACCAGCTCGACCAGAACAGGTAGCTCTCCTCGGCGCCCTGCGGGTTGAAGGCCAGCGCGTTGAACAGGCGGTTGAGCTCGGTGAACGACTCGCGCAGCGGCGGCGCCGCCTTGTTCAGCGCGACGGCGGCCTCGGTCAGGTGACGCACCGGCGGCCTGACCTGCCGGGTGAACGGGCGGATCTCGTCGCGGATCGGGGCCACCGTCTGGCGGAAGAACGGGCGCGTCTCGCGCAGCGCCGGCCCCAGGGCCCTCGCGCTCGGAATCAGGGCGGTGCTCGTGGGGCCCAGCTCCTGTGCGAGCCGGTCGCCGCTCTCGAGCGCGCCCCGCGTCGCGGCCAGGGCGGACGGGAGCTCCTGGAGCGTGCCTCGAATCGAGGCCTCCTGGTTGGCGAACGACTCGAGCACCGCGTCCGAGGATTCGACGAACTCTCCGAGCTGGGTGTCCTTGGCGCCGAGCTCCTCGCTGAGCCTGCGGAAGCTCGAGACCGAGCGCGCGATGCTGCTGCGCCGCTTCGAGAGCTGCCCGTTGATCTTTGCCAGATCGCGCGCTGTCGGCTCGAAGCGCTTCAGCAGCGCGCCCAGCTCCTCGCCGTTCCCCCCGAGCCCCCTGCCGCCACCCTCGAGCAGGAGCTGCAGGTAGGTCCGGGTGTCGCCGTCGAGCGCAGCCAGGATCTCGTCGGACTGGACCTGGGACTCGGTCTGCGTGAGCGGCACGGTCGAGCCCTCCTCGACCTGCTCGGCACCGGTCCCCGGATCGAGCTCGACGACCATGTCCTGCAGGCCGGTCCGCGGTCGCAGCAGCATCGTGGCGTCGTCGTGGATCAGCGGCGCGTACGTGTCGTCGACCAGCATCGTCACCACCGCGTGGCCGTCCTCGAGATCCACCTCGGTGATGTCACCGACCTTGATCCCGGCGATGTTCACGGTCTGACCCTGCCCCGGGGTGACGGCCTGGGAGGACTCGAACTCGCCCTTCAGCTCGAAGGTGTCGTCGCCCAAAACGGGGACCCAGGAGGGGTAGGGAGCCTGCTGCTGGGAGAGGATGTAGACCGTGACGGCTAGCGCGAACGCGGTCAGCGCGGCGATCGCGGCGAAGTCCCCCAGGTGCTCTCGGATCGCGCGCCTCACGGGACCACCGCCAGGTCGGGTGGCACGGGCTGGGCGACCGGGCCGTTCAGGCTGGGGGGCGGATTCGTGTGGCAGTCGACGTCGGGGCGGAACGCCGGGGCATCGGCCGGGAGGGCGGGCTGAACGCCGCGGGCCGGGAACGCCGAGTCGTCCTGGGTCGTCCCGTAGTTCGTGATCGGGATGCCGACGAAGTTCGGCGACCCGACGAGCACGTCGCCGCCTCCGGCCATGGCGCGCAGGTAGTTGCCGTTGCCGTCGAAGTTGCCCGCCGCTCCGCTGAGGTTGACGGCGCCGTAGAAGAACTCCTGCCACACCGTCGACGTGTTCCCGGGGTCGTTCGGGTCGACTGTGATCGCGGTATCGGCGGCCGGATCGAGCACCTCGGTGACGCAGCGGCTCGTGAGCGTGAGCTGGGGCAGCAGCTTCGTCGATTCCTCGGCGGTCTGGGCGAGCGGCCGGGCCGACCGGCCGAGGAGGCGAGCGAGCCCGCCCAGCTCCTCGTCGCGCAGGAGCAGCGCCGCCTGGTCGAGCCAGGGACCCGACGCCTCGATCGTCCCCGGCAGCTCCCGCAGGCTGGGCTCGAGCTCACGCGCCCAGGCGCGCAGGGGCGGGAGCGCCTGGGAGAGGTGGAGCAGCGATGGCTCGGCCTCCTCCAGGGTGGGAGCCAGCTCGCGGATCGACGCCGAGAGGTTCGAGCTCTCCGTGGCCAGGGCCCCCGTCGTGATGTTGAAGTTCGTGATCAGCCCCTTGAGCGACTCCTCGCGCGCGCTCAGCGTCTGGAACACGTCGCGGTTGGCCGCAATCAGCCTCGAGAGGTCGTGGGGCTCGGTGCCCAGCAGGGCCTCGTTGACGAGCGCCGTCGAGCGTCCGGCCTTCCCGCCGTATGCGAACGAGTCGTTGACGGACTCGGCCGCAGTCTCACCCTGCACGTCGCGGTCCTGCCGGGCGTCCTCGGCCGGCGTCGGCTCGTGGGTGAGCGTCGTTCCGTAGCCCTCCAGCAGCGCCTGGAGGTTCTCCCGGGAGTCCGACTGGAGGGCGCGTAGCACCTCGTCGAGCTGAACCGCGGTGCCCGTGCGGGTGATCGGGATCTCGCCGTCGTCCTCGAGCTCGGGCGCGCTGGGGCTTCCTGGGCGGAGGTCGAGGAAGAAGTTGCCCTCGAGGAAGAGCCGGGGGCGGATCTCGACCTCGGCGTCGTCGTGGATCGGGCGCCCCGCGTCGTCGACGCTGAAGCTGACCTCCACCGCGTCGCCGTCCTGCACGACGCCGGTTACCTCGCCGACCCGCACGCCCGCGATCCGGACCGGCGAGGTCTCGCGGAGCGTGGCCGCGTTGTCGAACGTGGCCTTGAGCTGGTAGCCGTCGTCGCCGAACGGGATCTCCTTGGTGTAGGCGATGACGCTGCCGACGACGATTACGACCAGCAGGATC
>JBPCKC010000047.1:0-31307 GCA_051004675.1 Solirubrobacterales bacterium
GAGGTGATCTCCGACCCCGCCCTTCGCCGAGCTCTCGCCGAGGGCGGGCCGCGGGCGGCCCGGCGGCTGTTCGACCCGGCGCGCAATGCCGAGGCTCTGCTCGCGCATTACCGCGGGGGGCTGGGACAGCGGCGCTGACCCCCGCCCGGCGGGCGTCGCTACCCCTGCTCGTAGCCGTAGTAGCCGTAGGCGTAGTCGTCGGTCTCGTTTTTGAGCCCGGTGAGCACGACCCCCGTCGGCCGCTCGGGGAGGTGATCGAGCGCGTGGCGCACCGCGCGCAGCTCGTCACGGGTTGACCAGGAGACGCGAACGCAGACCAGGATCATGTCGACCAGCGGCGCCAGCTCGAACGCGTCGGATGCGACAAGCAACGGGCTCGAGTCGATCACGACCAGGTCGTAGGCCTTACCGACTTTCTCCACGAACTGGCTCAACCGCCCGGAGGAGAACAGAGCGGCGGGCTGGGCCTGGGGGGCACCGGCGGGGATGCAGGCCAAACGGGCGCTGGCACGGCTCGGGGTCGCTGCCCCCTCCCCCGTGTCGGTCTCGTCGTCCCCCGGCCCGGCCGGCGCCCTGCCGTTCACCGACACCTCCTGGACCCGGAGGACGTCCTGGGGGCTCGCCGTGCCGGCCAGGTAATCGGTGAGCCCCGGCGACTGTGGGACGCCGAGCCGCTCGGCGAGCACCGGACGGCGGACGTCGGCGTCGACCAGCAGCACGCGATAGCCCGAGGCGGCGGCGACGCTGGCCAGCATCGCCGAAACCGTCGACTTTCCCTCCTGCGCGAGCCCGCTGGTGACCAGCACGGTTCGCGCGGGATTGTCCGGATCGAAGAACGCCAGGTTCGTGCGCAGGACCCGGAAGGCGTCGATCTCGCGGGGATCGACGTAGTGGCCGTTTCCGGCGAGCCCGGCCGAGCCCATCGCCGCGACCCGGATCCTGCCGAGCACCGGGGCGCCGAGCTCGTCGTGGGCGTCGCGCGCGCCACGGATCTTGCGGTCGAGCGTGTCCCTGACGAAGGCGGCGACGAGGCCGAAGGCGAGCCCGACCAGCAGCCCGAGCACGGTGTTGCGAACGGTCCGCGGCGATGCCGGGCTGTCCGGCGCCTCCGCCCGCCTGCTGATCTCGGCGGGCTCGGCGAGCTCCTTGAGGGCGCGCAACTGCGCGATGTTCTGGAGGGTCGCCTGGTCCGCGAACGATGCGTAGGGGGGCTTGCCGAGCCGGGCCTCGAGGCCGTTGATCGCCGTCTCGATGGGTTCCTTCTCCAGACGTGAGGTGTACTCGACCCCCGCCTCGGCGAAGGCGTTGGCGAGCTTCGCCGCGAACTCGGGCTCGCTCCAATTCGCCTCGATGTCCAAAAGGCCGGTCTGGACCCCCACCCGGGCACTCACCGCGCCCAGCAACGTGCCGGTGGAGAGGTCCGTCTTCAGCCTGCGCTTGACGTCCCTGGCGATCAGCTCGCTGGTGATGATCTGGCCGTTGCGCGCCGCCCGCTCCTGAGGAAAGGCGTCAGGCGCTCCCTGGGTGCCGCCGAACAGCGGCAGGTCGGCGGTCACGTCGCGGTAGGCGACCGACGCCGTGGCCCGGTAGCTGGGCGTCTGCGCAAGCGAGAGGGCCAAGGCGGCAAGCGCGAAGGCCGCGGCGACCGCGAGGATCAGCAGGCGCCGTCGGCGCAGCAGCGCCACGTAGTCCTGGATGCTGGTGTAGCGGGAGCGTTCGTGCACGATCAGCGGCCCAGACCGTACCCCGGCGCCGGGCGCCGGGGTTCAGCGAGTGCCGGGGGCGGATCCTCAACCGCAGCGAGAGTTTCGCACACACGCCTGCCGGGCTGAGCCACCTCGCACACGGCAGCTCGGTTCCCTGAGCGCCGTCCCCCGAGGGCACCCTCACCCCGTGCCGGGGTCCGGGCCGCCCGCCTCGAGATCTTCGATCCGCCCGCGAAGCGCCTCGCCGGTTCCCCCGGTGACGAGGTTCGCCCGAGGCGCCAGTGCCTCCGCGCGCTCGAAGGCGCCGCGGGCCGCGACGGCGTGGCCGAGTTCCGCCTCAACGCTCGCGAGGGCCAGCCAATGGCGGAAGTTCTCGCGCTCGCGCTCGACCGCCTCCACGAGCTGGTCGCGCGCCGCGTCGTAGTCGCCTCGAGTGATCTCGACCTCGGCCCGCTGCGCGTACGGGGAGGCAGCCCACGGCTCGGCGGTGACCGCTTCGCCGGCCAGCTCCGAGGCGTCCGCGAGGTGGCCCGCGACCAGCGCTCCCTTCGAGGCCTCGATCCGGCTGGCGGCGACGAGCCCGGGCACCTGCACGGCTGTGCCGGCCAGAGCGACCGCGACGAGCGCGGCGCGCGGGGGGCCAGCCAGCCCGCCACGCCGGCTGCCGCCGCCGCCCGCGTGCCGCCTCACGCTGCGGGCGGCGCCCGACCCGGCGACGACCGCGACGGCGAGCCCGAGGACAGCCACGGCGGTCGACTCCCAAATCCAGTCGATTCCCAGGTAGGCCACGAAGACAACGCTCGCCGCCGCCACCGCGACCGCCGCAGCCCCGTCGTCCCCCCGGCGCAGCGGCGTCAGCGCGAGCCAAAGGATGCCCGCGGCGCCCACGGCAGCGGCCATCATGCCGGCCAGCCCGAGTTCTGCGAACTGCTCGAGGTAGAACGAGTGCGCGTCCCGGACCAGCTCCGGCTCCGCTCCCTCGCGCGCCCACCAGAACTCAAACGTCCCCGGCCCGATCCCCCGCACGGGCTCGGCCGCGCCGGCGTCGAGGGCAGCTTTCCAGAGCTGCGGGCGGTCGCCCTCCAGGCTGAGGACGCGCGCCTCCGGGTCAGCCGGGACCGCTGCGCCGGCCGGTTCGTCGCCCTCGATCACGGCGTAGGCAAGCGGGAAGGCAATCAGGACCGCTACCGCTGCGGCGACGATCGCCACGGCCCGTCCGTGCGTGAGCGGCGCCCGCTGCCGCCGTCGGACGGGCTCCCGGGGGAGGGGCAGATGGCGCGCGAGCAGCCAGCATGCCGCACAGGCCCCCGCCAGCGCCAGCGCGACGAGCCCGGCGCCCCCCGCGCCCTCCCCCCTAGCGATCTCCGGCTGCGCACGGATCACGAGCACCACGATGGCGCTGGCGGCCGCCGCGGCCGCGGTGTAGGTCAGGGTCCGGCGCCGTTGAGCAGAGAGAGCGACCGCGACGCCGACGCCGAGCAACGCCGTCAGCAGCCCCCCCCGGGAATAGGTCAGGTAGAGGCACACGCCGGCCACAGGCAGGGCGGCGATCGCAGCGGCTCGGGTTGCCCGGTCGCGGCCACCCCCCGCCCAGGCGACGAGAATCGCGATCGTCATCGCGCACCACGCCGCCAGCGCGTTCCAGTAGCCCACCGGGTAGCTGAGGCGCTCCCCGCCGACACCGCGTGGCGCCGCGTCGGGAGCCAGCCTCGCGAACAGCGACAGGGAGCAGACGACGACGGCGGCGATCGCCAGCCCTGCCGCGGCCGACCGCCACCGGCCGGGCCCAATCAGCATGAGCCCGAGGGTTGCGATGCCGGCGTATCCCGCCGCACGCGCGACCTCGTCCAGGGTCCGCTCGGCGCTGCCGGTCGCGGTCAGAGCGAGCGCCGAGAGGACGACCAGCGCCGCGAGACCGGCGAGCAGCGGCCGGGCCTCGCGGGGGGGAATGGCCCGGGGGAGGTATCCGGCCAGCAGCCCAGCCGCCACCAGGCTCCACGCGAGGAGGCCCAGCTTCGACGCCACCTCGGCGTCCGACCCAGCCCACACGGCGATTGCGAAGGCTCCTCCGCCGACGGCGAGGGCGACCCCCGGTGCGCTCGCGTGCCGCGACGCCTCCATAGCGGTGGGGAGAGTAGTGGCAGGGGCGGCGTGCCACGCAGAGCGCGGAAACCACGGCACTGCGACATTTCCGCCCGCGGCCTGTGTATTCTCTTAGCAACCCGGCATGCTGCGCGGCGGGACAGGTAATGGAATCTTGACGTCGAACGGATAGGGGTTCGACGGGAGCGAAAGGATCACCGGAAGCAGATGAACGTCACGATCACGAAGCCCGACACCAAGTCTCGGAATCTGGCGCTGTTCGCCGGCATCGCTCTCGCCGCCCTCGCCTTGGCGCTCTGGGCGCCCTCGGCCGAGGCGCAGAACATCTGCATCGAGTACCCCGACCTGCCGCAGTGCGTAAGTCCCGGGGGCGGCGAAGGGAACCCCGACGGGGACGGGAACGGGAACGGGGTCGGGGTCGGGCCCAGCGCCGGCGACCTCGGCGATGGTGGCAAGCTGCCGTTCACCGGATACCCGATCACCCCGCTCGTCGCTATCCTGCTTGCGCTCATTGCGGCGGGCGCGGCGCTCAGGACGTACCTCTACGTACGAGACCACCTGAGCAGCGGCGCCCCCACCGCCTAACCACGAGCGGGCCCAGCCGCGGGCTTCGCGCTTGTGGGTTGCGGTTTTCCCCTGCACACGTTAGCGTTGACCGCCTTGGCGGTCGCGAGCGGGGCGCGGAAACGGATTTAATGAGGAGGCTTCAGGACACGGTCGGTGCGATCGCGCCGAGGACTGGCGATGGCCAAATCGTCGAGCTCGAGCTTCCGGAGGCCGTTGACGGGGCGCCGGCCGAATCCGACCGCCGGCGCGCCCTCATCCTGCGCCGCGACTCGTCGTTCCGCCGCGCCGTTGCCCTCGCCGACGCCCTCGCGGTCTCGGTGGCGCTCGGCTTGAGCACAGTCCTCCTCGGCGACGACGCCCTCGCCCTCGGAACCCTCGCGGTGCCCTTCCTCCTGGTCATCGGGGCAAAGGCCGCCGGCCTCTACGAGCGGGATGAGCACCTAACCCACCGTACCACCCTCGACGAAGTCCCGGCGCTCTTCCTCCTGGCGACGACCTCGACCCTCGTGATCTGGCTCGCGAACGGACTGGTTATCGACGGCGAGCTCGGGCGCCGACAGATCATCGGCACCTGGTTCTTGCTCGCGGCGCTGCTGATCGCCTTTCGATCCCTGGCCCGCCTCTCGGTCGGAACTTTGGTACCCACCGAGCGCTGCCTATTCGTGGGCGACGAGGCTGGATTCCTGGAGCTTCGCCAGGCCCTCGACACCGCTCATGCGGCTAGAGCGGAGCTCGTAGGCTGGGTCCCGACTCCATCCCCCTCCGACGACGGGGGCCTGGCCGACCGCGCGGGGAGAATCCGGACGCTGATCGCCGAAAACGACGTCCACCGTGTGATCCTCGGGCCCGAGCCCGCGAGGTCGGTAACCCTGCTGGACTCGATCCGGCTGATCAAGGGGCACGGCGTCAAGGTCAGCGTGCTCCCCGACATCGCCAGGGTAGTCAGCTCCCCGGTCGAGCTCGACCGGATCGGGGGCGTGACGCTGTTGGGCATCCGCAGCTTCGAGATCGGCCGATCGTCGCGCGCGATCAAGCGATCGCTCGACCTGGTCGGCTCGACGCTCGCGCTCCTCCTCTCCGCGCCCGTGATGGCGATGGCCGCCCTCGCGATCAAGGTGGACTCCCGTGGCCCCGTCTTCTTTCGCCAGCAGCGCGCCGGCCGCCACGGCGAGCCCTTCGAGATGCTCAAGTTCCGCAGCATGGCCGAGGGCGCCGAGGAGAGCCGGGAGGATCTGCGCCACCTGAATGAGTCGGAGGGCCTCTTCAAGATCGCGGACGACCCCAGGGTCACCCGAGTCGGGCGTTTCCTGCGGCGCTTCCACATCGACGAGCTGCCGCAGCTCTTCAACGTCCTGCGCGGCGAGATGAGCCTGGTCGGTCCGCGCCCGCTCGTGCTCAACGAGGATCGCCAGATCGTCGGCTGGCGCCGGCGGCGGCTCGACCTGCGACCCGGGATCACGGGCCCCTGGCAGGTGCTCGGCGCGGCGCGGATCCCGCTTCGGGAGATGGTCAGGCTCGACTACGCCTACGTCGCGAACTGGTCGGTCTGGAACGACGTCCGCATCCTGCTGCTGACCGTCTCCGTCGTGCTGCGCCGCCGAGGGATGTAGCTACATCCGCTCAGGCGCGCTGACCCCCAGTAGCCCGAGCGTGGTCGCGAGCGCCCCTTTCGCCGCCACGCAGAGGGCCAGCCTGGCCGACTGGGTCTCCAGCTCGGCCCCGACGACCTGGCAATCCCGGTAGAAGGCGTGGAAGTCGGCCGCGGTCGACGTCGCGTAGGCGCAGAGACGGTGGGGCGCCCGCCGCGCCGCGGCTTCCGCGACCTCGACGGGCAGCTCCAGGAGTCGCCTGATCAGCGCCCGCTCGGACGGCTCCGCGGCCGCCTCGAGGCCGATCTCTCCTCCCCTCGAGACGCCCTCGGACTCCGCCTTGCGCAGGATGCTGGCGATCCTCGCGTGGGCGTACTGGACGTAGTAGACGGGGTTGTCCTGGGACTGCTTGCGGGCCAGGTCGAGGTCCAGGTCCAGGGCGGTGTCGTGACTGCGCTGGAGCATGAAGTAGCGGGCCGCGTCGACCCCGATGTCGTCGATCAGCTCGTCGAGCGTCACGAACTCTCCCCCGCGTTTGGACATCTGGGTCCGCTCGCCGCCGTCGACGACCTGCACGAGCTGCATGATCGGCGCCTCGTAGGCCTCGCCGGCGCCCCGCAGCGCCTCGAGCGCGGCCCGCATCCGCGGCACATACCCGTGGTGGTCCGCGCCCAGCGGGTCGATCATGTGCTCCCACCCGCGGTCGAGCTTGTCGCGGTGGTAGGCGATGTCGGCTGCGAAGTAAGTGGGCTGCCCGCCGGCGCGGACCAGCACGCGGTCCTTCTCGTCGCCGAGCTCGCTGGTGCGCAGCCACACGGCTTGCTCGCGCTCGTAGACGTGCCCGGCGCCCCGCAGCTCCTCGATCGTGCTTTCGATCGCGCCCGCCTCGTGCAGCGAGCGCTCCGAGAACCACGTGTCGAAGGTTGCTCCGAAGCGCTCCAGCGTGGCCGCGATCCGCGCCGTCATCGCGTCGGTGCCGGCGCGAGCCAGGGCGTCCAGGTCGTCCGCGTCGAGACCATGGCCCTGGAGGTCCGCCGCGAGGTCGGCGACGTAGTCGCCGCCGTACCCGTCCTCTGGCACCGGCTCGCCGCGCATGTGTGCGGCGATCGAAGCCGCGAAGCGCTCGACCTGCCCGCCGGTGTCGTTCAGGAGGTACTCGCGACCGACCTCGTGGCCGCAGGCCTCGAGCAGGCGCGCGACCGAGTCCCCGTAGGCGGCGCCGCGACCACCGGCGACGGTCAGAGGGCCGGTGGGGTTGGCGGAGACGTACTCGACCAGGACCCGCTTTGGCTCGGCCGCGACCGAGGTGCCGTAGGCGGGCCCCGACTCGAGGATCGCGCCGACCGCGCCGCGGTGCCAGGCGTCGGTCAGGTGCAGGTTGAGGAACCCTGGTCCCGCGACCTCGACCCGGCGCGCGGCCTCGCCGAGCCGGGCGCCCACGTCGGCTCCCAGCCGCTCGGCGATCTCTCGCGGCTTCTCGCCCAGGGTCGGCGCCAACAGCATCGCCGCGTTCGTGGAGTAATCCCCCATTTCGGGGCGTGGCGGGCGCTCGAGGGTCGGGCGCTCGCCGCCGCCGTGGCCGATCGCGGCCGCGGCGGCATCGATCGTTGCGCGCAGGTCTCCGAGCGGGTCCGTCAAGGGCGCCGAGTCTAAGCTGCGCCCATCGTGAGAGCTCTCGTCACCGGCGGGGCCGGGTTCATCGGCTCCAACCTCGTCGACGCCCTCGTCGCGAGGGGCGACGAGGTGGTGGTGATCGACGACCTCTCCTCGGGCCGACGCGAGAACCTCGCCGGCGCTCTCGACGCCGGCGCGGAGCTGATCGAGGCCAGCATCGCGGACCCCGGCGCGCTCGCCGGCGCATTCGAGCGACTCTCCCCACAGCTCGTCTTTCACCTCGCCGCCCAGATCGACGTGCGGCGCTCGGTCACCGAGCCGGTTTACGACCTGTCGCTCAACGTCGGCGCCACCATCCACCTGCTGGAGGCGGCGCGCCAAGCCGGCACCGCGCGGTTCCTTTTCGCCTCCACGGGGGGGGCCATCTACGGCGAGGGCGCGGGGCGCGAGCTTCCCCTGCCGGAGGCCGCCGCCGCGCTCCCGGACGCGCCCTACGGCCAGAGCAAGCTGGCGGCGGAGGGCTACCTGGGTCTCTACTCCCGCCTCTACGGGCTCTCCACGGTCTCGCTTCGCCTCGGAAACGTCTACGGCCCGCGGCAGGACCCTCACGGCGAGGCGGGCGTCGTGGCCATCTTCTCCAGCGCCCTGCTCGAGGGCGGCCAGACGAAGGTCTTCGGGGACGGCGAGCAGACGCGCGACTACGTTTACGTGGCCGACGTCGTCTCGGCGTTCCTGGCGGCCGCCGCCAGCGACGTGACCGGGCCGCTCAACGTCGGAACCGGGATCGAAACGAGCGTGCTCGAGCTGGGAGTCGCGGTCGCGGAGCTGTGCGGTCGCCCGTTCGAACCCGAGGTCGCCCCCCACCGGGCGGGCGAGGTGCAGCGCATCGCGATCGACGCGGCCCGTGCCGAGGCCGAGCTCGGCTGGCGCCCGGCGTTCAGCCTCTCCGAGGGGCTTCAGTCCACGGTGGATTCGTTCCGCTCGTAGGCGAGCGCCGCGCCAATCCGCTCCACGGTCGGGGGGTGGGTCCCGAAGAGGAGCTCGACGTACCCCGGCGGGTCGGGGTCGGACACGTTCTCGGTGGTCAGCCGGCGTTGCAGGTCGATCAGCGCCCGAGGGTCGCCGGTGAGCTCGAGGGCGTAGTCGTCGGCCGCCCGCTCCACGTCGCGCGAGAGCTGGTTGCCAGGCACGTTCAGGACGAAGCCCGCCAGCGCCAACGCCAGCGCGTAGGCGGGCAGGGCGGCGGGCGAGGACGGGGCGGTGCCGGCGCGGCTCGCCATCGCGCCGGCGGCCTCGCGCACCCACAGCAGGCCGAGAGGCGCGATCAGCGCAACGAACGCCAGGCCGCGCAAGATGTCGTCGTTGTCGACGTGGCCCAGCTCGTGGGCGACGACGGAGCGCAGCTCGGGGCGCTCGGCGGCCTCGATCAGGTTGTCGTAGAGGACCACCCGCTTGGTCGGGCCAAGGCCCCCGACATAGGCGTTCAGCGCGGTCGAGCGCCGGCTGGCGTCCACCCGGTAGACCTCCCCGATGTCCACCCCGCCGCGCCTGCCGAGCTCGAGGACCTCGGCTCGGATCGGGCTTTCCCCGGGCAGAGGATCGAAGCGGTTGAACAGGGGCGCCAAGAGCACCGGCCCCAGCCACGAGAAGATCGCCGAGACCGCGACCACCCCCGCCGCCGCGGGCAGCCACCAGCCGCGTGGGAAGCGGCGCATCAGCGTCAAGAGCAGCGCGGCGCCTGCGCCGGCGAGGATCGCCGTGATCGCCGTGCCCTTCGCGAAGTCGCCCAGCCACGGCCCGATGGATTGAGTCGAAAGGCCTACGTCCAGCGCTCGCTCGTGGGCGGCGACGTCGAAGGGAAGCGCGACCAGGGCGACCGTCACCGACAGGCTCGCGCCTGCCGCTACCGCGCCTACGACCGGGCGCTCGCCGAGGCGCTCGAGGGCCGAACGCGCGCCGCGGGGACGCCCGCTTACGAGCGCGACCAGCACCAGGCCCTGCGCTGCGATGCCGGCGAGCATCAGGGCACGCTGGCCCCCTCGGTAGTCGCGTGCGCGCTCGAGCTGCTCGGCATCGAAGTACGCGCCCTCGTCGACCGCCTCCGGCTCCGAAGCGGGGCCGTCCGGCGCCAGCAGCCACGCTGCGCCCTCGGCCACGACGACCATGGCGACCATGATCACCCCGATGCGCGCTCCGCGAGAGCCGCCCAGCCGCACTATGGGACCCGCCCGGTGGGCACGCCCCTACGATAGTCGGCTTCCGACGGCGCCCCCGGGGGCCCAATGCGTCTGGCGATCCTCAGCGACATCCACGGCAACCTGCCCGCGCTCGAGGCTGTCCTCGGCACGATTGACGAGGCCGGGATCGACCAGGTCTGGTGCCTGGGCGACGTGGTCGGCTACGGCGCCCAGCCCGACGAGTGCACCGAAGCGGTGAGCGAGCGATGCGAGGTCTGCCTGGTGGGGAACCACGACCTCGCCGTCACCGGCGAGCTGGACATCTCGTCGTTCTCGCCGGCCGCCTCGGCGGCGGTGCGCTGGACGCAGCGCAACGCCTCGGACGAGACGCTGCGCTTCCTGCGAAGCCTCGAGCCGGCCTCCACGGACCGCGAAGTCGCCCTCTACCACGCCTCGCCGCGCGATCCGATCTGGGAGTACGTGCTGTGGTCCGACCAGGCCGCGGAGTGCATCGCCCAGCAGGCTCAGCGGGTGAGCTTCGTCGGACACTCCCACGTCGCCCTGTACTTCATGCTGCCCGACGCCGGCGAGGACTCCGGGCCCAAGCGAATCGCGCGAAGCGATCAGGCCCCCGCGGGCACGCAGCTCGACCTCGGCGAGGGCAGGTGGCTGCTCAATCCCGGCAGCGTCGGGCAGCCCCGCGACGGCGACCCTCGGGCCGCCTGGCTGGAGCTCGACACCGGCGCCTGGAAGACGACCCATCACCGCGTGGAGTACGAGATCGACCGCGCCGCCGAGGCGATCGTCGACGCCGACCTCCCCGAGCATCTTGCAAAGCGCCTCTACATCGGCCAATGACGCGATACCCCGCATCTAGACTCGCGCCCATGCCGCGCACGCGTCGCAGAGCCTCAGCCCTGGCGGTCACGCTGCTGTGCATCCTCGGCCTTGCGGCGTGCGGGTCCGACGAGGAGGGCACGATCCCGCCCGAGAGCGCGGAGGTGCTGCTGAGCGCGCTCTCGGAGGTCGAAGCGAGCGTGCAGAGCGGCGACTGCACGAGCGCCACCACCGACGCCAGCCAGTTTCTCGAGAACGTGCGCCTGCTCCCGAAGCAGGTCGGCGAGGAAACCAAGGCCGACCTCTTCGAGGCGGGAAACCACCTCGTCGAGCTCACCCAGGACCCAGCCAAGTGCCAGGAGCCCGAGGAGAACGAAGAGCCGCAGGTACCCGAGACCGGGGCCACGGGCTTCTCCGAGGAGGACGGCTGATGGCCGGGGGGTTGCTGTCGGACCGCTACGAGCTGGGCAGCCGCCTGGGCGCGGGCGGGATGTCGACCGTCTTCGCGGCGACCGACCAGGTCCTCGAGCGCACCGTGGCGGTGAAGGTGCTGGCCGACCACCTCTCCGACGACGAGAAGTTCGTGGCGCGGTTTCGCCGGGAGGCCCTCGCGGTCGCGAAGCTCATCCATCCGAACATCGTGCAGGTCTACGACACGGGCGTGGACGACGGGCGCCACTTCATCGTCATGGAGTTCGTCGAGGGACGCTCCGGCGCACAGCTCCTCCAGACCGAGGGGCGACTGGGCGCCGCCGTGTCCGTCCAGATCGGCGTTCAGGCGTGCTCGGGCCTCGAGTACGCGCATCGCCAGGAGATCATCCACCGCGATGTCAAGCCCGGGAACCTGATGGTCATCGGCGGTCCCGCCGGCGGCAAGCGCGGGTCGGGGGGCCACGACCCGCCCACCGGCGAGATGACGGTGAAGCTCGCGGACTTCGGGATCGCCCGGGCCGCCGAGCAGACCCGCCTGACCCAGGTGGGCTCGGTGGTGGGGACGGCCGCATACCTGGCCCCGGAGCAGGCCCGTGGAGAGGAAACGACCCCTGCTGCCGACGTCTACGCGCTCGGCGTCGTGATCTACCAGCTCCTCACCGGGCGACTTCCGTGGGAGGGGTCCACCCTCTCGGAGCTGGCGATCCGCCGCGAGAACGAACGGCCCCTCTCCCCTTCCTCGTACGACCCCGGCGTCCCGGGCGAGTTGTCCACCGCGGTCCTGCGCGCCCTCGAGGGCGACGTGGCCAACCGCTACGCGACGGCTCGGGACTTCTCGGCGGCGCTTCGCTCCGGGCTTGCGGGCGTCGAGCCGCCGATCCCGGCCTCGGACGCGCCGACACGCGTCGTGGGCGCCCAGACCGACGCCACCCGCGCGATGGCCGACCCCCCCACGCCGGTGGCCGAGCAGCGGCCCCTCCGACCGCCGCCGCCTCCGCCCCCGGCTCCCCGACCGGTGATCACTCCGGCGGCGGCACCGAAGCGCTCGGCGTTCGGGCGGTTCATGCGGGTCCTCGGGCTGCTCCTGGTGATCGGCGTCCTCGCGGCCCTGATCGCCGGCGGCGTACTGCTGCTGACCGACGCGGGTCAGAGCACCGACGCCGGAGGTTTCATCCGCGACCAGATCAACGACCAGATCGACTCGCTCGAGCAGTTCATCCGCGACCGGACGGAGTAGCCGCCTCCCACGGCGCGACGCCGCCGAGGATCTCCCGGCGGTACTCGGCGAAGCAACCCGCTCGGATCGCGCCGCGGGCCTCGCGAACGAGAGCCTCGAGGTAGGCGAGGTTGTGCAGGCAAAGCAGCCTGACACCCGTCAGCTCCTGCTCCCGGCAGAGGTAGTGCAGGTAGGCCCGCGAGTAAGTGGTGCACGCGGGGCACGGACAGCCTTCCACCAGGGGCCGCTCGTCCTCCGCGTGGCGGGAGCGCCGCAGGTCGAACCGGTAGCGCCCTTCGGGCAGGGGCGCCAGGGCCGTGCCGTGGCGCGCCAGCCGCGTCGGCACCGCGCAGTCGAACACGTCGACCCCCCGCACTATTCCCTCTACCAGGTCGTCCGGCTCGCCGATCCCCAGGAGGTGCTTGGGCGCGTCCGGCTCGAGATGCGGAATCGTCATGTCGAGCACGCCGTACATCTCCGGCTTGTCCTTGCCGAGCGTCCCGCCGATCGAGATCCCGTCGACCCCGGCGCTCGATACGAGCTGCGCCGACTCGCGTCGCAGGTCCTCGTGGACCCCGCCCTGGACGATCCCGAACACCGCTTGACGCTCGGGACCGTGCTCGGCGTGCCAGGCCAGACAGCGCTCGAGCCACCGGTGGGTCCGCTCGGTCGAGCGCGCGGTGTAGTCGCGCTCGGCGTGAAAGGGCGTGCACTCGTCGAACGCCAGCGCGATGTCCGAGCCCAGCGCCGCCTGGACCGACATCGATTCCTCCGGGCCGAGGAACCGCTCGGACCCGTCCACGTACGAGCGGAAGCGCACGCCCGCCTCGGCGATGTCGAGCACACCTCCTGCCGTGCCCGGGCGCCCGCGCCGGCCCTTCACCTCGTCCGCGACCGCCCCGTGGGCGAGCGAGAAGACCTGAAAGCCACCGGAGTCGGTGATAATCGCCCGCTCCCAGCCCATGAAGCGGTGCAGGTCGCCCAGCCTCTCTACCCGCTGCGGGCCGGGAGCCAGAAAGAGATGGAAGGTGTTCCCGAGCACCATCTCGTAGCCCAGGCCGGCCACGTCTGAGGACTCCAGCGAGCGGACGCTCCCCCGCGTGGCGAGCGGGATGAAGGCGGGGGTCTCGACGGGGCCGTGGGAAGTGAGGAGCCGCCCGGCCCGGGCGGCTCCATCACGCGCGTCGATTGTGAACTCGAGGCGCTGCGGGTCGTCACGCACGCCCGCAGCCTACGTGCCTACTTCTCCGTGGCGTGCCCCAGATCTATGCACGTGGCTCACCCCACCAGGCTGCGGCCCGTCATCTCGGACGGCTGCCGAATCCCAAGCAGCGCGAGGGCTGTAGGCGCGACATCGGCGAGGATGCCACCCTCCGCGAGGTCGACTTCGGGCACCGTGACGATGAACGGCACCGGGTTGGTGGTGTGCGCGGTGTTGGGCGAGCCGTCGGGCTCGAGCATGTTGTCGGCGTTGCCGTGGTCGGCGGTGACGATGCAGGCGCCGCCGGCCTGGTGCACGGCAGTGACGACCTCCGCGAGGCGGGAGTCCACCGCCTCGACGGCAGCCACCGCCGCCGGGATGTCGCCGGTGTGACCGACCATGTCGGGGTTGGCGAAGTTGATGATTCCGAACCGGTAGCCGCCCTCCCGCCAGCGGCTGGTGAACGCCTCGGCCGCCGCGCCGGCGCTCATCTCGGGCTTGTGGTCATAGGTCGGGACGTCGCGCGGGGAGTCCACCAGGCAGCGCTCCTCGCCGCCCCACTCCGCCTCACGGCCGCCGTTGAAGAAGTAGGTGACGTGGGCGTACTTCTCGGTCTCGGCGACGTGGAGCTGGCGATCGCCGTGCTCCGCGATGACCTCCGCCAAGGTGACCTCCGGCCGGGCCGGCGGGAAGGCGACGGGGTACCGCCAGTCGTCCTTGTACTGGGTGAGCGTGGTCAGGGCGATGCTGGGCGCCTCGCCGCGGTCGAACCCGTCGAAACCGGGCTCGCCCAGCGCGCGGCATAGTTGCCGCGCCCGGTCGGGCCTGAAGTTGAAGTGGATCACGGCGTCGCCGTCGGCCATCCCGTCGTAGTCGCCGATCACCGTCGGCTCGATGAACTCGTCGGTGATGCCCGCATCGTGCGAGGCGGCGATCGCGGCGGCGGCCGTGTCCGCGCTTTCGCCTCTCGCGTGCGCGATCGCCTCGTAGGCGAGCTCCGTTCGCTCCCAGCGCCGGTCGCGGTCCATGGCGTGGTAGCGCCCCGCCACCGTCCCGATCCGCCCGCGCCCGTCCAGCCACCCCTCGAGCTCGGAGACATAACCGGCTGCCGAGGTCGGCAGCGTGTCCCGGCCGTCGGTGAAGGCGTGGACGACGAGGTCGGCCACGTCCTCGCGAGCCGCGAGCTCGATCAGCGCCTCGATCTGGTTCCAGCCGGAGTGGACGCCGCCGTCGGAGACCAGGCCCATGAGGTGTAGGCGCCCGCGAGGGCTCTCGCGTGCCGTGCGGCAGGCGGCCACGAGCGCCTCGTTTGTGAAGAAGCTGCCATCGGCGACGGCGTCGTCCAGGCGGGCGAGATCCTGCCTTACGACCGAGCCCGCTCCGAGGTTGAGGTGGCCGACCTCCGAGTTGCCCATCTGCCCCTCCGGAAGCCCGACGTCACGGCCTGAAGCAGATAGCTGGGTGTGCGGATAGGAGGCCCAGAGCTCGTCGAAGGTGGGCGTGGCCGCCTGGGAGATCGCGTTCGCGGGGCCCGCCGGAGCCAGCCCCCAGCCGTCGAGGATGACCAGGGCGAGGTTGGGGACCGGATGCGAGGCGGGGCCGGCGGGAAGGCTCACGCCGCGGCCCGGCAGATCGCCAGGAAGTCCTCGGGGTCGAGGCTGGCCCCGCCGACGAGACCGCCGTCGACGTCGGGTTGGGCGATCAGCTCGGCCGCGTTGTCCGGTTTCATCGAACCGCCGTAGAGGATCCGCACCGCCTCGGCCGCTCCCGCGTCGCGCTCCGCGAGCTTCGAGCGCACGAAGCCGATCGCCTCCTGGGCCTGCTGGGTCGTCGCGGTTCGGCCGGTGCCGATCGCCCAGATCGGCTCGTAGGCGACGACCACCTCGCCGAGCCGGCCGGGCTCGACCGCCGCGAGATCGGCGTCGAGCTGGGCCGCCAGCACGGCCTGGGTCTCGTCCTTGTCGCGCTGTGCCGCGGACTCGCCGACGCAGAGGATGGGAAGCAGGCCTGCCTCGAGCGCTGCCGGCACCTTGTGCGCGAGCTCCTCGTCGGTCTCGCCGAAGAGCGCCCGGCGCTCGGAGTGGCCGAGCACCACCGAGGAGACGCCGACGTCGGTGAGCATCTGTGCCGATACCTCGCCCGTGAACGCTCCCTCGGGTTCGAAGTGCATGTTCTGGGCCGCGATTCGCACCGGGCTGCGGCGGGTGCGGTCGACGGCTGCGGCGAGCGCCGTGTAGGGGACGCAGAGCACGACGTCGACGCCGTTGAGGCCGTCCAGCGAGGGAATGAACCGCTCGAGGAAATCTCCCGCCTCATCGACCGTCTTGTGCATCTTCCAGTTCGCCGCGACCAGCGGCCTGCGATCAGGCATCGGTGAGCGCCTCCACGCCGGGGAGCTCCTTGCCCTCCATCAGCTCCAGCGACGCGCCGCCACCGGTCGATAGCCAGTCGACGCGGCCGGCGAGGCCGAACGCGGCCAGCGCCGCCGCGGAATCGCCCCCGCCCACGACCGTGATGCCGGGCGCCTCGGCCACCGCCTCGGCTACGGCCCGGGTCCCGGCGGCGAACGGCTCCATCTCGAACGCTCCCATCGGGCCGTTCCAGAACACCGTCCCGGCCCGGTCGATCTCGTCTGCGTAGCGCGTGGCGGTATGGGGCCCGATGTCGAGGCCCATCCACCCGTCGGGGACGTCCACCGCGTCGATGGCACGATGCCCGGCATCGGCGTCGAAGCGCTCGGCGATGACGAGGTCCGTGGGCAGCAGTAGCTCGCAGCGCGACCCCTCGGCCTCGGCGAGCACCTCTTCGGCGAGCCCCACGCCGTCGTCCTCCACCAGCGAGTCGCCGGTCTCGACCCCTTGGGCGCGAAAGAAGCTGAAGGCCATGGCGCCGCCGACGAGGATCTGGTCGGCGATTCCCAGGAAGCGGTCGAGGACGCCGATCTTGTCGCTCACCTTCGCGCCCCCGAGGATCACGCACAGCGGCGGCTCGGCGTCGTCGCGGACGGCGGTCAGCTCGCGCACCTCGCGCTCGAGCAGGAGGCCCGCGAACCCCGGGAGCTCGTGCGCCACGCCCTCGGTGGTGGCGTGGGCGCGATGGGCGGCGCCGAAGGCATCGTTTACGTAGAAGTCCGCCAGCGTTGCGAGCCGCCCGGCCAGCTCGGGATCGTTGGTGGTCTCACCCGCCTCGAAGCGGCTGTTCTCCAGCAACAGGACCTGCCCGGGCTCGAGCGCCGCGGCGAAGCCTTCCACTTCAGGGCCGACGACCCCGCCGGCGAGCTTTACGTCCGCCTGCAGGTGCCCCGCGAGGTTCTCGCACACCGGAGCCATGGAGAGCTTCGGGTCCGACCCGTCGGGTCGCCCCAGGTGAGAGACCAGGACCAGGGCGGCGCCCCGCTCGCGGAGCAGCTCGATCGTCGGCAGCGCGGCGCGGATCCGGGTGTCGTCGGCGATCCGCGCCCCGTCGAGCGGCACGTTGAAGTCGACTCGGACCAAGACCGTGCGCCCACCGGCGTCGGCGTCGCGAACGCTCGCCTTCGAGAACGACCCGCGGACGACCTCCTGGGTCAAGCGCCGACTGCCGCGGGCTCCAGCACCTTCGCGGCGAGCTCGACGCAGCGGTTGGAGTAGCCCCACTCGTTGTCGTACCACGACACGGCCTTCACCAGCGTGCCCTCCATGACCATCGTCTGGTCGGCGTCGAAGATCGACGAGTGCGGGTCCTTGACGATGTCGGTGGAGACGATCGGATCCTCGGTGTAGGCCAGGATCCCGCTCAGCGGCCCTTCGGCGGCCTCGCGCGCCGCCGCGTTGATCTCCTCAACCGTGGTCTCGCGGGAGACTACGCAGACGAGATCGACGACCGAGCCGGTCGCGACCGGCGCCCGCACCGCGAGCCCGTTCAGCTTGCCGTCCAGCTCCGGCAGCACCAGGCCGACGGCCTTGGCGGCGCCGGTCGTCGTCGGGATCAGGTTGAGAGCAGCCGCGCGTGCCCGTCGCGGGTCCTTGTGCGGCATGTCGTGCAGGCGCTGGTCGGAGGTGTAGGCGTGGATGGTGGTCATCAGGCCGTGCTCGATCCCGACGGCGTCGTTGATCACCTTCGCGAGCGGCGCCAGGCAGTTTGTCGTGCACGAGGCGTTGGAGATGATGTGGTGCTGATCGGGGTCATAGGCGTGGTCGAAGTTGACGCCCAGCGCCACCGTCACGTCGGGGTCGGTCGCCGGGGCGGAGATGATCACCTTCTTCGCGCCCGCCTCGAGGTGCTTGGCGGCGTCGTCGCGCTTGGTGAAGATCCCGGTCGACTCGATCACCACCTCGACGCCGAGCTCGCCCCAGGGAAGCTGCGCCGGGTCCCGCTCGGAGAGGATCGTGGTCTCGCGGCCATCGACGCTGATCGCTCCGCCCGCCTCGGCAACCTCGCCCGGGAAGCGGCCGAGGATCGAGTCGTACTTGAGCAGATGGGCCAGCGTGCCGGCGTCGGTGATGTCGTTGACGGCCACGAACTCCAAGTCGCTGCCGGCCTCGTGAGCCGCCCGGAACAGATTCCTGCCGATCCGGCCGAACCCGTTGATGCCCACCTTCACGCTTGCCACTCGATCCTCCTCGTTTCGCCTTGAAGTCGCCTAGTCGACGCCGACGGTGATCTCGATGCGGTGCCCGTCGAGGTCGCGCAGGTAGGCCGCATAGTAGGTCGGGCCGTACTCGGGGCGCTGCCCCGGGTCGCCCTGGTTGAGCCCGCCGGCGCCCAGGCCCGCCTCCCAGGACGCCTTGACGGCCGAGATGCCGTTGGCGGCGAAGGCCACGTGGCCGCCGCCGGCGGCGGCGTCGCGGCGCTGGGAGATGAAGAACACCGGGCGGAAGATGCCCCACCCGACCCGCTCGTCGGTCTCGACCTGACGGCGCCAGCCGAGGGGGGCGAGCACGGAGTCGTAGAAGGCCCCGGCCCGATCCAGGTCCGAGACCTCGAAGCTCGCGTGGTGGATCACTGGCTCACCCTAGAGACGGGATCTCAGGAACGCGGTTCCCACCGAAAGGTCCGCATGGCAATGACCAGCCCGAGCGCGCCCCACGCGGCGACGATGCCCAGGTGTCCCCACTCGAAGCCGGGCCCGGTCGTGGTCGGGCTCCACGCGGCGAAGAAGGCCTCGAAGAAATGCCGGATCGGGAAGATGTCGGCGACCTTGAGGACGCCCTCCGGGATCTCCGTCTCGGGGATGAACACTCCCGAGAGGAAGTACAGCGGGAGGAGGGCCGCGTTCGACATCGGCGCCGCGGCGTCCTCAGTGGGGATCGCGGCGGTGAGGGCGAAGCCCAGGCAGCAGAAGGCGGCGGCGCCCACCAGCAGCGTCACGATCACGGCCGGCGCCCGCTCCCAGGGGATGTCCACCCCGTAGACGATCCGGCCGATCGCCGCCACGACCAAAAGGCTCAGCACGGAGACGACGATCGCGTTTCCGACCCTCCCAGCGATAAAGACCCAGGTGGGAAGCGGCGTCCCGCGAGTTCGCTTCAGGAGGCCGTTCTCACGGTCCACCGTGAGCGAGATCGCGAGGCTCTGCATCGTCGCCGAGACCACCGCCAGGGTGATGATCGCCGGCACGTAGTAGGTGGTGGTCTTGATCCCGCCGAGCTGCTCGATCGTGTCGTTGCCGAAGATCGTCGCGAAGATCAGCAGGAACATGACGGGGAGGAGCACCGTGAAGAACACGGACGCGGGGTTGCGCCAGAAGGTCTTCTGGTCGAAGCGGAACTGGTGGCGGACGAGCGCGAGCACGGTCACGGGCTGCGTTCCTCGGTCAGGTCGAGGTAGACCTCCTCGAGGCTTGGGGCGCCGGCGGAGAGCGGGTTGAGGTCTGCCCCTTTCTTGAGCGCCCAGCCCGTGAGGTCGTTCAGCGTCCGGATGGGATCGCCGCTTCGGACGGTCACGAAGCGCCCGTCCGTCTGCACCTTCGCCCCCGCGAGCGGCAGATCGTCGATCCGGGTCCCGCTCGGCAGGCGAAACCGGATCTCGCTGACCTCGGCCTCGGCCCCGAGCTGGCTCGGAGGCCCTTCCGCGACGATCCGCCCGCCGACGATGATCGCGACGCGATCGGCGAGGACCTGCGCCTCCTCCATGTAGTGGGTGGTCAAGAAGACGGTCTTGCCGAGGTCGCGAAGGCTGCCGATGACCTCCCAGGCGTGGCGTCGCGCGGAAGGGTCGAACCCCGTGGTCGGCTCGTCCAAAAAGAGCAGCTCGGGATCGCCGATCAGCGCGAGCGCCACGTCGAGGCGGCGCTGCTGGCCCCCGGACGTGCGGAGCACCCGCGTGTCGGCCTTCTCGGCGAGGCCGACGAGCTCGATCGTTTCGCCGACGTCGCGAGGGCTCGTGTAGTAGCCGGCGAACAGCTCGATCGTCTCGTGGACGGTGAGCTCCGGGTGCATGCGGCTCTGCTGCAGGACGATCCCGATGCGTTCACGCCACTCCCGGTCGGCGTCGCCTGGGTCGATCCCCAGCACGGATACGTCACCCGCCGAGCGCTCGCGGTAGCCCTCCAGGATCTCGACCGTCGTCGTCTTCCCGGCTCCGTTGGGGCCGAGGAACCCGAAGATCTCGCCCGGCTGGACATGAAGGTCGATGCCGCGAACGGCCTCGAAGTCGCCGTACGACTTGCGCAGGCCGCTGACGCGGATCACGGGCTCGGACACGGCGCGCGATTGTAGGGCGCGATGGTTCCCGATTGACGGGGGCCGGGCGGTTCGGTAGCGTGGCCTGCCTGCTCCGCGTCGGCAGCTCCATGCGCAGACTCACCCACCTCACGTCATTCGGGATCGCCCTCACTGGGGCGATCGTGGCCGGGCTCGTCGGAAGCTCGTCCGCCGTCGCCGGCTGCGGACTGCTCGGCCTCGAGGAGTGCCCGCCGCGTAACTCCTGGGAGTCGCCGGATCCCGGGGGCGACGAGAGCGCGATCGTGCCGGTTCCGCCGCCCGGAGGCAAGCTGCTGGGCTTCAATGACAACTCGTTCCTGATCCCAAGTCGTGGCGTCGGACCGGGAGCACAGGCGGAGCTCGCGCTGCGCTTCGGCGCCAACGCCGGCCGGATCAACACCGACTGGCGCTACCTCGAGCCCACGCGGGACGTCTGGAGGGAGGACCAATGGAACGTCTATCAGCGGTACTACGACGCCCTGATCTCGCGTGGGATGAAGCCGCTGGTCGTGATCGGCTACGCCCCGGCCTGGGCCCGCGACCCGGGGTCGCCGCAGACCTGCACCGAGCACTGGCGCTGCGAGTTCCCGCCGGCGAGGCACCTGCTCGACGAGTGGCGTCAGTTCGCCGCCGAGGTGACCAGAAGGTTTCCGTTGGCAGCGATCTCGATCTGGAACGAGCCCAACCTCCAGCAGAACTGGAACCACCCGAATCCCTCGCGGTGGGCCGAGTTGGTCGTGCACGCGTATCGCGCGATCAAGGCCGTCAACCCGGGGGCGGAGGTGGTCGGCGGCGGCCTCGCCAACAACCAGGGGGTCACCAGCGACTACTACTCCGGGGAAAGCATCGCGCTCTCCAAGTTCCTCTGGGCTGCGTACTCGTCGACGCCGAGCATCAAGGGGCACATGGACGCGATCGGCCTTAACGCCACCAGCAGGTCGCTGGACATGGGGAAGAACACCTTGTTCTCGAAGTCCTTCCAGGACATCAGGAGCAACCGTGCCCTTTTCAATGACTCGGAAACGCCTATCTGGGTCACCGAGACCGGGCTCTCGACGACGGACGGGCTCTCCCAGGCGCAGCATGCGGACGGGCTCCTGCGCATGTACCGCCGGGTCATGACGATGGACGACGTTGAGGCGATGTTCGTCCACACCCTGATCGACCTCTACGAGGTCCCGCCCGACGCATGGGATCGCGGGGTTGGGGTCCTCGAACTCGGCCAGAATGGCTGGCCCAAGCCGAAGCTCGCCTACTGCGCATTCGCGGGGCGGGTCGACACCGATGACCCCCCCTTCGACTGCCCGCGGATTGTCGAGGAAGACGTTGACCCGCCCCCGGACCCGTCGAGCTGCGACCTCGCAGCCAAGCTCAAGCAGCGGCTGCGCGCCCTGAGGGCAAAGATCCTCCGCGCCCGCGAGAACGGCAACCACCTCCGCGTCCGCGAGCTTAGGGCACGGCGCGACCGAGTCCGCGTCCGCTATCAGACGGCGAAGGCGGCCTGCGCGGCAACGACCGCGTAGCCGGCCGACGATCAGTCCACCTCTACGCCCCGGTGCATAACCCGGTGACCCCGTGCGAACCGAGGGACCCCAGCTCAGGAATCACACCTAGAAATGGCCGCCGGCCTCCGCTGGCATGCGCGGCAGGTAGGGGGCGTACGCCGCCAAGCGGATCGGCGCGATCCTCAGCGACCTCTGGGAATCATCTCGCGGCAGACGCGATCCTGCCCTCCCCTCCCGCCGCCTGATGCTCACGGTCGGCTCCAGTGATCCGGAGGAGTTTCGCTGGTCGGGTACGACAATGAGAGCTTCGACCTGGTGTTCCACGCCTCAGTGTTCCCGCACCTGCTCCCGGACGCCGCCTGGAACTACGTGCGGAAGACGGCTCGGGTCCTTCGTCCGGGCGACACCTGCTTCGCGACATTCCGGGCGGCACCTGCTTCGCGACGTTCCTCCTGCTCGACCAGGCCCGCAGCCGGCTCGGGGAGGACGGGCGCTCCCGTTCGACTTCCGCGTTCGCCGACCGGAGTACTGGGCGCTCACCGAGGTCTACCTGGAGGACCACTGTGGCCCTTTCGATCGACGCCGTGCTGGCGATGTTCGAGGAGTCGGGGATGGAGGCCTCGGTCCATGGCGGCACGTGGGCCGGGGCTGACTCGAGGCTGATCAGGACCTCGTGGTGGCGCGAGCCAAGGCGTGAGCGGCCTACCGGCGCCGCGCCTCGCTTGAGCCCTCAGTCCAACTCGACGTCGCGGTGCACCACGCGCAGCACCAGGTCGTCGCGGCCGACGAGGTGCTGGGCGACGCGGTCGGCGATCGTGACCGAGCGGTGCCGGCCCCCGGTGCAGCCGATCGCGATCGTCATGTGGGTCTTGCCCTCGGCCACGTAGGCGGGCAGCAGGAAGTCCAGGAGCGGGAGTAGCCGTTGGTAGAACTCGCTCGCCAGCTCGCCCGCCTCGACGTGGTCGACGACCTTGGGGTCGCGGCCGGTCAGCGGCCGCAGGTCCTCGCGGTAGTGCGGGTTGGGGAGGAAGCGGACGTCGAGCATCAGGTCGGCGTCGCGCGGGGTGCCGTTCTTGAACCCGAAGGTGAGCAGGGTGAGCGCCAGCTGCGCCGGCCCCCGCGGGCCCAGCATCTCGGTCGAGATCCGCCGGCGGAGCATCGCTCCGGTCAGCTCGGAGGTCTCCATGACCAGGTCGGCGCGCTCGCGCAGCGGGGCCAGGACCTGGCGTTCCGCGCGGATGCCCTCCACGACGCGCCCATCGGGCGCGAGGGGGTGACGCCTGCGGGTCTCCTTGAAGCGGGTCAGCAGGGTTTCCTCGTCGGCCTCGAGAAAGAGCACACGGGGCTCGAGCCCTCCCGCCTCGAGCTCCTCGAGCACGGCGAGAAGGTCCTGGAAGTACTCGCCCCCACGCACGTCCGAGACGACGGCTGCCCGGCGCACGCCGCTGCCCTCGTGGCGAAACAGCTCGCCGAGGGCCCCGATCATGCGCGGCGGCAGGTTGTCCACGCAGAAGTAGCCGCCGTCCTCGAAGGCGGCGATCGCCTCCGACTTGCCCGCCCCCGAGTAGCCCGTGATAACGACGAGGTCGACGTGGCGCGGGCCGGCCCCGTCCAGCCCGGCCGGGGGCGGGCTCGCGTTGGCCTGTTCCTCGCGCGCGCTCATCCGGCCTTGTTCAGCTGGCGGTGGATGTCGCGGGCGAGCTTCCCCGGCAGGCCGGGCACGGCCTCGAGCTCCTCCCGGCTGGCCTCGACCAGCCGCTCGGGAGAGCCGAAGTGGTTGAGCAGCGCGCGCTTTCGCACCGGCCCAACGCCCCGCAGCTCGTCCAGGAGCGACGTGGTCATCGCCTGGTCGCGCCGACCGCGGTGGTGGGTGATCGCGAAGCGGTGGGCCTCGTCGCGCACCCGCTGGAGCAGCCGCAGGGCCTCCGAGTCGGCCGCGACGGGCACGGGGGCCGAGCGCCCCGGCACGAAGACCTCCTCCACCCGCTTGGCGAGGCCGATCACGGCCACGGGCTCGCTGCCGCGATCGAGAAGGGGCGCCAACGCCCTCATCCCGGCCGAAAGCTGGCCCCTCCCGCCGTCGATGACGATGAGGTCGGGGAGGGCGGCGAAGCTACCGTCGCGCTCGGAGTCGTGCGGCGAGCGATCGGCCTGGTCGAGGTGGCGCGCGAGGCGGCGGCCCAGCACCTCCTCGATCGAGGAGAAGTCGTCAGGGCCGGCTGTGCGGTCGCCCCGGACGCGGAACCGGCGGTAGTCGGACTTGCGCGGAGCTCCACCCTCGAAGACCACCATCGAGGCCACCGTGTGCTCGCCGCCGAGGTTGGAGACGTCGAAGCCCTCGATGCGCACCGGCAGGCGCGGCAGCTCGAGCGCCTCCTGAAGCTCGGAGAGCGCGTCCACCCGTTGCCGGCGCCGCCGCTCCCGGCGCAACCGGTCCTGGGCCAGGGCGAGCCCGGCGTTGCGCTCGGCCAGCTCGCGCAGGCGGCGCTTGTCGCCGCGCTCGGCGACGCGCACCTCGACCGCCCCGCCGCGCTGCGCGGAGAGGGCCGCCTCGATCACGCCGGCCCGTTCGCGCAGCGCCTCGCCGACGACGATCAGACGCGGAACCGACGGGGCCGCCGAGTAGTACTGGGCGAGGAACTCCTCGGTCACCTCGTCCTCGCCGCGCTCCGCCTCGTTGGCGAGGTAGAAACCGTGGCGCTCGGCGAGGATCCCGTCGCGCACCTGGAACACCTGCGCGTTCGCGTCGGGTCCATCCACCGCCACGCCGATCAGGTCAGCGCTCTCGTGCGAGTCCGAGGCGATGCTGCGCCGCTGCATCAGGGAGCGCACCGCCTCCAGGCGATCGCGATAGATGGCGGCTCGCTCGAACTCCTCGGCCTCAGCCGCTTCGCCCATCTTGCGCTCGACGTCGCGCTCGACGTCGCGGTAGCGGCCCGAGAGGAAGCTGCCGATCGCTTCGATGTTGCGACGGTACTCCTCACGGTCGATGTAGCCCACGCAGGGCGCCTGACAGCGCTTGATGTAGTAGTCCAAACACGGCACGCCGGAGCGCCGGCCCGGCTCGGGCCCGTCGCAGGTGCGGTACTGGAAGAGCTTGCCCAGCAGGTTGAGCGTCTCGCGCGTGCGCTTCGCGTTCGAGTACGGCCCGAAGTACAGGCGACCGGAACGGTGCCGCTCGCGGGTGAAGTACACGCGCGGGAACTCCTCGTCCATCGAGATCCCGATGTAGGGATAGGACTTGTCGTCGCGCAGCCGGATGTTGAAGCGAGGGCGGTGGCGCTTGATGAACTGCTGCTCGGCCAGGAGCGCCTCGGCCTCGTTCTCGGTCACCAGAAAGTCGATGCTCGCCACCTGGCCGGTGATGTCGCGGATCGCCGACTTGCCGGAGAAGTGACCCGCCACGCGCTTGCGGATCGAGGTCGCCTTGCCCACGTAGAGGATCTTGTCGCGTTCGTCCTTGAACAGGTAAACGCCTGGTTGATCGGGGAGCTCCCGTCGCTGCTGGGCGATGTCCGCCATCACCTGAAGGTTAGGCTCCACGGCCCCCGGCAACGCACGCACCGAAGGAGCGCCATGACGGATACGAGCCCGCCCGAGCTGAAGACCATGCGACTCGAGATCGATGGGGAGATCGGCACGCTCACCCTCGACCGCCCCGACTCCTTCAACGCGATGAGCCCGGAGCTGATCGGCGAGCTGGTGCTGGCGTCCGGATGGCTGGCCGACCGGGCGTCGCTGCGCGCCCTCATCGTCACCGGCGCCGGCAAGGCATTCTCCTCCGGCGGCGACGTCACCTGGTTCAAGCAGGGCGTAGACGACGAGGACTTCGACCTTCCCTCCGACGTCCGCCGGGGCGCCGACGTGCTGCACCAGGCGATCGTGGACTTCCACCGCATCCCCTATCCGGTGATCGGGGCGATCAACGGGGTCGCCGCCGGCGCCGGGTTCTCGCTGGCGCTGATGTGCGACACACGGATCGCTTCGGAGAACGCGGCCTTCGTCTGCGCCTACGGGCGGATCGGCGCCTCGCCCGACGGCGGCATGACCTACTTCCTGCCGCGGATGGTCGGCCCGGCACGCGCCGTCGAACTGTTGCTGAACGACCCCCTGCTGAGCGCCCAGGACGCCCTCGAGGAGCGGATCGTCGCCGAGGTGGTGCCCGCGGGGGAGCTGATGGACCGGGCCAAAGCGAAGGCCGAGGAGCTGGCCGCAAAGGCGCCGCACTACGTGCGCATGAGCAAGCAGCTCGTCGCCGTCAGCCTCGACAACTCGCTCGCCGACCACCTCCAGCTCGAGCGCCACGGCATCGCCGATTCGATGGCGACCGAGGACCTGCGCGAGGGCGTCACGGCGTTCTTCGAGAAGCGCGAGGCGACGTTCGTCGGGAAGTAGATCTAGACTCGAATCAGGTTTTCGACGAAAGGAAGCATCCGGATGAAGAAGCTCGCTGTCCTGTTCGCCCTCCTCGCACTGATCCCGTTCGCGTTCGCCGCCTGCGGCGACGACGAGGAAGAGTCCACCTCGGCCGAGACCACCGAGGAGACGACCGCGGAGGACACGGGCGGCGATACCGGGGGCGGAGCCGTCGCCGTGTCCGCTGTGGCTGACGGGAGCTTCGCGTTCGAGCAGACGGAGCTCACCGCCACCGCGGGCCCGACCACGTTCGAGTTCGAGAACCCGGCCTCTCTCGGCCACGACTTCTGCTTGGAGCAGGACGGCTCGGAGGTCGGCTGCTCCGACCTGGTCTCCGAGGACTCCTCGACGCTCGAGGCGGACCTCGAGACCGGCGAGTACACCTTCTACTGCAGCGTGGCCGGCCACCGCGAAGGCGGCATGGAGGGCACGGTTACGGTCGAGTAGCGCGCGGCGCTCAACCGACCAGCGCGCGGCCGACCGAGTCGGCGACGCAGCAGGGCTTATCCGAGCCCTCGACCTCGAGAGTGAAGCGGGTGACGACGTGCCACCAGCCGCCCTCGAGCTCGTCCACGGTGACCAACTCGGCCCGGGCGCGCACTCGGGAGCCCGCCGGGACCGGGGCCGGGAAGCGCACCTTGTCGAAGCCGTAGTTGACGCCCAGCTTCACGCCCGACTGGGTGATCAGTTCGCGGCGAAAGCCGTCGGTGAGCGAGAGGGTGAGGTTGCCGTGGGCGACGGTCGTGCCGAAGGGGCTCTCGGTCTTGGCGCGCTCGACGTCCACGTGGATCCACTGGTCGTCGCGCGAGACCTCGGCGAACTTGTCGATCTCGGCCTGGGTGATCTCGACCCACTCGGTGGGGCCCAGCTCCTGGCCGATCAGGCCCTGCAGCGCTTCGATTGAGGTGACTTCGATGGGCGGCATCAGCAAGAGGCTACATACGTGACGACGCTCGAATAGCCGGCGACTCCATCCGGGCACCCCAGCGGCGAAAACATTGAAGACTTGATGTCACTCACGCGACCAGCGCTGGTCGCGGTCGCTGACCGCGGGTACACTCACGGGAGTTTGAGCGGGCCGGTTGTGCCGCGCGCGGGGGACGGTTAGGTGCGCGCTACGTCACACGGCCATGGCCCGTGTGACGGTGCCCCCTCAGCCCGCGATGATGACTGAAAGCTCCATCCGCGAACCAGGCTCGCGAAGAAGCGCTGCGTCGGTGGCAGGCGCCGGTGCCTTCGCGGTGGCGCTGCTGGTCGCGCTCGCCGCACCGTCCACGTTCGGAGGCCACTCGACGGCACGGGCGCAGGGGTCGGCACCCAATGTCCTGGTGGTGATGACCGACGACCAGCCCTACGGCTCCCAGGAGAAGATGCCCTTCATCTCCGGCCGGTCGGATTTCGTTCGCTTCACCCAGGCGTTCGATAACAACCCGCTCTGCTGCCCGTCCAGGGCAACGTTCCTTTCCGGATTGTTCTCCCACCACACCGGCGTCGAGACCAACGACGCAGCCGATCTGTTCGATCCAAGCCGCTCGATCTTCACGGCGTTCGATGATGCGGGCTACGAGACCGCCCTTATCGGCAAGTACCTCAACCGCTATCCGTTCGGGCTTGGGCCGACCTACAGGCCTCCGGGATTCGACCGCTGGGTGGTTTTCCGGGGGAGGGTCGGCTATTACGACTACGCGTTGGTCGAGGACGGCACAACCGTCCACTACGCCACCGACCCCAGCGAATACTCCACCGACGTGCTGGCCGACCATATGCAGGGATTCATCGAGGGTGCGGACGAGCCTTTCTTCGCCCTTTGGACTCCCTACGGGCCGCACGGCCCCTACGCCGCCGCGCCGCGACACGAGGACGCGTTTGACGGTGTTCCCGTCGATCTGCCTCCAAACTTCAACGAGGTCGACGAAAACGTGCATCGTTTCTATTCCGAGCAGCCGTCCCGGAGGCAGAGCGCGATCCGGGAGATCACGCGACAGCAGTGGGCGGCCCTGCTCAGCGAAGACGAGGCGATCGAGCGATTCTTCGCGACGCTGCAAGACCAGGGCGAGCTGGACAACACCATCGTCGCTTTCACGACCGACAATGGCTATTCGCTCGGGTCACACCGCTGGCTGGAGAAGCAGTGCCTCTTCGATGAGTGCGGGCACCTACCGTTGATGATCAAGGCGCCGGGGATCGCTGGCGGCGCCGAGGACGCCGTGGTAAGCAACGTCGACCTTCCAACGACATTGGCTGACCTCGCCGGAGTGAGCTTCCCCCAAACGGACGGGGAGAGCCTCGAGCCGTTGCTGCGCGATCAGGCGACCCGCCTGGGCCGCCCGGTGCTCCTTCGTGGGGTCCGCCATAGCCTTGGCACCAAGCACCCCGATTTCCCGCCGACCGCCTGGGGTATCCGCACGCGCCAGTGGAAGTACATCCGCTATCGCAGCGGCGAGGTGGACATGTTCAACCTCACATCCGATCCCTTCGAGCGCCGGGACCTGGCGGACGAGGCGAGGTGGGCGCAACAGCGCCGGCAGCTCGATTCCAAGCTGCGAGACATGAAGTGATGGCTCGGTCACCTCGTCACGCTCACGCCCACCCACCGCGGCGGCATATCCTAAGATCGGTGCCCATGAGAGTTCGCATCGTGCTCCTGGCCGCAGCTCTCCTCGTCGCCTCACTCCTCGGCGCATCCTTCGTCACCGCCCAGGAGCCCGACCCCTCACCGGAGGCGACCGACGGCCAGGCGACCGGCGCGGACCAAGCGGAGCCGGAAACTACCGATGCGGACCAGCCGACCGGCCCCGCGCCGGACGACGAACCGGCCGCCGGCGACCAGGAGCAGCCCTCGACGGCCGAGGCCTCCGTGGAGCCGGCCGCGCCACAGCCGGCGGCGAAGAGCGGCAGCGGCGTCACGATCCGCGATTTCGAGTTCGACCCCAGCGCGATCACCGTCTCGGTCGGCGACACGATCAGCTGGACCAACGAGGGGCAGACGGATCACACGGCGACCGCCACCGGCGGCGAGTTCGACACCGGAATCCTGAGCGACGGAGAGAGCGCCTCGCACACCTTCTCGACCGCCGGCACGTTCCAGTACATCTGCACGCCGCACCCGTTCATGAAGGGCACGGTCACCGTGACCTCCGGCGGCTCGTCGACGCCGAACGACTCGGGCGACGACGACCCGGGGGACGGCACGGGCCCGATCACCGAGGCGGCGGCCGGGCAGTCGCCCGATGCCGCGGGCACGTCCTCAAGCCTGCCGATGACCGGCCTGCCGCTCCTCCCGCTATGGCTGGCGGGCCTCATCCTGGCCGGTGCCGGCGTGGCCCTTCGCGGCCGAGCTCGGCGGGCTCCGTAGCGCGGAGACCGCCGCGGCTGCAGCCCATCCCGCCCGCGACGCTCCGACGCTCAAGGGTTGACCGTGAGCAGTGGAGACCAGTCGCTGCGCAGGCTGGTCCCCGCCCGCTCCGAGCGAGCCTCGAACTCGTAGGTCTTGCCGGCCTTGACCGTCACGGGGTTGCCGTTCTTCCCGAAGCGGCCCCTGACCCTGGAGGTGTCGCTCTTCCAGGTCCTCCAGCTGCCGCCGTTGATGCGGAAGCGGACGTCGTACCGGTTGCCGGTGTCCGAGCCGTCCACGGCCCAGGCCACCCGGAAGCTGCCGTCAGGCCCCGCCGGCTCGTTGATCCTCACCGGCGCGACGTTGACGGCGCCCTCCATGCCCGCGTGCAGGTCGCAGACGTAGTGAAAGCCGCCTGCCGAGGGCGTGATCGCCAGCGAGTCGCTCTTGGCGGGCTGCCCGGAGTCGAAGAGCTGGTCGTCCTGCCGGACGTTGTGCTTGGCGTTGGTGGTGCCGTCCGGGCCCCACTGCCACGAGATTTGGCCGGTCCCGACGTCGTCGCTGACCGTCGCGGGGCTGAACGAGTTATCGCCGGGCCCGGGCTCGACGATCACGATCTCCGACGGGCCGGCCGCCGAAACGACGGGCCAGGCGAGCACCGCGCCCAGGACCAGGGCTAGGCAGGCGGCTCCCGGCAGGCGAATCATTCGAGTTGCATTTTACAAACACAAATCGCCCGGGCTGGCAGACGTCAGCCCACCAGCCGCACCTCCAGCGGCTGCGCCCACTCCCCCGCCCCGCCCATCAGGGCGAGGATGCGGGCGACGTACGCCTGCGTCTCCGGGTAGGCCGGGACGCAGTCGCAGGCCGCCACCGGCGCGGGTCCCGCGTTGTAGGCGGCGAGCGCGAGCGGAACCTGGCCGAACTGCTGGAGCAGGTCGGACATGAGGTGCGCCTGGGCGTCGATCGCCGTGCGCGGGTCGAACGGGTCACGGAGGCCGTAGGCGGCGGCCGTGGCGGGCATGAACTGGGCGATGCCCTGGGCCCCGGCGGGCGACACCGCGCCCGGATCGAACCCGGACTCCGCCATGAGCTGCGCCGCGAGTAGCCCGGCCGAGACGTCCCAGCGGGCCGCCGCGGCCACGATCGGCGCCCGGTAGGCGCCAGGGACGAACGTGGGCACCGCCGGGGGCGCCGCGCCGTCGCCCCCGCCGGCGCCCGACGCCGCTGAGCAAGGCGCCGGCCCACGGTCGTAGCCGAAGTGCCAGGGCTCCCAGGAGTAGCGCTTGACGAACCCGAACCGCGGGGCGTTCGCGGCGAGCCAGCCGTAGGCGGCGGCGGGTCCGAGGTCGAGCTCGGTCCCGCAGCGGTGAAGCGACGTGCCCGGCCGCGCCACCCAGCGCGGGTCGGGGTTGGCCGCGAACAGGCGCGCCTGCTCGGCGTCCGAGCGGTACGCCGAGCCGATGACGAGCGCGATGCCCGCCCTCGCCGCGGCGGCTTCCAGGCGGTCGAAGGCCGCCGCCACGTCTGGGCGCATGGGCTTTCCCTGGCGGCTCGCGAGCGGGCCCGTGTAATCGCCCTCGGCCGCGCCCATGGGCGCGGTCGCTTCCGGCGGCGAAGCCTGGGCGAGCGCCCACCGCCGGGGGTCGGCGTGCAGCTCGACGCGCGCCTTCACCGGGACCGCGGACGCCCGGTCGGGAAACTCGACACCCGCCTCCCGAGCGGGGAGCCCGTTGCGATCGACGGCCTCGAGCGCCGCCGCGCGAGCCCGCGCGAAGTACTCGGCGCGACCCATGTGCGCCGGATTCGTGCTGCCGTCCGCCCGAACGGCCGGGGCGAGCAGCCGGGGCAGGTCGTCGCGCATCGAGCGCGCCGCCGAGAGCGCGGCCAGGTCGACCGCTCGCTGCTCGCCCGCCGCCGCCGTGAC
>JBPCKC010000048.1:0-32464 GCA_051004675.1 Solirubrobacterales bacterium
GCCTGCGCCCCTCCGCCCGCCCCGGCGCCGGGGCGCTTTGCGACGATCGTCGCGCTGACGGGGTGCGCGGCGGTGATCGCGGGTTGGATGGTCCCGACGCTCGGCAGCCTGGCCGGCGGAATGGACCGTTCCGACACGCTCTGGTACCACATGCCGCTGGCGGCCAAGTTCGTCCAGACGGGCTCGCTGGGGGAGATCTTCTTCTTCGACCCGATCTTCTTCGCGTCGTTTTACCCCTCCAACTCGGAGGTCCTGCACGCGGTTCCGATTCTCGCGTTCGATCGCGACATCGTCTCGCCGGTCCTCAACCTCGGGTTCCTCGGGATCGGGATGCTGGCGGCCTGGTGCATCGGCCGTCCCTGGGGGGTAGCGCCGCAGTCGCTGATCGGCGGCTCGGTCGCCCTGGGTGCCCAGATGCTGGTGGAGTTCCAGGCGGGCGAGTCGCTGAACGACATCACCGGAGTCGTCTTCGTCATGGCGGCCGTGGCCATCTTGGTCAACGGGTACGCGGCCGGCGGGGCGATGGAGGCGGGGGGGGCGGTGTCCGGATCCGGGGAAACTGTCCGAGGTAGGCGGCGCATGCGCCGCCGTAGGCGAGGACCTTCCCCGGGAACGGAGACCGCCACACCCGCCTGCGGCAGCGCGATCGCCGCCGGGGGGCTGGTGGCAGCCGGGCTCGCGGCCGGCCTGGCCGCCGGGATGAAGCTGTCGTTCCTGGCGCCGGTGGCGGCGTTGACGGTGGGGGTCGTGGTGCTGGCGCAACGCGGCCAGCGGCTGCGGGTGGGGGCCCTGTGGACGCTGCCGTTGCTGGCGGCCTGCCTGTACTGGTTCGCGCGCAACGCGATCGCGACCGGCAACCCGATCCCCTACATCGCGTCGCTCGGCCCGATCGAGCTGCCGGCGCCCGAGCGCGGCTTCGAGCTGCGGCCCGGCTTCGCGGTCTCGCACTACTTCGGAGACGTGGACGTCTGGCACGACTGGTTCCTCCCGGGCCTCGACGAGTCGTTCGGCCGGCTGTGGCCGCTGACGATGGCCCTGATGGTCGGCGCCGGCGCGCTCGCGCTCTGGCGCGGCGGTGCGCCGGTCCTGCGGATGTTGGGGGCGATGGTGCTGTTCACGGCCTGCGCATACCTGTTCACGCCGCTCACGGCTGCGGGCGAGGAGGGGCAGCCGATCGCGTTCGTATGGAACGTCCGCTACATCGCTCCGGCCGTCACGATCGCGCTCGCGATCGTGCCCTGCCTGCCCGCGGCGAGGGAGACGCCGCGCCGGCTGATGGTCGTGAGCGCGCTGCTCGCGGTGCTGCTCGGCGTCACGGTCGCCTCGCTCGTGCAGTGGCACCAGGGGCACGCGAAGGGGGCCGCGGCCGCGGCGATCACCTTCGCCCTCGCGGCGGGCGCCTACGCATGGATGCGCTCCCGCGGCTACCTCGGTCCGGCGGCGAGAAGGCGTTCGGTTGGCGCGATCGCCGCCGGATGCATCCTCGTCGCCGCGTTCGCGGGCTGGTACGGGCAGCGCCACTACCTGGAGCGCCGCTACGAGAACACCAGCCCGCGCCTCCAGCTCGCCTCGACCCTGCGGTGGGCCCGCGACCTGCGCGACGCCCGGATCGCGGTCTCCGGCATCCGCGGAGTCTTCAACCAGTACCCGCTCTACGGCACCGACCTCTCCAACCACGTCCAGTGGCTGGGATCGCGCGGCGAGCACGATGCCTGGCTTCGGATCCCGACCTGCGAGGAGTGGCGGCAGGGAATCAACGACGGGGCCTACACGCATGTCGTGACCACCTACGACCCGTTTCACCCCGGCCGCCTCACCGACACCAAGGAGGCGCTGTGGACGCGCGGCGACCCAGCCTCCGAGCAGATCCTCCGCGAGGGCCCCGTCAGCGTCTTCGAGATCCACGGCGAGATGGACCCGCAGGGCTGCGCCGGGTTGCCCGGGCTGAGCGCCCCTGAGCGCAACGGCGACTCGGTGAACGTCGAGCCCCTCGCCAACCAGCCCCCCGGGACGGGGCCCAGCGCCGCCCTGCTCGAGCGGGCCCTCGAGGGTGCGCTGTGATCGTGGCCCTGGCGCTCGCCGCGCTGCTCGTCGCGCTCTCGATGCTCGCGGGGAGCGTCCTGCTCTACGCGCTGGGAGCCGTGCGGCCGATCTGGGCCGAAGGCGCCGTGGGCCTCGCCGCGCTGAGCGTCGTCGCCACCCTCGCGGTGCGACTCCCCGGTCGGGCCTTCACGGCCGCGGTGATCCTCGTGGTGCTGCTGGTCCTGGGCTCCTACAACGCCCGCAGGGGCTTCGGGCCGCGTCATGGTGGGCCTTCTCTCGGCGTAGGGGCCGACCTGGCCGGCCTGGCGGTGCTCCTCGCCACGCTCGGGCTCGCGGTCGTCCCCTTCCTCCTCGAGGGCCGCGCGGGAGTGCTGGGCGAGGGCGTCTACACGAACGATCACGCCGCACAGCTCTTTTGGACCGAGTGGCTGCAAAACGGCTTCGGTCCCGAGCCGACCGCCGTCGCCTGGGGGTACCCGGTGGGGCCGCAATCGCTGGTCGCGGCGCTGGCCGAGGTCACCGGCGCCTCGCTCGTCGACGCGTTCAACGGCCTGCTCCTGGCCATTCCGGCGCTGACGGGGCTCGCGGCGCTCTCGCTGCTAGGGCACCTTCGCCCGCTTTCGCGGGTCGCCGCCGCGTCGCTTGCCGGGCTGCCGTTCCTCGGCGCCTCCTTCCTCGCGCAGAGCGCGTTCAAGGAAACGGTGATGGCGCTGTTCGTCGTGGGGTTCACCGCGGTTTTGGCCCTCGCCACCCAGACCGCCGCCGACGGGCGCCCCGACCTGCGCCGGCGAGCCGCTCTCGGAGCCGCCGCGTGCCTCGTCCTCGGCGGCGTCTTCGCCTACAGCGTCCCGGCGCTCGCCTGGTTCGGGTTGATCGTGGCCGCCTGGCTGGCGATCGCCGGCTGGCGGGGCGACCGGGTCGATCTGGGCGCGCTTCGCGCCGCGCTGTGGCGCCGCCGTGCGCCCATCGGGGTCGCGCTCGCGCTGATCGCGGGTATCGCCGCGCTGAGCGCGGGCCGGATCGGAGGCTTCGTCGACCGCATCGGGGACGTGTCGGCCTCCACCGGGCGGCTCGGCTCGCCGATCTTCCCCGCGGAGGCGCTCGGCATCTGGCCGGAGGGGGACTTCAGGGTGGTCAGGGGAGAGGTCAGCGGTGCGCTCGCGGCGACGGCGATCGCTGCGCTGGCCCTCGTCGCCGGCGCGCTCGTCCTCTGGCGCCGCCGGGCCGACGCGGTCCTCGCGGCGCTCGCCGCCACCGCCGCCGTGTACGTCGGCGCCCGGATGTTCTCCAGCATCTACGTCGAGGCGAAGGCCCTGTCGGTCATGGCTCCACTCGTGGTCGTGGTCGCGCTGGGCGGCCTCCTGGGGGCGGGGGGGCGCCGGGCGTGGGCTCTCAGGATCCTCGGCGTCACGTTCCTGCTGGGCGCGGCGGTCTCCACATTCCTGGCGCTGCGGGCGGCCCCCGTCGGCTTCGACGACCGCGGGCGCGAGCTCGAGCAGCTCGCGGAGCTGGCCGAGGGCGAGAAGGTCGTCTTCCTGGGCGTGGACCGATTCGGCGGCTACTGGCTTCGCGGGACCCGAGTGCGAAGCCCCGGGGGGTACGTCCCGGCGGAGATCGGCGCCCGGGTCGAGAAGACGTGGCAGCAGGGACGCGCGATGGACCTCGACACCCTGGCGGCCTCCCGCCTCGACGGGTTCGACTACGCGATCACAACGACGGCGCCCTATCAGAGCTCGCCGCCCTCCAACATGCGGGAGGTCGAGCGGACCGACTCTTACGTGCTGTGGGAGCGAACCGCCCGCACCCCCAGGACACAGGTGCTCGCCGAGGCGGGCGACCCCGGGCGCCTGCTGCAGGCGGGTGAGGACATCGAGGGGTCGATCGTGTGCGGATCCCGGGACGGACCGCGCGACGGAGGCGAAGCTGTCGTCCTGCCCGAACCGGTGCTGGGCGGCCCGCGGGGGTGGAGCCGCCCCACCCCCTTCGCCGCCCCGGGTCTCGCGCGCCACGAGCTCGAGCTCGCACCGGGTGCCTGGCAGCTCTCGCTTCAGTACCACAGCCAGGTGGACCTCACCCTGCGCGCCGGCGGTCTCGCGGCCGAGCTGCCCGCCTCGCTCGTCGGCATGTACCTGACCCACCAGGGCGAGAGCTCGTACTGGCCCGTGGGGGAGGTGGAGGTACCGGCCGGCGCGAACCCGCTGGAGGTGGAGGTTCAGGCCGCCGAGCCCGCGGGACTGGCCGATCTCGCCGGTGCCCCGCGGAAGGTCTGGCTGGGCCACCTGGCCGCGACCCGCCTGGACCCCCTCGCCGCGGAGCCGAAAACCGTGCCGCTCAAGCGTGCCTGCGGCCGCTACGTGGACCGCTACGTCCCGCGCTGAGCGCGAGGCCACCCTCTAACTTCACCCCGCGATGGATCCTTCGACCAACGACAGGCCCGCCGAGCTGGTCTTCGTAGGCGGCACCGGCCGCAGCGGTACGCACGTCGTCGCAAGCCTCCTCGGTGAGCACTCCAGGTTCGCGTCGGTGCCGATCGAGTGCCGCTTTCACTGCAACCCCAACGGCCTGGCCGACCTCGTCGAGGGCCGCACCACGCCGGAGGAGTTCGTGGACAAGCTCCGCCGGTTCTGGTGGCACCGCGTGCGGGTCGGAGGGCGGGGAACCGTGCGGCTGCGCCGGCTGGCGGCCCGCCGCGGCGGCGAGGCGAAGGTTCGCGGCCTCCACAAGATCACCACGCGCGAGCGCCTGGAGGAGGCCATCGCGGAGTTCGAGAGCGTGGCGGGCGACGACCCGCTCGCCGCGTCCCGCGGGCTCTTCTTCTCGCTCCTGGGTCCCCTGGCCGCCGAGGAGGGCAAGCCCGCCCTGGTCGAGATGAGCTGCTTCACGATCGCCGCCGCCGCGGGGCTGGGGCGCATCTTCCCCGAGGCGAGGTTCGTGCACTCGGTCCGCGATGGGCGCGACGCCGGCTCCTCGAAGGTCTCCAAGCGCCAGAAATCTCATCACCCGACCGACGCCGCATCAGGGATCGAGTGGTGGGAGGGACGCCTGCGCCTGGCCGAGGACGGTGTTCGCGGGCTCGACGGCGCGCCCGAGCGCCTTCACGTCGTGTGTCTCGACGAGCTCGTCTGGGGCGATCGCGACCGAACCTACAGCGGTTTGCTCACCTTTCTCGGGATCGAGGACGAGACGGCGATGCGGGCGTTCTTCGACGAGCAGATGAGCGCCGGCGCCGCCCATCGCGAGCGCTGGCGCGAGGGGCACCCTCCAGCCGAGCAGGAGGCGATCGCGGCGGCCTACGAGGCGGCGCTCGCTCGAATCGAGCGCGACGGCTTCCACTGCGCCCAGCTTCTGCGACGTGCCTACGAGCGGCCGGCGGTCGCGGGGGCGAGTTGACCGACGGCCGGGGCGCCGAGCCCGCCGAGCTCGTCTTCGTCGGCGGCACCGGCCGCAGCGGGACCCACATCCTCGGACGCCTGCTGGGAAGCCACGCGCGCTTCGCGGACGTACCGATCGAGGCGCGCTTTCACTGCAACAAGCGCGGCATGCCGGACCTGCTCTCCGGGCGCGTCAGCCTGGGCGGGTTCATGGAGAAGCTGCGTTGGTTCTGGTGGCACCGCGTGCGCGTCGACGACCAGCCCCGCGGCCTCTACAACCTCATGTCCCGGCCGCGTTTCGACGCCGCCGCGGAGCGCTTCGAGCGCACCTACCACGACGAGCCGGTGTCGGCATGCGCCGCGCTGTGTCGCGACCTCCTGTGGAGTGCCTGCTCAGAACAGGGAAAGCCGGCGCTGGTCGAGATGAGCTCTCACAACATCAAGGAGGCTCAGACGCTGCGGCGCCTGTTCCCGGCGGCGCGGTTCGTGCACACCGTGCGCGACGGGCGCGACGCGGCCTCCTCGGTCGCGACGAAGACGTGGGGTCCCAGCCGCACCGTCCCGGCGATCGCCTGGTGGGCCGACCGGCTTCGCGCGATCGATGCCGGGCTGCGCGGCGAGGAGGACGGCGGCGTGTTCGTGCTGGGCCCCGATCGGCTTCACACGCTCGTCCTCGACGACCTGGTGGGCGGCGACCGCGAGCCCGCGTTCGCGGCGCTCCTGGACTTCTGCGGGGTGGCCGAGGACGAGGGCGCGCGGGCGTTCTTCGACGGGCACATGAGCGCCGGGCAGGCCCATCGCGGGCGCTGGACCGAGGGCGTCGGGCCGGTGGAGCGCGCGCGGGTCCGCCGTCGCTACGAGCGCACTCTCGCGGCGCTCGCTGAAGAGCGCAATCACGTCGCGGCGCCGCTCCTCGACGCCTACGAGCGCCTGGGATGAGCGCGTCCGGGCGAGTCCTCTTCGTGTCCTCGAACGGGACGGGCCTGGGGCATCTGACCCGCTCCATGGCGATCGCGCGGCGAGGAGAGGCGCTCGAGCCGATGTTCCTCACGCTCTCGGGGGCGGCGCCCGTGGTCCGCGAGCAGGGGTTCCCTGTGGAGTACGTCGCGTCGTACTCCACGCCGGGGGCCGGGAGCGACTGGCGCTGGTCGCGCCGCCTGCGGGGCCGCCTGCGCGCCGCGTTCGCGGAGGCCGCGCCCGAGGTGCTCGTCTTCGATGGCGCTCATCCCTACCAGGGGCTCGTCGACGCCCTGGGCGCAGCGGGCGGAGCGAAGCGCGTGTGGTGCCGGCGTCCGATGTGGCTGCCTCACAGCAATCGCGGCGCCCTGGCACGGGAGTCGTTCTTCGACGCGGTGCTCGAGCCCGGCGAGTTCGCCGAGAGCGAGGACCGCGGTGCCACCGTGGAACGCCGCGGCGCAGCCCACCGGGTCGCCCCGATCGTGCTGTGCGACGACGACGAGCTGCTGAGCCGCCAGGAGGCTGCCGCCGAGCTGGGCCTGGACCCCGAGGCCACGTGCGTGCTCGTCAACCTCGGCCAGGGCCCGGAGGTGCGTGAGCTCGCCGAGCGCTGCGTCGCGCGGCTGGCGGGCCGCCCCGGGGTCCAGGTGGCGCTGCTCTCCTCCGCGATCGCGGCCGGGCTCGACGTCCCCGACGGGGTGGTCCACCTCCGCTCGACCTACCCCATCTCGCGCCACTTTCGCGCGATCGACGCCGCGGTGGCGGCGGCGGGCTACAACGCCTACCACGAGCTGATCAGGTTCGGCGTGCCGGCTCTCTTCGCGCCCATGAGCCGCCAGACCGACGATCAGCCCGCGCGGGCCCGGTACGCCGAGCGGGTGGGTGTGGGGCTGGCGCTCGACCACGGGGTTTCCCCCGACGCGGCGCTCGAGCGGCTGCTGGACCGGGGTGAGCGGGAGCGGATGCGAGAGCGCCTCGCCGAGCTGCGGCCCGACAACGGGGCGGCGGGCGCGGCGGCCTGGCTCGAGGAGCTGGCCGCCGCCAAGCCGAAGCCGCGGGTCTCGGCGCCGCGCTGGCAAAGGTACCTGCGAAGCCCCGCTCGCTCGGCGCGCGCCGCCGCACCGTTCCTCGCGCGCCTGCCCGTCCATGCCGGCGCCTTCGTGGCGCAGTCGATCCAGCGGCCGCCGCCGCGGACCGTCATCGTCGCCCTGGAGGTCGGCGCGGGCGAGGCGGAGGCCGTGCTCGCCAAGGGCCTCGCCCTCACCCCGGACCCGCCCGAGCGGGTGCTGTTCGTGACGGACTCGCTGGAGTTGGCGGCACTCCGCCGGGCAGGGGTGGGCCACGAGCACCTTCCGGGCCGCGAGACGGCGCAGGCGGCGGCGGCCGGCGGGGCCTATGTGTCGTTCGCTCGGGGACGGCTGGCGCTGATCCTCGCCGAGCGCAGGCGCGCGAAACGGCTCTACGCCGTGGGCGCGCTGGCCGAGGAAGTCCTCGCGCCCTCCGGTACCCTGAGCGCCTGAACGTCGACCGCTCGGCACCACGCCGCGCCGGGCCGGCGTCACTCACGATGGAGGCTTCAACCACGCCCAAGACCAAGGACGGGGCGGGGCCACCGGCCACGGCTGGGGCGCCCGCCGCGGTCAACGGTGCCCGCCGGGGAGGCGCGCTTCCGAACCTGGTCGTCATCGGGGCGCAGAAGTGCGGCACCAGCGGCCTGCACTATCACCTGGGCCTGCACCCGCAGATCTCGATGTCGAAGCCGAAGGAGCTGAACTTCTTCATCGAGGAGCGCAACTGGGGGCGGGGGCTCGAGTGGTACCGCGAGCACTTCGACGAGGCCGCGACCGTGCGTGGCGAGGCCTCGCCCAACTACACGGCATACCCGCATCACCTTGGCGTCCCCGAGCGCATGCATTCCCTGATCCCCGAGGCAAAGCTCATCTACGTCGTGCGGGACCCCCTGGTGCGGATCGCCTCCCACTGGGTGCACAACTACGCGAAGCGGCGGGAGAAGGGCGATCTGGCCGCGACGCTCTCGCATCCGAACACGTCGTATCTCGTGCGCAGCCAGTACCACATGCAGCTCCAGCAGTTCCTGCGCTTCTACGACATGGAGCAGGTCCTGGTCTTCCAGCAGAGCGACTTTCGGCGTGAGCGCGCCGACAGCCTGCGCAGCATCTTCGAGTTCCTGGGCGTCGATCCGGACTTCACGCATCCCAGCTTCGAGCGCGAGCGCCACGCGACGGCTCGCAAGACCCGCGCGACGCGGCTCGCGGCGAGGCTGGAGCGCATGAGCAAGACCCGGCGCGGCCGTCTGCTGCCGCCCAAGGTCTGGTTCGCCCTCGACGAGCGGCTGCCGCTGCGCCGCCCGATCGAGCGTCCCGACGTCCGCGACGCCCTCGACGACGAGGCCCTGCGCGTACTGCGGGAGGACGCCGAGCGCCTGCGCGAGCTGGTCGGCCGCGATTTCGCGGCCTGGTCGATCTTCGAGACATGAGCCCGGTGCCGGCCTCGAGTCGGCGGGCGGGGGGGTCGGGGGCCGTCCTGGGCTTCCGGCTTATCTCGTACTCAGGCGTACAGGGCGTCGCCCTGCTGGTGGGGAATCTCCTGCAGCTCGGGACCATCGGCGCGGTGGCCGCGTATCTGGGCCCCGCCGACCTCGGCATCTACAGCCTGCTCCTGTTCGGCGCCGCCCTGCTCACCATGGTCTTCAGCCTCGCGGCGAAGCCCGGGACGATCATGCGCACGTTCGGCGGCGGCGACGACGAGGACGACGACGAGGAGGATGAGGAGCAGGCCGTCTCGGCCTCGCCCAAGCGCAGCCTCGGCACCGGCCTCATGTGGTCGGTGGTCCTGGGGGTGGCGGTGTCGGGGCTCGTCGTTGCCTTCCGTGCCCCGATCGCGGAGCTCCTGCTGGGTGATCGCGGCCAGGACGCGCTCGTCCTGTGGGTCGGGGTCCTGGGAGGATCGGCCGTCCTGTTTCGGGTGGCGTCGATCTCGCTTTGGTTCGAGCGCCGCCCCGGGGCCTTCCTCGTGGCGGAGATCGGACGGCCTCTGATCGCCCTCGCCGTGATCGTCCCGCTCCTGGCCTCCGGCGGGGGGCTGACCGACGCGATCGCCGCCGCGGCGGTGGGGAACGTCCTCGGCGCCTTCGCGGCACTGCTCCTGCTGAGGGGGAGCTTCGAGCCGAACCTCGACCTGACGGAGCTCCGCACGATCGCCTTCTTGGGAAAGCGGCGAATCCCGATCGTGGCGTCGCTGTGGACGGTCCAGAACGCGGACGTCTTCATCCTCTCCCGCTTCGTCGACAACACGGACCTGGGGCTCTACGCGCTGGCGTCGAAGCTCGGGCTGGTGGTCAGCTTCTTCCCGCAGGGATTCCGCGTGGCGATGCGGCCCCTGCGCAAGACCGCGGTCTTCAAGGCCGTGCGCTCGCAATACGGACGGTCGATCGCCTACGGCCAGATCCTCGGCTACTTCCTGCTCGTCTGCATCAGCTCGATCCTGCTCATGGTGCTCGTGGGCCAGCTTGTCATCGATCTCGCCCCGCCCGAGTTCGCCGCCGCGGCGCCGCTCCTCCCCCTGACGGCCGCCGGGCTGATCATGCCGACGCTGTGGCGCAGCATGAACGGGCAGACCTCGTGGCCCACCAAGACGCGCAGGACGTTCGTCTTGGCCACCGTGACCGCGGCCCTGATGTTCATCGGTGTCTGCATCCTGCTCGCGCCGGTGATCGGCATCTACGCCGCGCCGGTCGCGATGCTCGCCGGCTTCGTCCTCCCGATCACCTACTTCTTCGTGCGCAGCCAGCTCGGCGAGAACCGCCTCGCGTTCCCCTATGCGGAGGTGACCAAGGCGTTCGCGGTCGCGGTCGCCATCGGCGCCGGCTTTCACCTGGCGCCCGAGCTGCCGGCGGTCGCCGAGATCCTGCTCGTGCTGGCGCTCCTCGTCCTCTACAGCGTCCTTCTCTTCGTCCTTCGGGTCATTCCGGAAAACCACTGGCCGGCGCTGAACGAGATGGTGAACTCGGTCATCAGCGGGCGCGCCGACCGGGTTAACCCTCGCCGTGGACTGCGGTTCTTGGACGACTCGGACCGCGACCGCCTGCGCGTCGCGGTATGCGACAGGATGGCGCCCGAGGCGTTCGGCGAGCCCGTGCTCGTCCCTCAGCGCACGCTGCGGGAGGGGCGGCCCATCGGGCCGCTCGAGGATGGCACCATCGGGCGGCGCCTCGTGTGGGCGCTCCGTGGCGCCGGGCGGGGGGGCGGGGCCCCCGTGCGGCGGCGCTCGGACTGGGACGGTGACCTGCTGGCGGAGTACCTCTTCGCCGACGAGCCGCCGGCGGTGCGGTCGGCGACCATGCGCAAGCTGCTCGACGAAGGTGCGGACCCGTCCGACCTGCGTGCGCTCGAGGACCTCGTCCAGCACCTGGCCCGCGTGCCCGACGACGCCTGGGCGGGCACGGCCGCCGCGTCGAGCCCGGTGGCCCGGCGGCGTCGTGCCGCGGGTCGCCGCGGTCGCGACGCGGTGACGCGGGCGGCGCGGGCGATCTCGAGGCGGTTGTAGCCGCTCAGCCTGAGCGGAAGGCGGTTGTAGCCGCTCAGCCTGAGCGGCGGATGACGATCTGCTCGGGCTCGACGGTCACCTCGACCTTGCGGTGCCCCTTCCAGTGCTCCGAGTACACGGGGTCGGTCTTGATCGCCGGGTCCAGCCACAGGCCGTAGCCATCCGCGTCGCCGTGGTCGAAGGTGGCCTCGAGTCCGGCGCCGGCCCGCTTGGGCCCGCGGCGCCGCCGGCGCCGCCGGCGTCCTCCGCCCCCGCCCTGCTCGCCGCCTGACTCCCTCGCTCCCCGGGGAGAGCGCCCGCGGGGCGCGTCCGGCGCCTCCTCTTGCGCCTCGCCGGGCTCTGAGTCGTCCGCCTCGTCCTCGGCGGGTTCCTCGTCCTCGTCGGGCTCCGCGTCGTCCTCGGGCTCCTCGTCGTCTGCTTCGTCCTCCTCCTCGTCGGCCTCCATCGTCGCCTCGATCTCGGCCTCGATCTCGTCGCGGAGGTCGATGTCGTCGCTTGCCTCCTCGTCGGCGGAGAGGTTGTTGCGGCGAATGAAGTCGCGAAGCTCAGACGCGGAGACGTCCAGCTGATGGGCGATCCAGGCGTCGGTGCGTCCCTGCCTGACCCAGGCGCGGACCTGGTTCAGCTGGGATCTCATCGGTTTACGAGCCATGCGCGCGGCGATACTAGATGATTGGTCCGGCGGCCCGGCCCGGGCCGCGGCGGGGTGGAGCCGGCGCGTGTTATGAGCGGCGTGCTCGCCGTGGCCAGCGGTTACCCTGGTCTCACCACGCCGCGATGGGGGAAACGTCCGGCGGCAACTCGAATGGAAGCGAGATGCTGGTCCTTACGCGAAAGACAAACCAGAGCATCATGATCGGCGACGACGTGGAGGTGACCGTTCTCGCCGTCTCACGCGACAAGATCCGCCTGGGGATCACCGCGCCGCGAGACGTGCCGGTGTTCCGCAAGGAGGTCTACCTCTCCATCCAGGGGGAGGCAGGCGCGGAATCCGACGGCGACGGCGAGGCCCAGACAGCGCTCGACGCCCTCAAGGGCGACGGGTAGCCGGCGCGTCGAGGGTAGGTACGCGACGCGGGTAAAGCGGAAGCTGAAAACCGGGCGACGGGCCTCAGCCCATCAGCCAGGCGAGCGTCTCGAACATCACGACCGTCACGGTCACGACGGTTACCGAGAGTGCGGCGAGCAGGGTGCCGAAGGCGACCTTGCCGCGCGACTCGGCCCTGACCATGCGCCGGACCTTCGAACGGTTGACGGCACGCTGACGCAGCTGCTGGCGGCGGCGTCGCTCGAGTGCGGCCTCCTGGGCGAAGGCGGTCTCGTAGTCGGAGATCGTCTGCTGCATGCGCATGAGGACGTAAAAACTAGCAGACACTCACAGACCGAAAAAGACCTACTCACATTGAGCTTTTCGTCACTTACGCCCGTCTCAGCAGTCGCCCCATAGGCCGCGTCCGGCGTTCGCGGCCTCCTGCTCGAGGCGGTTGAGAAGGGGCGCCCGGTCGGTGTTGGGCTCGATTTCCAGCGTGCGGGCGTAGCCGCCTGAGACCATCTCGGCGTTCACCAGGACCTCGTCCACGTAGATGTAGGCCAGCAGGCGCCCGTAGTGGTCGCGCCGCTCGGCGCCGAACTCCAGTCGCACCCTCTCACCTGCGACCAGCTCGCGGTTGCGCGCGCTTGCCTGCTCGCCGAAGCACTCCACGCCGATGCTTGGGTCCACCTCGGGCGTGTCGATCCCGATGTAGCGCACGCTCTCGTCGTCGCCGTGGACGATCGCGTGGATCGTGTCGCCGTCGACGACGCTGGTCACCCGGACGTCCGCGGCGCTCGCGGCGGTGGGCCGGCCGCCGCCCTCGCGGCTCTCGCCGCCGCCGTCGTCACCAGCGCCCCCCATCAGCAGATAGCCGAGCGCGATCGCCAGGAGCAGCAGCGCCCCAGCGCTGGGCATCCTCGATCCAAGCACGGGCGCAGCGTGCCACACGCTTCGGCCAACCCCGGCCGCTCGCCGGGCGCCCCGCGCGCGGGCCTTGCCGCGGCGATGGTCGCCTGAGGCCCGCTATGCGGGCTTATCTCGACCATCGGATGAGAACGGCGGGCGAGGCCGCTCAGCGCCGCAACGCCTACGGGATGCGCGTGACGCTCGAGAGCATGATCTCCTTGATCTGCTCCACGATCTCCAGCGCCTCGCTCCACTCGCGCTGCCAGACGTTGCGCCCGTAGATCACGCCCGAGCCGCCCGCCTCCATGATGTAGCGGGTCTGCTGCAGCAGCTTGTCGTCGTCGATCCTGGAGCCGCCGGAGAGGACGACCAGGGAGCGCCCAGCGGACTCGACGACCTGGCGGACGGCCTCCTCCTGGCTCACCTCCATCTCGTTGTAGGGAGGTTGGGCGAGCTTGTCCTTCTCGGGGTCGATCTTCGGCATGTTGAGCTTGACGATGTCGGCGCCCATCTCCATCGCCATGCGCGCGGCGTAGTCGATGGCGTAGAAGGTCGTCTGCCCGCCCTTCTTGTCCAAGGCGCTGCCCCGCGGGTAGGACCACACGACCAGCGGCATCCCGAAGCGGTCGCAGTCCTGGCGTACCTGGCGGAGCTGCTCGAGGTCGAGGTCCTGGCGCGGCGAGCCCACGTACAGCGTGTAGCCCACGGCATCGGCGCCCAGGCGCACGGCGTCCTCGACCGAGGCGTTGCAGGTGGAGAACGCGTCGTCGGAGGAGGGGATGTCGGTCTTGCCGTTGACCTTGAGGATCAGCGGTACCTGGCCCGCGTAGTCCGGGTAGTACTTCGTGGCGAGCCCGATCTGGCAGGCGATGGCCGAGTATCCCGCCTCGGCGGCCAGCCGGAACTGGTACTCGGGGTCCTTCGAGGCCGGATTGGGGAAGAAGTCGCGTGGACCGTGCTCGATGCCTTGATCGATGGGCAAGAGCATGAGCGTTCCGTTGCCCGGCCCGAACTCGAACAGCAGGCGGCGCAGGCGGGCGCGCTTGCCGGGGGCGAGGGTGGCCAACAGGGACTTCTGCTCGGTCGCGCTCTCGATCTCCATGCGCCGGAGGTTAGCTGCCCGCAAGCGTGGGTAGCATCGGCATCGCCGCCGCTTTCGAGAGGCCTCCCGCCGTGCTTGAACACAACTTCTCCGGCCCCGCCTTCACGATCGGTGTGGAGGAGGAACTGATGATCCTGAACGCCGAGGACTACGGCCTGGCGCAGGAGATCGAGGCCATCCTCGACGACATCCCCGGTGACCTCGAGGGGTACGTCAAGCCGGAGCTGATGCAGGCGGTCCTCGAGATCGCGACGACTCCCTGCCCGGACGTGCCGGCCGCCGCGCGGCAGCTCGCCCAGCTGCGGCGGCGGGTCTCCGGGATCGCGGACGGACACGGCCTGGTGATCGGGGCCTCCGCGACGCATCCCTTCGCCCTCTGGGAGCAGCAGCTCATCGTCGATCGCCCGCGCTACCACCAGATCGCGTCCGAGCTGGCCTACATCGCCCGCCGCGAGCTGATCTTCGGCACGCACGTGCACGTCGGGGTCGAGGGCGCCGACCGCGCCGTCTACATCGCCGACGGCATCCGTTGGTACATCCCGCTGCTCCTTGCCCTGTCGTCGAACTCGCCCTTTTGGCGAGGCGAGGCGACGGGCCTGATGTCGTCGCGGACACCGATCTTCCGGGCGTTCCCCCGCGTCGGCGTGCCCCCGCACTACGGCACCTGGGAGATCTACTCCAACCGGGTCGAGCTGATGATGCGCGCAGGCGCGATCGAGGACTACACGTTCCTGTGGTGGGACGTCCGCCCGCACCCCAGCCTGGGAACGGTCGAGGTGCGCGTCTTCGACCAGCAGACGCGCCTCGAGCACACCGTGGCGCTGACGGCTTTGACCGCGTCCCTCGCGCACCGCCTGAGCGCGTTGTACGACGACGAGGAGCCGCTCATCGAGCAGCCGACGGAGCTCGTGGACGACAACAAGGTGAGAGCCGCCCTGGGCGGGATGGAGGGCGAGCTGATCGACTTCCGAGCGGGCCGCCCCCTGCCGGCGCCGGCGATGGCCGAGCGGATGCTCGACGAGCTGGCCGAGCACGCCGACGAGCTGGGCTGCCGCGCCGAGCTGGAGGGGGTGCGGGATCTGATCGAGCACGGCACGGGCGCGCGTCGCCAGCTGGACATCTTGGAGCGAAACGGCGACCTCACGGGCCTGATGCGCGAGATCGTCGAGCGAACCCGGGTCTAGGGCTCTGGCACGCGCTTTGCCTGTTCGTGGGGCTATGACCCCATTTCTGGGTAAGGCGCGCGCCCTCGCCCCAACCGGCGACTATGCTCGCCTGCCCGCATGGACTCACCACCGGAGCTGAGCGTCGTCTGCAAGAAGTGCGGCTCGGAAGTGAGCCCGTACGTGACCGAGTGCCCCTACTGCGGCACCAGGCTGCGAAAGCGCGCCCCGAAGCTCGAACGCCGCGGCGACGAGCTGACGGCGCTCCAGACGCGTCGAGAGCGGCGCCGGCGCAAGGCGGCCATGAAGGCGCCCCGCCGCGAGCCCAGCCCCTACGACACGGCGCGGCCCTGGGTCACGATCGGGGCTTTGGCGGTGCCGGCGCTGGCGGTGATCGTCCAGCGCGCGGGCGAGCTTTCGGTCTTCGACATTGGCGCGATCATCGGGCCGGTGGGCGACGAGTTCTGGCGCTTCTTCGCCGCCCCGTTCGTGTACGACGACCTGGGCTACCTGTTCGCAGTCGGCATCGCCCTGGCCATCTTCCTGCCGGAGGTCGAGCGCCGTCTGGGGCCCGTGCCGGCCGGTCTGCTTGTGCTCGCCGCCGGCTCGCTGGGGATGCTCTTCGACAGCGCCGTGGAGGACGCGCTGGGCGAAGGCCTGCCGGTCGCCGCCGGGGGCAACGGGATCGCGCTGGGCGTTATCGGCGCCTGGGTGGTGATGCGCGACGCCGACCGCAGGCAGGACCCCACGGCGGAGTACGACCGCGTCGCGGTCGCGGTGTGCGCCGGGGTGATCCTGCTGCTCCCGCTGGTCGAGGACTTCGCCTCCCCGTGGGCCGGCCTGGGGGGAGCCCTGGTCGGCCTCGGCTGCGGGCTCGCAGCGGCGCTGGGACGGGGCAGGGCGCCGGCGCGATGAGCAAGTTCACGCCCATCGACGACGAGCTGCACGCATACATGGTCGAGCACGGCGCGCGCCAGGACGACGAGCTTCGCCGGGTCCAGGCCGAGACCGAGGCGATGGGCGAGATCGCGGTCATGCAGATCGCTCCTGACCAGGGCGCGTTCATGACCTTGCTCGCGCGCTCGATCGGCGCCCGTCGCGCGCTCGAGCTCGGGACCTTCACCGGGTACTCGGCGATCTGCCTGGCCCGCGGACTCGACGCCGGTGGGAGCCTGGTCTGCTGTGAGCTGAGCGAGGAGTACGCGCGGATCGCCGCGGCGAACTTCGAGGCCGCCGGCGTCGCCGACCGGATCGAGGTGCGCGTGGGCCCGGCCCTCGACACGCTCGGCGCGATGGATGGGGAGGATCCCTTCGACTTCGCCTTCATCGACGCGGACAAGGGGAACTACCCGGCCTACTACGAGCGTGTGCTGGAGCTCACGCGCGGGGGCGGCCTGATCCTCGTGGACAACGTGCTCGGGGCCGGGCGCGTGCTCCGTCCCGGCGACCTCGACGAGGAATCGCGCTCCTACGTCGAGGCCATTCGCGAGCTGAACGAGCTGATGCGTGACGACGAGCGGGTGGACCTGGCGATGGTCGGGATCGCCGACGGGCTGATGATCGCCCGCAAGCGCTAGGCGATGGGGGACGGGACGCGGGCATGAGCGGGCCGTACAGCGACGCCGAGGTCCAGGCGGCGGTTCAGGCGCTCTCGCATCCGGGGAGCTTCGAACGCGCCGAGGCGCTCGTCGCAGCGGCGGCTCCGCAGCTCCAGGGGATCCTGGCGCATGCGCTGGAGTCCGGTGGATGGTTCGGCGAAGCACACGAGGCCGAGGTGCGCAAGGCTTCCGAGATCGATGATCCCGAGCAGCGGGTAGTCGCGCTTCGCACCCTCCTCGCCGAGGAGGCGCGCATGGGGATGATGGTCGGCGTCGCCGTGGGGTGGGCGCTGGCGGAGCAGCTCAACCAAGACCAGGAGGAGACCTGAGATGGAGATTCGCTACCACGGACATTCGTGCTTCGAGCTGGCCGAGGGGGACGCGCGCGTCCTGATCGACCCGTTCCTCAAGCCCAACAGCCCGACTGCCGTCGCCACCGGCGAGGAGGTCGAACCGACCCAGATCCTCCTCACCCACGGCCACGTCGACCACGTCGCCGACGCGGTGGGCGTGGCAAAGCGCACGGGCGCGGCGATCGCGGCCCAGGTCGAGATCGCGAGCTGGCTCGAGGCGCGCGACGTGGAGAACGTCGCCGACCCCAACCTGGGCGGCACCGTCACCTTCGACGGGGGCTGGGCCAAGCTCGTGCAGGCCTTCCACACCAGCACCCTGCCGGGATCGAGCGAGGCGCCTTTCTCGGCCGAGCACGGCACGCCGGTCGGTCAGGCCGCGGGGTGGGTCGTGAACCTGGGCGGCGTCACCGTCTACCACGCGGGCGACACCTGCCTGTTCGGCGACATGGCCCTGATCGCGAGGTCGACGCCGATCGACGTGGCCCTGCTGCCGATCGGCGGCCACTACACGATGGACCGCCACGACGCCGTGATCGCCGCCGAGCTGTGCGGGGCCGGCACCGTGATCCCGATGCACTACGACACCTTCCCCCCGATCGAGACCGACGCCGAAGCCTTCAAGGCCGACGTCGAGTCGAAGACGGACGCGAAGGTCGCGGTGCTGGCGCCTGGCGAGACGCACGAGGCCTAACCGGCGGATCAAGGCCGGGGGTAGCCGCCGGGACCCCCGGAGGCCTCAGCGGTGGTCGCTTCGCATGAGCAGCAATGCTTGGACTGTCCTGCTTTACCCACCCACTGGGGGTGTAGGGCAGGACAGCTGCCGCCCGCGGTAGGCTCAGGCCCGATGGAGGCCAAGGTCGAGACACTCAGCTCGCTGGCCCGGCGCAGCGACGTGCTGGCGACCTCGGATCCCGCGCTCGAGGAGTCGGCCGACCGGGGGCGGGCGCGGCTCCTCTCCTACGGCGAGCTCTACAACCTCTGGGAGCAGCAGCAGTGGTCGGTCCAGGAACTCGACTTCACCCGCGACCGCGCTGATTGGCACGAACGGATCGGCGCGGAGGAGCGTTACGCGCGGATGTACGGGCTGTCCGCGTTCTTCATCGGCGAGCAGAAGGTCGCGGATGAGCTCGGCCCCATCATGCGCGCCTGCCCGACCGCGGAGCAGCGCATCTTCCTCTGCACCCAGATCGCCGACGAGGCCCGCCACGTGCGCTTCTTCGACCGCTTCTACGGCGAGGTCGGGGTGCTCGAGGGCGCGGACGATCTGGCGGCGCGGCTGCAGACGACGGAGCAGCACCTGAACGAGGCGTTCGGCGAGCTCTTCGACGATCAGCTCAAGCGGCGTGTGGACAGGCTGGCGAGCGATCCCTCCGATACCGAGACGCTGGTGGAGGCGATCACGCTCTACCACATGATCATCGAGGGGGTCCTGGCCCTCACCGGTCAGCACCTCATCATCGACTACAACACGCGCGAGGGCACGTTGCCGGCCTTCGTCGAGGGGTTCTCGAACGTGGCGCGCGACGAGCACCGCCACATCGCCTTCGGCGTCCGCTTCCTGACCGACATGGCGTCCGAGGACGGGCGCTACCGGGAGGCGATCCAGCGCACCCTCGCCGAGGCGCTCCCGGTCGCGGACGGCGTGCTCGAGCCCCCGTGGGCCGAGACCGACGCGGACTGGGAGATCTTCGGCGGCGCCTCGCGCGAGGAGACCCACTCGTTCGCCGCCCAGGCGCTCACCCGGCGCCTCAAGGTCATCGGCCTCGGCTAGAGACTGTTCGTTCGAGCGCGCTTCGATCGGAGGAGGCCGCGGCCCTCCGATCGGTGGACGCAAGTTCCCCCGGTCATACCCCCGACCGGAGGATGAGAGCATGCGTGGCGAGGGTCAACATAGCTGTCCCCCCATCAACGCCACCGCGTTGGGGCCGGAGCAAGTCGTGGGACAGATCACAGATCCATATCCACGTCTCAACCTCGAGACCGGAATCGGGCATGACGCCCGATTCCTCGGGGACGTTCTCGTATCCCAGCGCGGTGAGCTGGACGCCGCGGCTCTTCGGGGCCGTAATGGCGCCCTGTCCCGTACCCGGTTGTCTCAGCTCGAGGTCAGGGATGGCCTCGAGCTGGGCGATTGGGTCTTCGGATCAGCCTGGGGTGCGGGCGGCGGCAACGCGTAGGCCATCTGGGGGGGCTCTCGGATCGGGGGCACGACGGCCCGATGGCCGCCTCGACCGCGAGGGGGCTCGCCCCGACGAGCGGCTTGTCCTCGACGCTGTTCGAAGCGCCTGACGCGCGTCTAGACTCGCTTTCGTGAGCACCAAGGAGGCACGCGTGCGGGTGCTCGTCGCCGACGATCATCCGATCTACCGGGAGGGCATCGTGCGTGCGGTCAAGGAGCGCCCCGACCTCGAGCTGGTGGGCGAGGCGGAGGACGGCCGCATCGCCCTCGACGAGATCAAGCGGGTAACCCCCGACGTGGCCCTGCTCGACATCCGGATGCCGGGTCTGGAGGGCCCGCAGGTGCTGAACGCGCTGCAGCGCGACGGGGTGAAGACGAAGGTGATCTTCCTCTCGGCGTTCATGGAGGGCGAGCTGGCCTACGAGACCGTGGCGGCCGGCGCGCGTGGATACCTCTCGAAGGAGTCCGCGCGTGAGGAGATCTGCGATGCGATCGTCGCCGTCGCCCGGGGCGGCACGGCGCTCGCGCCCGAGGTGCAGGCCGGTCTCGCCGCCCAGGTTCAGGAGCGGGAGCGCACCGACCGCCCGCCCCGCCTCACGTCCCGTGAGCAGGAGGTCCTCCAGCTCATCTCAGAGGGCCTCTCCGCACCGGACATCGGGCGCCAGATCCACCTCAGCCCGACGACGGTGAAGTCGCACCTTCACAAGCTCTACGAGAAGCTCGGTGTCTCCGACCGGGCGGCGGCTGTCGCCGAGGCGATGCGCCGCGGCCTCTTGGAGTGAGCTCCGACGACGAGGTCGTCCGCCTGCGTCGCGAGGTCGACGAGCTGCGGGCGGAAGTCGAGGAGCTGCGGGGCGACCGCGCCCGGCTGATCTCCGAGGTGCTCGGGGCCGAGGAGCGCGAGCGCGCCCGCGTTGCCCAGGCGCTCCACGACGACGCTCTCCAGAGCCTGCTGGCGGCGCATCAGGATCTGATCGAGGCGGCCCCGGGGCGCGCCCAGGTGACCAGGGCGCACGAGATCATGGGGGTGGCGATCGAGCGCGTGCGCGATGCGGTCTCGGCCCTGCATCCGGTGATCCTCGAGCGGGGCGGCCTTCACGTGGCGCTCAAGGCGGTCTGCTCGCAGGCTGAGAAGCGCGCCGGGCTCTCGTGCGAGCTGAGCGTCGATCCAGCCGCCGTCGGGCCCACCGACGGGCTGGTCTTCTCGATCGCTCGCGAGCTGGTCACGAACGCCGCCCGGCATGCCGACGCCGGCCAGGTCGCGGTCGAGGTAGCGGCCGGGGACGGGCAGGTCGCCCTCACGGTCACCGACGACGGCGGCGGGATTCAGCCCGGGCGCCGCGACGAGGCGCTCGGCGAAGGCCATATCGGTCTCGCCTCGATCGAGCGGCGCCTGGAGGCGATGGGGGGCTCGTTCGAGACGACGAGCCCGCCGGGCGGCGGGACCCGAGCCGTCGCCATGATCCCGGCCGGCTAGATCCCGAGGTGCCCGGGGCGGGATTCGAACCCGCAACGCTCCTAGGGAGCCGCGGCTTTTAAGACCGCTGCCTGTACCAGTTCGGCTACCCGGGCCGGGCGATCGTAGCCCGGGGGCGGGTCAGGGCTAGAGCTGAGTCCAGACCGTCTTGGTCTCGAGGTAGGCGTCGAGGTTGGCCTGGCCCTTCTCGCGCCCGATCCCTGATGCCTTGTACCCGCCGAAGGGGGCGGCCGGGTCGCCCCCACCCCAGGTGTTGATGTAGACGTTGCCCGCCCTCAGCATGCCCGCCAGCTTGTGCGCGTTGGAGACGTCGCGCGTCCACAGCCCGGCGGCAAGCCCGTACTCGGTGTCGTTGGCGCGGCGCGCGACCTCCTCGAGGTCGTCGAAGGGCATCGCCACCAGCACCGGGCCGAAGATCTCCTCGCGCGCGATCCGCATCTCGTCGGAGACGCCGGTGAATAGCGTGGGGGAGACGAACCAGCCGTCGTCGTTGCCGCTGGGAGCGCCGCCGACCACCGCCTCGGCGCCCTCCTCCAGTCCCGAGTCGATGTAGCCGGTCACGCGGTCGAACTGCTCGGCGGACACGAGCGGGCCGAACTGCGAGTCTGGGTCCAGGCCCGGGCCCACCCGCGCGTCGCGGGCAAACGCCGCCAGGCCCTGGATCACGTCGTCGAAGCGGCTGGAGTGGACGAACAGGCGCGAGCCCGCGTTGCAGGACTGCCCCGAGTTGAAGTAGATCCCCTGGAACGAGCCCTTGATGGCTCCCTCGAGCTCCGCGTCGGGGAGGATGATGTTGGGGCTCTTGCCTCCCAGCTCGAGCGTGACACGCTTGAGCGCCTTGCCGCACTTGGCGCCGATCTCGCGACCGACGGCCGTCGAGCCGGTGAAGGCGACCATGTCCACTCCGGGGTGATCCACGAGCGCGGCACCGGTCTCGCCGTCGCCGGTCACCACGTTGAGCGTCCCCTCGGGGAATCCGGCTTCAAGCGCCAGCTCGCCCAGGCGCAGGGCGCTCAGCGGCGTCTGCTCGGCGGGCTTCAGCACGATCGGGCAGCCCGCCGCCAGCGCGGGGGCGATCTTCCAGACCGCCATCAGGAGGGGGAAGTTCCAGGGGACGATCTGCGCGCAGACGCCGACCGGCTCGCGCAGCGTGTAGCAGAGGACGTCGCGGGTGGAGACGGGGATCGTCTCGCCCTCGATCTTCGTCGGCCACCCTGCGAAGTAGCGCAGGTGGTTGACCGCGGCGGCCACGTCGCCGCCCGCCGCCGCGACCGGCTTGCCGTTGTCGAGCGACTCGATCTGGGCGAGCTGCTCGCCGTTGGCCTTGATCAGGTCGGCGAGCGTGTTCATGAGGGCCGAGCGTTTCGCGGCATGGAGCTTTCGCATCGGCCCCTCGAGGGCCCCGCGGGCGGCGGCGACCGCCCGGTCTACGTCCTCCGGCCCTCCCTGGGCGACCGCGCAGATCGTGTTCCCGGTCGCGGGGTCGAACGTCTCGAACGTGCGCCCGTCGGCGGCCTCGGGGCGCTCGGGGCCGATCAGGAGCGGTTGCGGCGTGCGCGAGATGAACTGGCGGGCGGGGTCGGAGATCGCGTCGAGGAGGGTCTCGGCCACCCGGGCAGGGTACCCGGATGACCCGGGCCGCTAGCGCGCGGCGGAGGCGCGCTCAGCCGGGCACTCGACGGCCTCGGGCAGCTCGGCCGTCTCGTCCAGCGCCTGGGATGCCTCGGCGGAGAGCGCGGCGGCCTCCGCCTTCTCCTCGTTTTCCGAACCGGGCTCGATTGCCGGATCGGGCTCCGTGGGCTCCTCGCGCTCCTCGCAGGTGGGCTCCTCCGGCGGCGAAGCTGGGGCGGGCTCTGGCGCTTCCTCGCCGAGGTCGCCATCCACGACGTCAGGGCGGGACGGCTCGGTCGCGATCTGGCGGGCGGCGGCCTCACCCTTCTCGCCGGCGGCGGCGGAGTCGCGCGCGACGACCTCGCGCTCGTCGGAGCCGGGGGGCGTGCCGTAGGCCGAGACCGAAACCGTGTAGGTCCCGTCGCCGGCGTAGGGCACCCAGAAGCTGGACGAGCCGGCCCCGACCGCCCCGAAGTCCACGACCGAGCCATCCGCCCGGGTGACGCTCGCGGTGTAGCGGTCAGCGCCTGCGACCTCGTTCCAGCCGGCGTCAATCTTGCACACGATCGTGTCGGCGGCGGTCCCGCAGGAGTCAAGCGAGGCCGAGACCGAGAGGCTCGCGGGTGCCTCGGGGGCCGCATCGCCGCCGCTCAGCGCCAGCGCCGGAAGCGGCACCGCGAGGGCGAGGACGGCGTAGGCCAGTGCGCGCCAGTGCCTCACGAGCCGCCTCCGTCCCCCGTCGCGGCCGGGAGGAACGAGCCGTGGGCCAGCTGGGCACCCTCGGTGGCCTCTCGCGAGGCGTCGGGCTGAACGGTGGTAGCGAGGTAGTAGCGGTACGCGCCGGCGGCGCGCAGCGTGACCTCGTAGGCAGCGGAGCCCGGGGGTGAGTCGGCCGCCAGGCGGAGAACGGTGCCCTCCGGAGTCGGCGCTGCCACGCGTTCGGTCACCTGCGCGCTGCCTGCGAGCGCCTCGAGTTGGTCGAGGGAGCGCGCCTCGAACTCCGAGAAGCTCAACTCCGCGTCGCGCTCGACCCACAGCGTCACGTCGGCGTCGCCGGCACCGGCCGTGGCGGCGAAGGTCGCGCCGCCAGAGGGGTTGGTCCGCTCCCAGCCCTGGGGCAGGGCCATCGAGAAGCTGGCCTCGCGGACGAAGCTGGCGCTGCCCTCCTTCCCGTTCGCTTCCTTCTTGCCTTGCTCGGCGGCCGGGGCAGGCGCGGCCTGGGGCGCGGTTCCGGCGAACGGTGTCGCGGACTCGCCGGCGCCGCCCTGGATCAGCAGCAGCCCCCCGACGACCGCGGCCGCTGCGAGGGGAATCGAGGCCAGCCGCCACGTCCTGCCGGCGGGGTCGGAGAGCCACCCCGGCGGCGAGAGCCGTCCGGGGAGGGAGGGGAGAGACGGCAGGGAGGGCGCCGAGGTGATCACGAGCTGTGCCGGGAGCCGGTCCGCAGTCGATGCCGCGATCGCGACCGGCTGCGGCGCCACCTCTTCGACCTCCTCGGCCCACAGGGATTCGTAGCTCTCCCCGCACTCGGCGCAGGCCACGTGGCGGACGGCCGCAACGGAAACGTGCCTGGGAAGGCGGATCAGGGTCTCGCCTCCGCATTCGAGGTGCCGGGCCCTGACCACGCGAACGAAGCCCCCGGGAGGAGGTTGCGGAAATCCGCCGTTGCCGGGTGCCACCGGCCTCTCTCGTTCGAGCACGGCGGCAGCGCTGTCTTGCGAGCTGGCTTTGCGCTCCACGTAAACCCCATCGGAGCGTACCCGGCGACCCTTGAGCGCGTGGGCCCCCGATCGCGCGTGGGGTGGCGCTTGCGTGCCCCCCGCCGGCGTCCGCGCCGGTAGGCTGCCCGCGTGGCGACTACGGAGCGAAGCGGAGCCTCGGCGGGGGCCCCGGCCGGGCCCCAGCACGGGGGCAGGCTGGCGGCGCGAGCGCTCAAATCGCGTGGGGTGAGCCACCTGTTCACGCTCTCGGGCGGGCACCTCTTCTCCCTCTATGACGGCTGCAAGGAGGAGGGCATCGAGATCATCGACGTCCGCCACGAGCAGTCGGCCGCCTTCGCCGCCGAGGGCTGGGCGAAGGCCACGCGCGAGGCCGGCGTGTGCGCGCTCACGGCGGGACCGGGCGTAACCAACGGCATCAGCGCGATCGCCGCGGCCCAGTCGAACCGCACGCCGCTCGTCGTGCTCGGCGGCCGGGCGGCGGAGGGGCGCTGGGGGTCGGGCGCGCTCCAGGAGATCGACCACCTGCCATTCGTCTCGCCGCTCGTGAAGTCCGCGGAGACCGTGAAGGAGACCGGCCTCGTGGACGACGCGACGTGCGCGGCCATCGACACCGCGCTCGCCCAGCCCACAGGCCCGACCTTCCTCGACTACCCGCTGGACGTGGTCTTCTCCGAGGGCGAGTCCGATCCCCCGCCCGCGCCCGACGTCGCTGCGGGCGAGCCGGCGGAGGGCGTCGAGGAGGCGGCGAGCCTGCTGGCGGGCGCCGAACGGCCGGCGATCATGGCCGGGACCGGGCTCTACTGGGCCCACGGCGAGGACGAGCTGGGCGCGCTGGCCGAGGCCCTGGGCGCGCCCACATTCCTCAACGGCATGGGCCGCGGCTGCCTGCCCGCCGACCACGAGCTGTGCTTCTCTCGCGCGCGCGGCCATGGGCTCAAGGAGGCCGACGTCGTGCTGGTCGTCGGGGTCCCCCTCGACTTCCGGCTGGGCTTCGGCGGCTCGGTGGGGGAAGAGGCAAAGCTCATCTGGCTCGACGCCGCGCCCAACGCCCTCACCGCGAACCGTCGCCCCGACGTCGAGCTCGTCGGGGCGATCACGCCGACCCTGGCGGCGCTTCGCGAGGGCGCGGCGGCGGGCGGCGCCGACCCTGCTCGCACCAGGGAGTGGGTGGAGGCGGTGTCGGCGACGGAGTCCGAGAAGCGCGAGGCCGAGCGCTCCGAGCTCGACGACGACCGCGCCCCGCTTCACCCCATGCGGGTCTATCGGGAGCTGAACGACATTCTCGATCGCGACGCGATCGTGATCGGCGACGGGGGCGACTTCGTCTCCTACGCGGGCCGGGTGATCGAGACCCACGCCCCCGGCTGCTGGATGGATCCCGGGCCGTTCGGGTGCCTCGGCGCCGGGCCCGGCCAGGCGATCGGCGCCAAGCTCGCGCGGCCGGACCGGCAGGTGTGCCTGCTGCTGGGCGACGGCGCGTTCGGGTTCGCAGGGATGGAATTCGACACCCTCGCCCGCCACGGCCTGCCGGTGGTGGGGGTCATGGGCAACAACGGGATCTGGGCTCTCGAGCACCACCCGATGAAGTTCCTCTACGGGTACTCGGTGGCTGCCGAGCTGCGCCAGGGGACGCGCTACGACCTCATCACCGAGGCGCTGGGATGCCACTCGGAGCTGGTCACCGAGCCGAGGGAGCTGCGCCCGGCGCTGGAGCGGGCTTTCGCGGCCGGCAAGCCGGCTCTCGTCAACGTGCTCACCGACCCCGAGGTCGTCTACCCGCGCAAGGCCGTCCTGGCCTGAGCGGCCGGCCGGGCGGGCTAGCGCGCGACGGCCTGGCCTGCCTCCAGCGCCGCGCCGTAGAGGATGTCGTGCTCGGAGACCTCGATCTCGGTCAGCCCGAAGGCCCTCATCACCTGGATCAGGATCACGACGCCGGCCACGATCGTGGGCGCACGGTCGGGATGAAGGCCCGTGACCTTCAGCCGCTCGGCCAGCGGCATGCACGAAAGGCGCGAGCACATGCGCTGGATGGACTCGAGGCTCAAGCGATGGCCCTCCACGGCGTCGAGGTCGTAGGGGTCGAGTGCCAGGTCGATCGCGGCGAGTGAGGTCGGCGTGCCGGCAACGGCCACGCCGGCGCGCGCGCTTACCATCGCCTCGTCGCCGAGCTTGGCGACGATCAGCCCGTGCACATCGGCGGCCAGGGTCTCGAGCTCCGCCGGGGTCGGGGGGTCGTGCGCCAGATGTCGCTCGGAATGGCGCACGGTTCCGGCCTGAAGCGAGGCCCGGAAGCCGATCTCGGTGCCGGAGCCGACGATCAGCTCGGTCGAGCCGCCGCCGATGTCCACGACGAGCATCCGGTCGGCCTCCTGGCGCCCGGCGCTCGCTCCGAGGTAGGTGAGCCGCGCCTCTTCCTCGCCGCCGAGGACGCCGGCGTCGAGGGCGAAGCGCTCGCGCAGCTCGGCCACGAAGGCGCTGCCGTTGGCCGCGTCGCGGACGGCGCTCGTGGCGAGGGCGGTCAGATGGTCGGGAGCGAGCGCCTCGTAGATCCCGATGTAGTCCGCGACGGCGTCGCATACGTCCTCGATGGCGTCGGTCGCGAGTTGGCCCGAGGTATCGACCCCGCGGCCTAGCCGGGTCACCGTCGAACGACGCTCGATCTCCCGGATCCGCCCATTCTCCACATCGGCGACCAGAAGGCGGGTGGAGTTGGTCCCCATGTCGATCACGGCGATCCTCATCGCGAAGGACCGCTGGCGGCTGCTGTGAGCATCGAGCCCACTCTACGCGAGCGCCGGCGATACGCTGGGCGCATGAAGCTCACCCTCAGCGCCATCCTGATTGCCGCCGCGCTCGCGCTCGCCGCCTGCGGCGGCGACGACGAGGGCGAGGCCACCACCACGACCACCGTCAGCGAGGGCGCCACGGGAGCCACCGGCGCGAGCGGCGCGAGCGGCGAGGAGGGCAGCGAGGGCGCGCCCTGCGCGGAGGCCGAGTCCCCGCCCAACATCACGAAGGTCACCGCGTACGGCGCCGACTGCGAGGCGGTCGAGGACGCCATGGGCGAGTTGGGCTCGGTCTCGACGAAGTTCGAGCTCGGCGATTTCGACTGTGAGCGCACCGCAGGCAGCGAGCTTTCCGGCAGCTGGCGCTGTCACGGCGAGGCCGGGTACTTCACGTTCCAGTTCGCCGACTGACCCGGTTGCGGGCGGCCCGGGTAGAATGGGCTCGCCGCTGGGTTCTTTTCGCTGTCCCTCTGCCCCGCCGCGCATGTCCCACCGAGGATGGCGAGAAAGCGAGGTCGGCATGGCCGGCCAAGACCCCATCTCCGCGAGCGATCCCGCCCCGGCAGCACCGGCAGCCCCCGCTGACGTTACCGCCGACGAGCTTGCGTCCTCGCTCGCCTCGGTCTGGGCCCGATACGCCGGAGCACGACCGGTCGGCTCCGCGCTTGACTTCGACGGCAGAGTGGTTCGCTGGACCCTGCCCGACGGCCTCGAGGCCCTGACGAAGGGGATCGACGCGGGCGGCGAGCCCGGCGCCCCGCCGCTTACCCTGACCGGCTACCACCGGGCGACGTCCACCGCGGTCACCAAGGTGACCCACCGTCGCGTCTCCGCGCGCATGTGCAAGGAAGACAAGGCGACGGGGGCCGCGACCGAGACCTTCATCCTCGAGGCGCTCACCCGAAAGTACTAGTAGGCGCCTGCCCTCGGGCCCGCGCGACCAGGACGCGCGGGCGCTCACGCGCGGGCGCTCGAGGCCGGCGTCCGGGCGCCCCTAGGGCCTTCGCCCGGCCCGGATCCGCAGCCGGTCGAACGTCTGCGTAGCGCGCTTGACGTCCGCGGCGCAGAACGGCGGGTGGTGCCAGCGCTTCTCGGCGAAGGCGCGCGTGTAGTCGCCGGCGTGAGGGGAGTCCTGATTCTCGGACTGGCTGTAGGTGACGAAGGTGCCGGCCCGCACGGGGCAGTCACCGCCCGTGAACTGCGCCGCCATGATGAAGCTCGAGCCGTGTCGGATGTCGCGGTAGCCCTCGGCCGGGTCCCAGCCGGCAGGCGTGATCACGTTGAAGACACCCGTGGAGTGGGGGCCGCCGGGCACGGAGATCTCCTCGCCGCCGCGAACCGAGAACTGGTGGCCGGCGAGGCCGGCATCGAGTGGGATGCCGGCGCCCTGGAGGTCGGTTACCGCGTCGGCGAGCGCCTTGCCGACCAGGGGATTGGCGATGTTCAGGCCCGACGGCGTGTGAACCGGGTCGGTGTTCGAGTAGGGGGTCGTGTAGATCACCTCGGCGCCGGGGGCGGTGTCGCCCTGGAGCCCGGTGGGCAGGCGCCGGAAGTTCGAGAGCAGTCTGGTGGCGAAGCGGCGGAAGAGGATCGCACCGCTCGACTCGAGGTTGTCGCGGAGGTCCCAGTCTCGAAGCGGATCACAGGCGCCGGAGACGTCCACCGGCCCGCTTGAGCCGACGAGGAACCCGCCCGGAGCGAGGTCGCATAGCTGCACGAGCGGATCGCGCCACATCTCGCCGAGAAGAACGCGGCCGCCGAGCGTGATCTCCTCGAGGTCCTTCAGGCCGAACCCGGTCCCGGGCCGCCCGTCGGTGCCCGCGAGGCGCTCCTCGATCTGCATCAGGCCCATGCGCGTGCGGTAGTAGCGCTCGGCGTCCTCGATCCCGATGATCCGGTCGAAGCCGGTCAGCGGGTCCTCGGGATTGGTGAGCCAGTGGCTGTCGTTGGAGTTCGCGACGTAGTCGGACCTCGTCGTGGAGGGGATCTCGTCAGATGCGAACGTGCCCGGGGAGACGGCTTCGGGGTCCTCCTCCCACGCGCAGGCCGAGCGCGAGCCGTCCAGCACCGGCAGCCCCAGGACCTCGAAGGCTCCGGGGAGCACGTTGCACTCCGCCGCCAGCTCGTCGGGGACGTTGGGGATCGCGCCGTTCATCGAGTAGTAGGCGTTGCCCTCGCTGTCGGCGGCGAGCGAGTTCACCCACGGGATGCCCTGATAGCGGCGCTGGATCCGGTCGTATTGCTCGACCGACTGGGCTCGGTTGTTGTCGAGGAAGTGGTTGAGGTAGCGGAAGTTGGTGACGTTCACGTCGGCGAGTGCGAACCCCGAGCCCTCGGTCCAGGGCAGCGGGATGCCGACGAGGTCGTTCACCATCGGGCCCCACTCGGTCGAGTAGATCGTCCGCGTGCGGTCCTCGATCGTCTCGTCCGGGAGCTTCGCCTGCACGGTCACCTCGGTGGCCTCCATCGGCTTGGTCTCGCCGTCGACGATGTAGGAGTAGGGGTCATCCGGCGCGAGCGTGACCTTGTAGGGCGTAAAGCGCCACGCGGTCGCGACCGTGTGCGACCAGGCGAGCCCACGGGTGAAACCGATATTGACCAGCGGGAAGCCGTAGAGGCTGCCGCCCTGGACGTCGACCTTCCCGGGGATGGTCAGGTGCGACTGGTAGAGGCGTTCGGAGCCGTGCCAGGGGAAGTGCGGGTTGCCGAGCACCATGCCCCGCCCGTTCTTGGTCGCCTCGCCCCCCAGCCCGTAGGCGTTCGAGCCGAGGTCGGGCTGCAGGGCCTCGAGGCCCTCGCCGGTCTCGAGCATCTGGTCGCGCTTCGCGTCGGCCTCGGAGGCGGCCCCGGGGCTGACGGGCGCCGCGTCGGTGATACCGCTGATCACGGCGCCGGAGCTGGCGAGGATGCCGAGCTGGAAGAAGCGCCGGTAGACGTCGATCTTCCTGATCTTGCGCACCCACGGCTCGCCGCGGCACGCCGGATCCGAGATGTTCTCGACCCCGGTGTCCTTGAGGTAGGCGTTGTAGCCGCGGACGTAGCCCGCGACCCCGCGGCGGATCCCGCGCTTGGGGCCTTCCGGAGGCGGCTGCGCCAGGAGGTCGGGGACGTAGCCCTGAGCGATCGTCCACTTGAAGTAGGTGTCGGCGTCGATGTTGTCGTAGGTCGAGTTGTTGCCGGAGAACGTCCAGGTCTCGTCCGGCCCGAAGTAGCGCGAGCGCTCGCCGGAGACCGTCACGTACTCGGACGCGATCGTGCAGATGTTGTCCTCGGCGAACGCGTAAGCCCAACCCGCGGCGAGGCTCTTGACGTTGCGCGCGCGGATGTGCGGGATGCCGTACTTGGTGCGGCGAACCGTCGCTCTCAGCACCTTGTGCGTGCCGGCACCCTTCGCGGCCGCAGCGCCCGTCGCCTCCTCAGCCGCGTCCGCGGCCGAAGCGCCACCGCCGGCGAAAAGTGCGAGCGCCGCCAGCGGCGCCAGGACGGCCCCGCGCAGCAGGTTCCTCTTCCGGGCCCCGAGCAAGACGACCACGATCCTAGGCGAGCGCGGTCGCCGGCGCGACGGTTCCCCGCTATGTCCCTTCGGCTTCCTCGACTCGTGCGAGAGCTTCGTCCAGCCGGGATACGCGCCTCTGACCGAATCGTTGCCTCGCCACTGCTACATTGACTGGGCGACGCGGGGTGGAGCAGTCAGGTAGCTCGCCGGGCTCATAACCCGGAGGTCACAGGTTCAAATCCTGTCCCCGCTATGTCTCAAGGCCCGCTCAGCGGGCCGTTCTTACTGGCCAGGGCCTACGCCGCGGCTCGCGGTGGGACCGCCGGGCACGCTTAGGGAGCGAACTACGCGCCCAGTCAGTGCTCCGGGAGAATCCCCCTCGCTGCGGGAACCCTCGCTGCGGGAACTACGGTTGTGCGGGAGAGATCGTGGGTGTACAGTCGGATCATCTCCGAGTTCGCCATGAAAGCGAAACCCGGGTTTGCTGCCCGCGCACGGTCCGCAGTGCTCGTCTGCGTGCTGCCCGCCTGTCTCGGCGTCGTCGCGGCGCCGGCGGATGGGGCGCTGACTGTCAACAGCCAGGGTGATGCTCCGGATCTCGAGGCGGGGAACGAACGTTGTGACACACGGCCGAAGCGCGGGCTCCAGTGCACCCTCAGGGCCGCGATACAGGAGGCCAATGCGCTCTCGGGAGGCGACAAGGTGAGGTTCGCTATCGGCGGTGCCTCCGACGTCAAAATCATCGCCCCCACAACCGTGCTCCCGGAGATCAGCGGGCGGCTCATTATCAACGGCTACAGCCAGCCGGGCTCGAGCCCCAACACGCAGAGCTCAGGCGACAACGCGATCCTCAAGATCGAGCTTGACGGATCCAACATCCCCTCGGCCTCCGGGCTGACGGTCATGGCCGGAAGGAGCGTGATTCGCGGACTCGTCGTCAACGACTTCGGTGTTGGGATCGCGCTGCTCAGCGGCGACGAGAACAAGGTTCTCGGCAACTTCATCGGCACCGATGCCGCAGGGACCGGCGGCGAGGGCAACGCAACCAACCTGCGGCTGTCGGAGAGCTCGTCCAACCAGATCGGCGCCAACTTGCCGGCGGCGCGCAACCTCATCTCGGACGCGAGCAATACCGGGATCGCACTCTCCGGTCTGACGGCCGCGCCCGCGAGCTCGAACAAGATCCAGGGCAACTACATCGGCACCGATCGGTCCGGAAACGGCGACCTGGGGAACGGAAGCAGCGGAGCGGACAACGGGATCAGGCTTGGCGGCGCCTCCGCCAACAACCTGATCGGAGGTGTTGGGTCCGAGGCGAACGTGATCGCGTTCACCAGCGGCTACGGGGTCAACGTGCGTGATGCCGAGACCACGGGAAACGCGGTCCTGGGGAACTCGATTCACGGAAACAGCCTCATGGGCATCAACATCGACGCAGAGGGCGTGGGGGCGAACGACCCCGATGACCCGGACGTCGGCGGAAACCTGCGCCAGAACCATCCGGTCATCACCGACGCCGAGGAGGTCCTCCCCGGCGATATCAACATCGACGGCACCCTCGACAGCATTCCCAACACGACCTTCAAGGTGCAGTTCTTCTCGAATCCGATCGATGAGGCGGTCGACGAGGGAAAGCTGTTCCTCGGAGAGACGTCGGTGACGACGAACTCCGGCGGGGACGCGTCGTTCAGCACGACCCTGCCGGTGCCCGGCCTCGAGGGGCAGTACGTGACCGGCACGGCGACTGATCCCGCCGGCAACACCTCGGAGTTCTCCCCGGCCCGGGTCGTCGAGCAGGTTCCGATCGGGCCTTAGCCGCTCGCGGTTGCTCAGCGCTGGATCGGCAGGGGCGCTGTCACTCGATTCTCTAACCCGGAGGTCGCAGGTTCAAATCCTGCCCCCGCTATTCATCAGGAAGGCCCGCTACGGCGGGCTTTGCTGCGTTCGAGCAGCTCCGGGCGCCGGATCGCCGTCTACCAATTGGCTACCAGTCTGGTGCCGACCTTGTCCGATGGGGGGGGGGGTTAGACCGGACTAACCCCAAGTAGTCGAGACACCCCCGACTTCCATAGCTGCTTCTTGAAAGACGACGCCCCCGGCCA
>JBPCKC010000049.1:0-22273 GCA_051004675.1 Solirubrobacterales bacterium
GCAGATACCATCAGGGACCGATTACAGGACCAACGTGCCGGAGGGGCGAGAGCCCCGACTCTGGAGCGTTGTCGGACTGGTCTACAACGAGGTCGAAACGCTGCCCGAGCCCTGCCGCCGCATCGATGCGGCGACAGAGGGCCTCGCGATAGAGATGGTTTTCTCGGACAACGGCAGCACGGACGGCACCGCAGAAGCGTTGGAGGATCTGGCCGGCGCGGACCCCAGAGTTCGTGCGCTCCTGTTGTCCAGAAACTTCGGTCACCAGGCATCGCTAACGGCGGCCCTCGAGCACGCCGGTGGCGATGTCGTGGTAATGCTCGATGGCGATCTTCAGGATCCACCCGAGTTGATCCCGCGCATGCTCGAGGCTTGGCGCGAGGGCGCGGATGTCGTTTACATGGTTCGTGAGCACCGAGAGGGCGAAACCCGCTTCAAGCTCTCAACGGCGCGCTGGTTCTACAAGCTTCTGGGCAAGCTCACTGACATCGAGGTGCCGCAGAACGCTGGTGACTTCCGGCTGCTCGACCGCTTGGCGCTTGATGCTCTGCTGGCAATGCCGGAGCGCAACCGCTTCCTGCGGGGAATGAGCGCCTGGATTGGGTTTCGACAGGTCCCACTGACCTACACACGTGATCCTCGCTATGCGGGTGACACGAAATACTCCTTACGCGCCCTGGTTCGTTTCTCCCTGGACGCGATCTCCTCGTTCTCTCATACGCCGCTTCAGCTTGCGACTCTCCTCGGGTTCACGTTCTCGGTGGTTGCTTTTCTCGCCATTCCCTTGGCCATCGGGTTCCGGATTGCCGGAGAGTTCGTGCCCGGCGTTACGACGGTGCTGCTGATCGTCCTTCTGCTCGGCGGGATTCAGCTGATCACCGTTGGCATCATCGGGGAGTACCTCGGCCGCGTATACGACGAAGTCAAGGCCAGGCCGCTCTACGTTGTTCGGCGCAGGGTGAACGTCGCCGTGCCTGAGGGCGGGTCCAGCGAAGCGCCTCAAGGTGGCACGGCAGCCGAACATCCGTAGCCGCCTCGTGACCGCGGCCGGATTCGGGGTCTCCCTGATCTCGCTCGCCGCGGTCGTCTGGTGGGCTGCTGGCCAAGAGCCGCCCGAGCTCCCGGACACGCCTGGTGAGCTGATGGCGCTGGCGGCCGGCCTCGTGGCCTACGCGATCGCCGCGTCGCTCCGTGCAGAGCGCTGGCTGGCGCTGTTGCGACGGGACGGCGCTCACCCTTTGCGCGCCGACGGCTACGGCCTTACCCTCGTCGGATTCATGGGCAACAACGTCTTGCCCGCGCGGGGCGGCGACGCGCTCCGGGTCGTCTACATGGCTCCGGAGGCTCGGACCGCGCGCAGCGTAATCGGCACCCTCGTCGCTGAGCGGTTGCTAGACGCGCTCACCTTGCTGAGCCTGTTTGCGGTCGTGGCGTACGGCCTGCTCCGCGGAATTGACACGCCTGGGCTCGCTAGCGCAGGGATCGCGGTGGGCCTGGGCCTGCTTCTGACCGGCGGGGCCGTCCTCGTTCTTCGCCTGGCCCGGCACACCGAGCGGGGAGCCACCGTGCTGGAGTTCCTGCTGCCCATGGCGCAGGCGACTCGCGATCTGCGTGGAGGCCATGGGGTCCGCATGCTTGCCCTGACGCTGGCCATCTGGCTCGCCGAGGCTCTCACCTATCTGTTCGCTGCGCACGCGGTGGGCATCGACCTGAACTTCGTCGAGGCGCTCTACATCTTGGGCGTCGCCGGGGTCTTCGTCTTGATCCCGTCGGGGCCCGGGTACATCGGAACGCTCGATGCGGCTGTCATTTTCGCCACTCAGGCAATCGGCATGAGCGCGAACGAGTCCGTCTCATATCTGATCACCTTGAGGTGCGTGTTGCTGGTCCCGATCACGTTGGCCGGCTTGGCCCTGCTGCTGTTCCGATATCGCCGACGCCCCTTACGCCCGGCGAGCATGGGGGAGGGGGCTGCATGAAAGTCGCGGTGATTGGCGCCGGGATCACTGGTCTCGTCGCTGCGCGACGCCTCTCCAAGGAAGGCCACTGGGTGGATGTCTACGAGCGCTGGCCAGGCCTGGGTGGGCAGGTCGCAACACTCGCCCTTGGCGACGGACACCGTCTGGAGCACTACTACCACCACCTGTTTACCAGTGACCGCGACATCGAGGCCCTCTATCGAGAGCTCGACATGCCCGATGCCATCGAGTGGTTGCCGTCGAGCGTCGCGATCTTCGCCGAGGGCCGGTCTCATCCGTTCACGAGCCCGATGGACTTGCTCCGCTTCTCCCCCCTCCCGTTCAGATCGCGCCTACGCATGGGGATCGCGGCCGTGGCGCTACAGCGTCTGTACCGCACCGTTGACCCATTCGAGAGCGTGACCGCCCACGAATGGATCAGGAGCCGTATGGGCCGCAACGCGTGGGATCGAGTGTGGGGGCCGATGCTCCGCGGTAAGTTCGGCGATCGCGCCGAGGATATTTCGATGGCATGGATATGGAGCAAACTGAACTTGCGCCGGCCGATCAAGGGCAGCGAGGTTAGGCACGAGATGCTCGGCTATCCACGTGGGGGATGGCAGCCTCTCCTCGACCGGCTGAGCGCGGAGGTCGAGGCTGCCGGCGGTCGGGTGCTGATCGATCATCCGGCCGCGCGGATCGGCATCGATGGCGAGCGGCTGGTGGTGACGGGCGGAGCTCAGAACTCGTTCCGCCGTGGCCACGACCCAAGGCAGTTTGATGAGGCCGACGGTTCCAGGCCGTATGACGCGGTGGTGGCGACGGTGCCCAACGACATCTTCGAGCAACTCCTTACTCCCGAGGTTCTGGAGGGCCTTGGCTGCGCCTTCCTCTCCCGGATCCGCTCGATCGAGTATCACGCGGCGGTATGCCTGCTTCTCGAGCTCGACCGGCCTCTCTCGCGGTTCTACTGGACCAACGTCGCGGACCGAACCCTGCCGTTTGTCGGGCTGATCGACCAGACGAACCTCGTCGGCGCGTCCCGGTACGGCGGACGGCACTTCCTCTATGTCGCGAACTACGTACCTCGCGGGGACCCGCTGCTGGAGCTCGGTCCCGACGAGCTGCTTGCGCGGTACGAGCCCGGGCTGACCAAGGTGAATCCCGCATTCTCACGAGACTGGATTCGAATGCGACTCCTCTTTCGGGAGCCTGCGGCCCAGCCGATCGTCGCGGTCGGATACCGGGGACGAATCCCACCCATGCAGACTCCGATGCCTGGCCTCTACCTGGCCAACACGACTCAGATCTACCCGGAGGACCGAGGTACGAACTACGGCGTTCGCCTCGGTGAGCAGGTGGCGCGGCTCCTCCTGGAAGCAGGGCCCACGAAAAGCCCTTCCTAGCCAGCGGGGTATGCGCCTGGTCTGGCTCTTCTGGTCGAGGTCGTCGAGCGCGAGCTGACGTAAGAGCGTCGCACGCCCTCGCCGGGTCTCGTACATTCCGGGGCGATGGGAGCGGATGAGCAAGAGGATGCTGTGGTGGCGGAGCGCGAAGCGGCGGAGGACACGCTGGAGGAGGCGCCCGACCCAAGCGACACGGCGTCCTGGCTGGTCGAGGGCCTGGGGCCGCCGGCCCCGGAGCCCGCGGCGCAGGCGGCCGAGGACGAGGAGGACTGGGGAGGGGCCGCGCCCGCGGCCGAGGCGCAGCCCGAGACCGAGGGGTCGCGCGATGAAGACCCGGCCCCCGACGCTCAAGCCGAACCCGACGGCTCCTCTCCGAAGGCGAGCAGCCCGGAGGAGCTTGATCACCTCGGTCACGAGCTCGCGGCGGCAACCACCGAGCTTGAGGGGCGCATCCGCCACGAGGTTGTTGCGGAGGTCGATCAGCGCCGCGAGGAGATCGCGCTCCAGGGATCGGCCGCCCTGGCCCAGGCCAAGGCGGCGATCGCCGAAACGGAGCAGCGGCTGCTCCGGGAGAGCGAGGCGAAGTTGCGCGGAGAGCGCGAACGCACCGCCGGCGCCCTCGGCGAGGCGACCGTGCAGCTTCGCGCCGAGCTGACCGAGGTCGAACGGAGGCTGGGAGGCCAGATCGTCGAGGAGATCCGCGCCCACGCACAGGCCTTCGAGCGCAAGCGGGAGTCCCTGGCGGACGGGATCCAGGCCATCACCGCGCGCCTCGACACTCTCGAGGAGCGCGTGCGTGGGATCGCGGCCGAATCGGGGGAGACGCGCGACACCCTCGCGGTCCTGGCGCGGTATCGCGCGCCCGCGCGCGCCGAGGGGGACAACGAGGTCCAGGGCGTCGACCTAAACGATGCGAGCTTCGAGGACCTCCGCCGGCTGGGGCTCTCCTCCACGCAGGCGGCCCGCGTGATCACCCATCGCGACGCGATGGGTGGGTTCGACTCGGTGGACCGCCTCAAGCAGGTGCCGGGATTGCCCCCAAAGCTGTTCGAGCGGATTCGCCCCCGCGTGAGCGTCTGAACCCCGACGAACAGGAGGAGCACCGTGATCCTGCAGCGAGCCGAGTCCCCCGACTTCCTCTCCAACGCCTACTTCGTCTGCGACGAGCCGGGCGGCAAGGGCGTACTGATCGACGCCAACGGCGTCGTCGAGCCCCTGCTGGAGCGAGTCGAGCGCGAGGGGACCGAGCTCACGCACGTCCTGCTGACCCACCATCACTGGGATCACGTCCTCGACGCCGGGGCGATCGCCGAGCGCTACGGGGTACCGGTCCTGGGCCACCCCCAGTGCGCGGAGCTGCTCGACGGCACGGTCACGGACACCATCGACGACGGCGACGTGGTCGAGACGGGCGGCCTTCGGATCGAGGCGATCCACACGCCCGGGCACTGCGCCGACCACCTGGCGCTTCGGATCGGCGAGAGCGACGTGATCACCGCCGACGTTCTGTTCAAGGGCACCGTGGGCGGGACCCGGGCGCCGGGCGCCACCGGGTTCGAGGACCTGCGCTCGTCGGTGATGGACAAGCTCATGACGCTCCCGCCCTCCACGAGGGTCCACCCCGGCCACAAGGAGCCGACGACGATCGGCGAGGAGTGGGAGTCGAACCCGTTCATCCAGGTCTGGCGCGGGGAGGCCGAGGAGGGCTCCGAGCCCGTCTCGATCGGACCCGCCGACGCCGCCGAGCGCGAGGAGGCGACGCTCGTCCTCTGGGCGCCCGACTACGACGGCGGCAACAAGGCCTGGGTTCGCTTCTCCTCGGGCGAGGACGCGATCGTGGGCGGCTCGCAGGTAAAGCGCGAAGCGAAGGAGGACTGACCATGGCCACCGTTGTCTGCGTTCTCTACGACGACCCGGTCGACGGACATCCGGACTCCTACCCGCGCGACGCCATCCCGAGCATCGAGGCCTATCCCGACGGGCAGAGCACCCCGACCCCGGAGGGCATCGACTTCGTCCCGGGCGAGCTCCTCGGCAGCGTGTCGGGGGCTCTGGGCCTGCGGAAGTACCTCGAGGCAGCGGGGCACACGCTGACCGTGACCGCCGACAAGGACGGTCCCCGGTCGGAGTTCGAGCGCGCCCTGCCCGAAGCCGAGGTCGTGATCTCGCAGCCGTTTTGGCCGGCCTACCTCACAGCGGAGCGCATCGCCAAGGCGCCGAACCTGAAACTGGCCCTGACGGCGGGCATCGGCTCCGACCACGTGGACCTTCAGGCTGCGATGGACGCGAACGTCACGGTCGCGGAGGTGACCTACTGCAACTCGATCAGCGTCTCGGAGCACGTCGTGATGATGATCCTGGGGCTGGTTCGCAACTACATCCCCTCCTACCAGCAGGTGATCGACGGCGGCTGGAACATCGCCGACTGCGTCACGCGCTCCTACGACCTCGAGGGGATGCAGGTCGGCACCGTCGCCGCCGGGCGGATCGGTACGGCCGTGCTGCGGCGCCTGGCCCCCTTCGACGTCGGCTTGCACTACACGGACCGCCACCGGCTGCCCGCCGAGGTCGAGCAGGAGCTCGATCTCACCTTCCATGAGTCGGCCGAGGCGATGGTCGAGGTCTGCGACGTGGTCACCATCAACGCACCGCTTCACCCGGAGACGGAGCACCTATTCGACGCCGAGATGCTCGCCCGGATGAAGCGCGGCGCCTACCTGATCAACACGGCGCGCGGGAAGATCTGCGACCGCGACGCGGTGGCCGCCGCCCTGGAGTCCGGGCAGCTCGCCGGGTACGCCGGGGACGTCTGGTTTCCGCAGCCGGCGCCGCAGGACCATCCGTGGCGCTCGATGCCCAACCACGGGATGACCCCGCACACTTCTGGAACGAGCCTCTCGGCGCAGGCGCGCTACGCGGCGGGCGTCCGCGAGATCCTCGAATCGCACTTCGCCGGCCGCCCGTTGCGCGAGGAGTACCTCATCGTGGAGGGGGGCCGGCTGGCCGGGACCGGCGCGCACTCCTACAGCGAGGGCGATGCCACCGGCGGCTCGGAGGAGGCGGAACGCTTCCGCAGCTGATCGCGTCATAGCGGCTCGGCGGGCACGCTCTACCCTTTCCCGCTCATGTGTGGAATCGTGGGATACGTGGGCGGGCGCCCCTGCCGCGACCTCCTGGTGGCGGGGCTGGAGAAGCTCGAGTACCGCGGCTATGACTCGGCGGGCATCTCGCTGCTCGAGGACGGGCGGATCGAATCGATCCGGGCCGTCGGCAACCTCGCGAACCTGCGCGAGGCGGCGGGGATGAAGCCGAACGGCGACGGCGCGGTCGCCGTGGCGGCGCCGCCGGCCACGATCGGCCTCGCGCACACCCGCTGGGCCACCCACGGCCGCGTCACGGAGGAGAACGCTCACCCTCACGGCGACTGCTCCGACGACGTGCACATCGTCCTCAACGGGATCGTCGAGAACCACTCGGAGCTTCGCGCCGAGCTGACCGAGCAGGGGCACGTCTTCTCTTCGGAGACCGACGCGGAGATCGTCGCGCACCTGATCGAGCGCAACTACGACGGCGACCTCACCGAGGCGGTGCGCCGCTCGTTCAACGAGCTCCGCGGCCATTACGCCTTCGCGGCGATGCACGCCGAGCAGCCGCAGACGCTGGTCGCCGCCCGGCAGGAATGCCCGCTCGTCGTCGGCCTCGGCGAGGACGAGACCTACATCGCGTCGGCCATTCCCGCCTTCCTCGCGCAGACGCGTCGTGCCCTCGCGATCGAGAACGGAGAGGTCGTCACGGTCACGCCGGAGGGCGCAACGGTGACGGACGCAGAGGGGACGCCCATCGAGCGCGCCGTCGACGAGATCTCCTGGGACGAGGAGACCGCGGAGAAGGGCGGATACGAGACCTTCATGCGCAAGGAGATAGACGAGCAGCCCGCCGCGGTCGCCGAGACGATCACCGACCGCCTGCTCGCCAGGGACCGGGTGGACCTCTCCGAGCTCGACATCTCGCCGGAGTTCATCGCGAGCATGCGGCGCATCGTGATCGTCGCCTGCGGGACCTCCTACCACGCGGGCCTCGTGGGCCGCTACGCGATCGAGCAGTGGGCTCGCGTACCGGTGGAAATGGACATCGCCTCCGAGTACCGCTACCGCGACCCGGTCGTCGGCTCCGACGACCTCGTCATCGGCATCACGCAGTCGGGCGAGACGGCCGACACGCTCGCAGCCATGCGCCTCGCCCGCGAGCGCGGCGCCACCGTGCTGGCGCTCACGAACATCATGGGCAGCCAGGCCACCCGCGACGCCGACGCCATCCTCTACACCCGGGCCGGACTCGAGATCGGGGTGGCCGCGACGAAGACCTTCACCACTCAGGTGGCGGCCATGTACCTGCTGGGCGTCTGGATCGCGCAGCGGCGGGGCGCGATGTCCGACGAGCGGATCGCCGAGCTGATCGCCGAGCTCAAGGGCCTGCCGCACAAGATCCAGGAGACCCTCGACACGGTCGAGGAGCAGGTCACCGCCGTCGCCGAGGCCGAGCACGAGGGCCGCTTCTTCCTCTACCTCGGGCGAAACATCGGCCTCCCCATCTGCCTCGAGGGCGCGCTGAAGATGAAGGAGATCTCCTACATCCCGTCCGACGCCTACGCCGCCGGCGAGATGAAGCACGGGCCCATCGCCCTGCTCGACGAGTCCACGCCGGTCGTGTGCGTCGCGACCGAGAGCCCGACGCTGGAGAAGATGCTGTCCAACATGTCCGAGGTCCGCGCGCGGGGCGCCGACGTGATCTCGGTCGCCACGGAGGGCTCGGACGAGGTGGCCGAGGCCTCCGACGTCGTGATCGAGGTCCCCCGGACCGACTGGGTGCTGCAGCCGATCCTCGCGATCCTGCCGCTCCAGCTCCTCGCCTACCACGTTGCCCGCATGCGCGGCCTGAACGTGGACCAGCCGAGAAACCTCGCCAAGACCGTCACCGTCGAGTAGCGGCGGCCCGCCCGGGCTGCGGCGGCTCGCTAGCTACGATGCCGCGCTCGTGTCCGGCCCCCGCCCAGCCCTCGCCGCGATCGCCCCCGTCGCGGCCATTGCTCTCGCCCTGCTCGCCGTCGGCTGTGGCGGCGGCAACGATGAGCCCTCAGAGCTGGCGGCCCTGGCCCCGCCCGACTCGCCGCTTTACGTCGAGCTCGCGTTCCTCCCCGACGACGAACGCTCCGAGGCGCTCGCCTCGCTGGCGGATCGGATCGCGGGGATCGCGGAGCCCGAGGCCGAGCTGATCTCGTTCGTCGATTCCGAGTTCGAGGCCCAGGACGCCGAGCTGACCTGGGCCGACGACATCGAGCCCTGGCTGGGCGACACCGCCGCCGTGTTCGTGCGCTCCTTCGAGCCCGCCGACGCCGCGGCGGGGATGGTGGATGCCGCCTACATGACCACTGTGAAGGACGCCGAGGAGGCGGAGGCCTTCCTCGACACGCTGAAAAAGGATGTACAGCCGGATATCGAGTTCGAGGAGCGCTCTTACGAGGACGTCGACTACCTCTTCGGAGGGGCCGACTCGGATACCGCCGTGGGCCTTGTCGACGGGGTGATGGTCTCGGGCACCGAGCCCGCCCTCAAGGCGGCCGTGGACGCCTCCGCGGGCGACTCACTGGCCGACTCCGAGGATTTCTCCGAGGAGGCGGGCTCCCTTGACGACGAGAACCTGATGGAGCTGTGGCTGGACCTGGGCACCGCGCTGGACGCCGCAGCCGCCGGTGCCACCGGGCCGGCGGGGGCCGAGATCGACGCCGCGCGGTCCGCGCTCGAGCCGCTCCTCGCCCAGCCGCTGGCAGCCTCGCTTGCGGCGACGGAGGGGGCGATCACGCTCGAGGCCTCCGCCGCCGGGGGGGCCGGGATCGAGGGAGACTCCGAGCTGCTCTCCGAGCTGCCCGCCGACGCATGGGTGGCCTTCTCGCTGACGAAGGCCGGTGAGGCCCTGCGCGAGTCCCTGTCGGGGATCGGCTCGCTCGGGTCCGAGCTTGGCGACGAGTCCCTCGACCCGGAGGCGATCGCCGGCCTGCTCGAGAGCCAGACCGGCCTCGACCTCGAGGAGGACCTGCTCGCGTGGCTGGGCGACGCCTCGTTCTACGTCTCCGGCACGAGCCGGAAGGCGTTCCGCGCCGGCGGGCTGCTGGAGACCTCCGACGCCGAGGCCGCGGCCTCGGCACTCGACGCGGTGCAGGAGCTTTTCGAGGAGCGGATCGGCGCGAACACGGACGAGCCGAGCGTCGAAGGCGCCGAGGCCGGTTTCAGGGCCTCGGGCCCAGGGGGCGCCGGCGTCGAGCTGGCGCTTCGCGACGATCAGGTGATCGCGGCGTTCGGCGGGACCGACCCCGCGGGGGGGCTGATCGAGCCCGACGAGACCCTCGGCGACTCCGACCTGTACTCGCGGGCGGCCGATGCGCTGGGCGACGACTTCGCCGCGGCGGCCTTCATCGCCGTCCAGGACTTTCTCGTGGTGGCCGAGAAGGGCGACGACGGAGATGCCGACTACGACGCCGCCCGTCCCTACACCCAGCACCTCGAGTACCTGATCTTGGGCACCGCGTCCGAGGACGGCCGCGAGCGCAGCCGGGTCGTCCTGGGCCTCGCGGAGTAGGGGCACGCGATGGTCGGGATCGACCTGCTCGAGGTGGAGCGGATGGAGCGGGCGCTCGCGCGGCGCCCGAGGCTTGCCGAGCGCCTCTTTACCCCGGGCGAGATCGCCTACGCGTCGTCGCGAGGCCGCCCGGCCGAGCACCTCGCCGCCCGGTTCGCCGCCAAGGAGGCCGCGGTCAAGGCGCTGCGCGCCGAGCGGGCGGTGTTGCGGGAGATCGAGGTAACGGGCGGCGGCGCCGAGCCGCCCAGGCTGAGGCTGCACGGCGCCGTCGCAAAGCTGGCCGACCGCCTTGGGGTGGAGCTGGACGTCTCGCTCACCCATACGCGAGACCACGCGGCCGCGGTGGTGCAGGCCCGCCCCGCCGCCCCCGGATAGGGGCGCTCGCGCTTTACCCTGAGGGCGGGATGGAGAGCTGGCTGGAACCGCTCCACGACGCCCCCGGGATGAGGGCCATCGACGCCTGGGCGATCTCCGACCGCGGCATCCCGTCGCTCGAGCTGATGGAGGCTGCGGGGTCGGCCCTCGCGACAGCCGCTGAGCAGGCCGCTCTGGAGGGTCCGATCCGAATCGTCTGCGGCAAGGGGAACAACGGTGGCGACGGTCTGGTGGCCGCGCGGCTACTGGCCGACTGGGGCCACCAGGCCGAGGCGCTCCTGCTGTGGCCTCGAGACGAGCTCTCGGCCGACGCGGCGGCGAACCTGGCCCGGCTCGCCGACGACGCCGTGCGCGAGCTGGACGTTGGCGCCGTCGGCGAGGCCCTGGCCGGATCGGGCGCGGTGGTCGACGCCATTTTCGGGACCGGCTTCGAGGGAGCGCCGCGCGATCCCGCCGCAACCGCGATCGAGGCGATCAACGCCTGCGACGCGCCGGTCGTGGCCGCCGACATCGCCTCCGGCGTCGACGGATCCACCGGCGAGGTGGCGGGAGTGGCGGCGAGGGCAGCCTCCACCGTCGCGTTCCACACGGCCAAGGTCGGCCACTGGGTCAGGCCCGGCAAGGACCACACCGGCGAGCTGAGCGTCGCCCCCATCGGGATCCCCGACGGCGCGGGGATGAGGCCCGCGGCGGGCTTGATCGACTCGGTCGTCCTGCGCGAGGCCCCGCGCCGGAGTGCCGGGTCGACCAAGTTCTCGTCAGGGCAGGTGCTGGTGGTCGGTGGCTCGCGCGGGCTCACCGGCGCGGTCTGCCTGGCGGCCGGCGCCGCGATCCGCTGCGGCGCCGGCTACGCGACGGCCGCGGTCCCGGCCGACCTCGAGCCGATCTTTGAGGTGAAGCTCACGGAGGTCATGACCCGCGGCTTCGACGCCGCGGAGGGCCGCCTGGGAGCCGGCGACGCCGATGCGATCGCCGAGGCCGCAGAGCGTGCCGCCGCGGTCGTGCTGGGCCCCGGAATGGGGCGCGACGGCGCCACCCTCGCCCTGGCCCATGCGCTGGCCGAGCGCATCGAGGCGCCCCTCTTGATTGACGCGGATGGGCTCGCGGCCTTCAACGAGGATCTCGAGGCGCTGGCGAGCCGCGGGGCGCCGACGGTGCTCACTCCCCACGAGGGCGAGATGGGGCGCCTGCTCGGCCGCGAATCCAGCGAGGTGGCCGCGCGTCGCGCCGGGGCCGCAAGCGAGGCGGCCGCGCGCAGCGGCGCCATCGTGGTCCTGAAGGGCGACGACACCCTCGTCGCGGAGGGCGAGCGCATGGCGCTGTCGCGGGGCGGGGCGCCGGCCCTCGCGACGGCGGGCACCGGGGACGTCCTGAGCGGGACCGTGGGTGCCCTTCTGGCCCGCGGGATGGAGCCGTTCGCAGCCGTCTGCGCCGGCGTCGAGGCACACCGGCGGGCAGGTCGCATCGCGGGCGAGCGGGTCGGCGCCGACTCCGTGATCGCCTCCGACGTCATCGACGCGCTTCCGGAGGCGCTGGCGTGAGCGCCGCGGTGCGGGCCGTGGCGGCGATTGACCTCGGTGCCGTCACGCGCAACTGCGAACGCCTCACCCGCGAGCTCACCGGCGGCGCCGAGCTCTGCGCGGTGGTCAAGGCCGACGCCTACGGTCACGGCGCCGCCGAGTGCGCGGCGGCCGCCGCCGCCGGGGGGGCCCGTGTGCTGGCCGTCGCGACAGGCGCCGAGGCCCACGCGCTTCGCGAAGCCGGGATCCAGACGCCCATCTTCACCATGGGAGCGCTCACCGCTCGCGAGCTGGACCTCGCGCTCGCGGCCCGCTCGGAGGTGGCCGCGTGGGACCCCGCGTTCCTGGAGTTGATCGAGGTTCGGGGAAGAGCGCACGGTGTGACCCCTCGCGTTCATGTGAAGTACGACACCGGCATGGGCCGGCTGGGCGAGCGCGACCCGAGAGTCGTCGGCGAGCTCCTGAGGCGGGCGGCGAGCGCCGAGGGGGTGGAGCTGGCGGCGCTGTGGACCCATTTCGCGACGGCGGACGAGCCCGGGTCGCGGTACTTCGACGAGCAGCTCGAGGCCTTTGGCGCGCTGGCGGACGAAGCGCGCGCAGAGCATCCGGCGCTTCGGCTCCACGCGGCCAACAGCGCCGCCACCCTTCGCGAGAAGCGAGCCCACTTCGACATGGTGCGCTGCGGGATAGCTATCTACGGGCTTGACCCGTTCCAGGAGGATCCCGAGCCGCGCGACCTCGAGCCGGCGCTGGCGCTGCGCTCCTACCTCGCCGCGGTAAAGCGCTTCGGCCGCGGCGACAGCGCCGGCTACGGCCAGAGCTGGCGGGCGCCGCACGAGACGCTGGTGGGAGTCGTTCCGGTTGGCTACGGCGATGGGGTCCGCCGTGACCTCACCAACAACGGCGAGGTGCTGCTCGGCGGTCGCCGGCACCCCGTCGTCGGGACGGTCTCCATGGACAACCTGACCGTGGACCTGGGGCCTACCAGCGAGGCTGAGGTCGGCGACGAGGTGGTGCTCGTCGGGGCCCAAGGCGAGGAGCGCATCCTTGCCGAGGAGGTCGCTCGCCGCCTTGGCACGATCAACTACGAGGTGGTCACCTCGATCTCCCCGCGGGTCCCGCGTGAGCACCAGGTGAGCAAGGCGTGAACTCGCGAGACCTAAACGACCGCCTGGCCGCGTCCCCCGCCGGGGCCCTCGCGTGGGCGGAGCTGGCGGACGCCGGCGCGTGGGTCGTGGGCGGGGCTGTGCGCGACGCGGTGCTGGGCCGGGAGGTGGTCGACGTGGACATCGCGGTCGCGGACGGGGAGCGTGACGCGGCGAAAGCGATCGCGAGGGCGGCGGGCGGACACGCCTTCGAGCTCTCGGCGGAGTTCTCGACCTGGCGCGCCGTGGCGCCGGACTCGGCCTGGCACGTGGATGTGGCGCGCCTTCGCGCTGATGGCATCGAGGCGGATCTGCGCGCGCGCGACCTCACGATCAACGCGATCGCAGTTCCGATCGCGCCGGCCGGGGGCGACCCGATCGACCCCTGCGGCGGCCTCGGAGATCTCGAGGCGGGCGTGCTGCGAGCGCCGGCGCCTGATGCCTTCGCCAGCGATCCGCTGCGGCTGCTGCGCGCGGCGCGCCTTGTGGCCGAGCTCGAGTTCAGGCTGGAGGAGGAGACGATCCGCCTCGCGCGGGCGGCCGCGGGCCGCGCCGGCGAGCCGGCGGGCGAGCGCCAGCTCGCCGAGCTTCGACTGCTGTTCGCCTCGCCCGACCCGGTGGCAGGGCTCCAGGCGCTCTCCGACCTCGGCGTGATGACGGCGGTGCTGCCGGAGGTGGAGGGCCTGCGGGGGGTGGTGCAGACCCCCAACCATCACCTCGACGTGCATGGCCACACGATCGAGGTGCTGCGCCGCCTGCTGGAGCTGGAGTCCGACCTCGAGGGCGTTGCGGGAGAGCGGGCCGGCGAGCTTCGCGGCCTGCTCGCCGAACCGCTCGCGGATGGATTCACGAGGGCCGAGGCGCTTCGCTTCGGTGCGCTCCTGCACGACGTGGGCAAGCCCGCGACCCGCGACGACAGCCGCGGCTTCATCACCTTCATCGGCCACGATCACGTGGGCGCGGAGATCGTCGAGGGGATCGCCCGGCGGCTGAAGGCCTCCCGAGCGCTCACGATCTACCTGCGCGGCGTGACGCTCCATCACCTCCGGCTGGGCTTCCTCGCCTCCGAGCGACCGGTGTCGCCGCGGCGCGTCCACGAGTACCTCATGGCGACCGAGCCGGTCGCCGCCGACGTGACCCTCCTCACCGTGGCCGATCGGCTGTCGGCACGCGGGACGGGCCCGATCGCCTCGCCCGAGATGGTCCGGGCGCACCTGGAGCTGGCGCGCGAGATGCTCGCGGCCGCCCTCGACCGCCGTCGTGACGGGCCACCCCGATCGCCAATCGCCGGCGACGATCTGGCGGCGGAGCTGGGCATCGAACCGGGCCCGCAGCTGGGACGGCTGATCGCCGAGGTCGAGGCCGGTGTGTACGCGGGGGAGGTCGCCGGGCCCGACGACGCGGTGGCGCTCGCGCGGGAGGCCCTCGAGCGGACGTAGGCGCCCTCGCTGACGCGAGCCCGCCACCTATAGGCTCTCCGGCCGATGAACGACTGCCTCTTCTGCGGCATCGTGGCCGGCGAGGTCCCATCCCAGATGGTGGACTCCGACGAGCACACCGTCGCCTTCATGGACATCAACCCCGCGACCAGGGGCCACGCGCTCGTGATCCCGCGCCGCCACGCGGCGGACCTGATCGACATCTCCGACGAGGACCTCGAGCACACGATGCTGGCGGCGCGGCGCCTGGTAAGGCGGATGGAGAACACGCTCGAGCCCGATGGGTTCAACATCCTCAACTCGTGCCGGCCGGCCGCCTGGCAGACCGTCTTTCACTTCCACATCCACGTGATCCCGCGCTACGCGGACGACCCGCTGAAGCTGCCCTGGATCCCCCGCGGCGCGGAGCCCGACCGCATCGCGGCCATCGCCGAGCAGATCAGGGACGAGCCCCCGGGATGAGCGAGACGATCACCCTCGACCGCGACGATGAGGTGGCGGTGATCACGCTGTCCAACCCGCCCCTCAACCTGTTCACCGGCGAGACCTGGCAGGAGCTGCTCGACTGCTTCGGCGAGGTGGAGGGCTCGGACGCGCGCGCGCTGGTGTGGCGCGCCGAGGGCGACATCTTCACCGGCGGCGTCGACGTCGCGAGCTTCCAGGACGTACTGGACGCCGGGCCGCAGGCGGCCGGGGGCTTCGCCCAGCCGCTGATCGACGGCGTCCGCCGGCTGGAGGCGCTCGAGATCCCCACCTTGGCGCTGGTCCACGGCCTGTGCCTCACCGCCGGGCTCGAGATCGCGCTCGGCTGCGACGTGATCTGGGCGGAGCGCTCGTCGAAGTTCGGCTTGGTCGAGGCAGTCGTCGGCCTCACCCCCGGCGCCGGGGGCACGCAGCGGATGGCCGAGCGGGCCGGCCCCGGCCGGGCGCGCGAGTTCGTCATGACCGGCGGCCTTTACGACGCCGAGACGCTGGAGCGGTGGGGTGTCGTCAACCGCGTGGTGGACGACGGCGAGGTGCACGAGAAGGGCATGCGCTTCGCCCACCGGCTGGCCTCGGGCCCCACCAGGGCGCACGCGGCCACGAAGCGCATCGTCCGCGCCTACTGCGAGGGCGGGGTGGACCGTGCCGACGAGGTCACGCCCGGCGGGTTCGCCGAGCTCTTCGCTACGGAGGACCTGCAGGGAGCCGTCAAGACCTTCCTCGAGAAGGGACCAGGAAACGCAGATTTTCGGGGCCGGTGACGAACGTCGCCGGCATTGGCGTGTACGGCGGCGGAGCCGCCGCACGTAATTCTTGGGGCGCTGAGCGGTTACCGTCTCTGTATGGAGCGAACGCTCTTAGCGGTCGTAGTCCCGGCGGTCGTGATGCTCGCACCGGCCCCGATCGCCGAAGCGGCGCCCGGGTGCTTCGGCCGCGAGGCGACGATCGTCGGCACCCCTGGGAACGACCCCGATCTCGACGGCACGTCGGGCGATGACGTCATCGTCGGCCGTGGCGGCAACGACACGATCGACGGCATGGGCGGCAACGACCGCATCTGCGGTGGCCCCAGCACCGCCAGCGGCCACCCGTTCTCCGTGCACGGCGAGGTGCTGGTCGGCGGCGCGGGCAACGACCGCCTCTCCGGCGACGGAGGGCCCGACGCTCTGGGCGGCGGGCCCGACAACGATCGCCTGGTGGGCGGAGGCGGCAAGGACGCGGCGGCCTACAGGGATGCGACGGGGATCGTCCTCGTCGACCTCGCCGCGGGGACGGCGGCGGGGGGCTCGGGCGACGACGTGCTCGAGGGCCTGGAGGACGTCATTGGAAGCGACTACCCGGACGACCTGCGGGGAGACTCCGGTCCCAACCGGATCATGGGGTTCGCGAACGTCGACATCCTCGACGGCCGCGGCGGGGACGACTTCCTGCGCGGCTGGCTCGGCTCCGACGAGCTGCGCGGCGGCAACGGGGCCGACGCGCTGTGGGGCGGGTTCGGTTCGGATGACCCCGACGAGCTGCTGGGGGAGGGCGGCGCCGACTCGCTTCATCCCGACGCCGATCCCGAGATCAACCCGGTCTCCTTCGGCGCGAACGATGACGAGGTCGACGGCGGCGGCGGGCGCGACCATCTCGATCTCTCGAAGGTGATCGATCCGCTCACCGTCGACCTGGCGGCCGGGACGCTCGAGGGCCAGGGAAGCGACGACCTCGCAAGGATCGAGAGCGTGACGGGTGGGGACGACGCCGACGACGTTACCGGCGACGACGGGCCCAACTTCCTCGCCGGCGGGCCGGGGAGTGACACGTTAGTGGGGGCTGAGGGCGACGACGTGATCGAGGGGGGCGAGGACTACGACATCTCTACCGGGGACACGGGCGACGACACGATCAACAGCGCCCCGGACGGCGGCGCCGGCGGGGGTGGCGAGGGCGACGACCGGATCGTGGGCGGCAGCGGCGGCGGCGGGCCGGGCAGGGACGTCCTGATCGGATCGGGCGAGGACGACGGCCTGGGCGGCGACGCCGGCCGCGATGTCATCAATGCCAAGGGCGGCAACGACACGATCGGGTCGCCCTCCTACGACTCCGTGTCGGCCGGGACGGACCGCATCAACGCCGGCCCGGGATTCGACACCGTCTACGCGCCGCGAGGGCGCGACACCATCGCCGGAGGCCCCGACGTCGACGAGCTTATCTACGGGGGCGGGGTCCCCGGAGGGCTCGTCGTCGACCTCGAAGCCGGGACGACCACCGGCGCCCTCGAACAGGAGCACTCGAACTTCGAGTTCGTCCGTGGCACCGCCCACGACGACATCCTCCGCGGTACCGAAGGCCCGAACGAGCTGCGGGCCTTCTTCGGAGATGACCAGCTGTTCGGGCGCGGTGGGGACGACACCCTGCTCGGAGGGTTCGATGCGGACGACCTCTTCGGCGGGGCCGACGACGACCAGTGCGACTACATCGCCGCCGAGGGCGACACCTTCGACAGCTGCGACCCGTTCTGAGCGCGCTTTCCCCCTCGACGACGGGGGCAGCCGCTACGCTCTCACGCGCCTATGGGCGGTAAGGAAGAGAAGATCGAGATGGAGGGCGAGGTCACCGAGGCCCTGCCCAACACCATGTTCAAGGTGACGCTCGACAACGACCATCAGGTCCTCGGGCACATCTCCGGCAAGATGCGCCGCCACTACATCCGCATCCTCCCCGGCGACCGGGTGAAGATCGAGCTTTCGCCCTACGACCTCGACCGCGGCCGCATCACCTACCGCTACAAGTAGCCCGCGCTAGAAGGGCAGCTCGGCCGCGACCTCGGCCAGGCGCGGCGCCCCGCGGTCGCGCTCGGAGACCTGCGGGTCGCCGACCGGCCACTCGATGCCCAGGTCCGGGTCGTCCCACGCGATCCCCGCCTCGGTCTCGGGGTCGTAGTAGCTGGACAGCTTGTAGGCGACGTCGGCGAGGTCGGAGAGCACGCAGAACCCGTGGCCGAAGCCCGCCGGGACGAAGAGCTGGCGGTGATTGGAGTCGCTCAGCTCGTATCCCTCCCAGCGCCGGTAGGTGGGCGAGTCGCGGCGCAGGTCCACCGCGACGTCCCAGATCGCGCCGCGCACGCAGCGCACCAGCTTCGCCTGGCCGGGATGGGTCTGGAAGTGGATTCCGCGCAGGATGCCCTGGCTGGAGCGGGAGTGATTCTCCTGCACGAACTCCCCGTCCACGCCGGCCTCGCGCCAGGAGCTCTCGCGAAAGCTCTCGAGCAGGAACCCCCGCTCGTCCCCGTGGGCATCCGCCTCGAGCAGCACGAGGCCGTCGATCCCGGTGTCCAGGCGCGTTGGCAAGCCGCAGACGCTACACACCTCCAGCACGGCCTCGGGCCGTGCGCGCCACATTCGGCGCACCACACGTCACACCCGCCCCGCCACCCTCGACCGATGCCCTCCGATGGTCGAGAAAAGCCCGCGAGGCGGGCCTCAGGCGACCATCGCCCGCGATGGGGGGCGCTGCAGGCCTTCGCCGCGGGCCGGCACTGGGTCGTGGCGATCGCCGAGCTCATCGGCCTCGGCTTCAGCCGCTCGGCGATCGATCGACTCGTCCGGGCCGGATATCTGCACCCGCTTCACCAGGGGGTGTATGCGGTGGGGCATCCGGACGCATCGGTGACGGGTCGGCGCCTGGCAGCCGTGCTCGCCTGCGGCCGGGACGCCGTGCTGTCCGACCGAAGCGCCGCCGCGCACCTCGGCCTCCGGGAGTCGTCGGCCACGGTCATCGACGTCACGATCCAGCGTCGTAGCTCCCTCAAGCACCCGGGAATCCGCATCCACCGCCGGCTTACGTTGATCAATGAGGACACGGTGGTCGTGGATGCCGTCCCGTGCACCAGCATGGCGCGGACCCTGCTCGACCTCTCTTCGTTCAATGATGATCGTGCGACCGAGCGGGCCCTGGAGCGAGCGGAGGTTCTCCGGATCTACGACCATCGCGCGATCGAGTCCCTGCTGGCACGAGCCGCGGGCCAGCCTGGATCTCGGCGGCTCGCCCGGGTCGCCGGCATCGCCCGGCCGGGTCGGACGACGACGGCCAGCGACCTCGAGGAGGCGATGCTCGCCCTCTGTCGACGCTGCGGGTACCCCGACCCCATCGTCAATCACGAGATGCTGTTGGGAGGCGAGCGGGCAAGGGTCGACTTCTTCTGGCCGGTGCAACGGGTGGTGGTGGAGGTCGACGGGTTCAACTACCACCGCACGAGGGCGGCCTTCCGTCGCGACCGGCGCCGGGACCGCCTACTCGAGCTCGAGGGCTATGGCCACGCCAGGTTCGCCGACGCTGACTTCGACCACGACCTGGTCGCCATCGAGCGCCAGCTCGGCGCTCTCCTCGGCCGGCGTTGAAGGCCGATGGTCGAGAAAAGCCCGCGAGGCGGGCTTCAGGCGACCATCGCCCGTGGCGCTCGGGTCAATACGAGATGCGGCGCATGCCGCGGAGCGCGAGTCCGCCGAAGATCACGATCAGCCCCGCCACCGCCACCAGACCGGGCCAGGTGTCCGCCCATGTGACGTCGCCGGTGACGAAGCCCTGGCGAGCCGCCTCGATCACGTCGGTGACCGGGTTGATCGCGGCGACGTCCGCGAGCCACGGCTGGAGCAGTTCCGCCGGGGCGTAGGCGGTGGTGAACAGGATCAGGATGAACATCCCCGCCTGCATCAGGGGCGCGGCCGCCTGGCTGCGGAACTTGAGCGCGAGCATCGTGCCCCAGCACGCCGCCGCCGTGGCCATCGCCATCACCAGGGCGAGCGCGAGCAGCAAACCCGGGAGGCCGGGCCAGTTGACGCCGAGCGCGAAGCCGACGGTGAGCAGGACGGTGGCGGGGATCAGTGCGCGCAGGCTCGCGGACAGGACGAAGCCGGCGAGCAGCACCGGACGCGGAGCGGGGGAGGCGATCAGGCGGTCGAACCAGCCCTGCTCGATGTCGCGGGCCATGTTGACCCCCGTGGCAGCGCCGGTGAACCCCGCCCCCTGCATCAGGCTGACGGGGATGATGAAGCTCTGGTACTTGTCGACGCTGAAGCCGGGCAGGAGCGCGAGGCTGCCGAAGACCGACGTCAGGCCGAGGAAGAAGATGGTGGGGGCGAGGACGCCGGGGATCGCCGCCCCCGGGACCCGCAGCAGCTCGTTCGCGGCGCGGCGGATCAGGGCGCGCAGCATTCCAAGGGAGGCGTCGAGGTCGAACCGGCGCTCCAGCTGGGTGGGCGAGGCCTCCATCTAGCCGCCCGTCCTCAGGCGCCTGCGAAGCGCCAGGTTCGAAAGCCCGAGGCTCGCCATCCCGACCGCGGCGATCGCCCCGACCGCCTTCCAGAAGGTCTCGGCGGTGAGCGTCGAGACCACCAGCTCGCGCATCCCCTCGACGATGAACGAGAGCGGGTTGTAGTCGGCCACGCTGGCGGCCGGCTCGAGCATCAGGTTGGCCGGAAAGAAGGCCGAGGACAGGAACAGGATCACGAACACCAAAGGAAAGAGCCCCTGCACCACCGAGGCGCTTCCGGTGCGCAGCGCGATCGCCGCGCCGATTCCGCCGAACGCGATCGCCGTGAGGCTGGTGAGGATCACGATCCCGATGGCGCCCGGCACGCCCTCGGAGATCGAGGCGCCGAAGACGAGGCCGAGGGCGATGAACCAGATCGCGGCGACGGCGCCGAGCGCCGCCGTCCCGGCCAGACGGCCCAAAACCAGCGCGAAGCGGGAGATGGGCGCGGCCAGCAGGCGGTCCGTGAACCCCATCTCGATGTCGACGGCGAGTGCGATGCCGCCGCTGTTGGCGGCCAGAAGAGTGGACTGGATCATCGCTCCGGCCAGCATGAAGTCGAGGAACCCGTCCACCTCGGGAAAGCCCGGGAGGTCGACGGCGCGGGCGGCCCCGCCGGTCTGGATCGCGAGGAGGAGGGTGGGGAAGACGATGATGGGCGCCATCAGCTGCGGGCGGCGGAACGTCTGGCGCACCGACCGGCGCCCCAGCGCGCCGACCACGCGGAGATTGAGGAGCAGCCGTTCGATCACGGGGCGGGGTCGTCCCCGGCCACCGCGGACGCGGGGTCACCCTCGGTCTTGGCGTCGTCGTCGCCCTCGAGGTGGTGGCCGGTCTTTGCCACGAAGACGTCGTCGAGGGTGGGCTGCATGAGGTCGAGGCCCTCGACCACGATCCCTGCCTCGTCGAGCCCGCGCACCACCTTCGCCACGTCACCGGCTCCGCCCGCGATCTCCACCAGCACCCTGCCGTCCTTGCGCGGCAGGACCCGGCCGAAGCCGGCGAGGACCCGTTCGGCTTCGTCGGCGCTGCCGTCGGCGAGCCCCACCTCCAGGTGGGGGCGGCCGATCTCCGCCTTCAGGGACGTCGGCGTCCCCTCGGCGACGATGCGACCCGAGTCGATGATCCCGACCCTGTCGGCGAGCTGATCGGCCTCCTCCAGGTATTGCGTCGTGAGGAAGACCGTCGTGCCGTCGGCGTTCAGCTTCGCGACCTCCTCCCAGATCGCCTTGCGGCTCACCGGGTCGAGGCCGGTGGTGGGCTCGTCGAGGAACAGGACCTCCGGCTCGTGGACCAGCGCCGACGCCAGGTCCAAGCGGCGCCGCATCCCTCCCGAGTAGGTCCCGACGCGGCGATCGGCGGCTCGCTCGAGGCCCACACGATCGAGCAGCGCCTCCGCCCGTTCCTCGCCCGACTTGCGGGGGAGCCCGTGGAGGGTTGCCTGGAGGCGGATCAGCTCGCGGCCCGTCATCAGTGGGTCGAGCGCGGCCTCCTGAAGCGCCACGCCAATCGACCGGCGGACCTCGGCCGCGTGGGTCACCACGTCGTGCCCGGCCACCAGCGCCGTCCCGCCGGTCGGGCGCAGCAGGGTCGTCAGGATGCGGACCGTGGTCGTCTTGCCGGCGCCATTGGGCCCCAGGAAGGCGTAGATCTCGCCCTCGGCCACCGCCAGATTGACGCCGTCTACGGCGCGGACGTCATCCCCGAAGGTGCGTTCCAGGCCCTTTACCTCGATCGCGTCCACCGGAGGGAATCTAGCGGCGGGGGTGGAAACGCTCGCCACGGCGGAGGCTTGCAGGCCTGTCGCGCCCGATTCGGACCCGAGGAGCACTAATTCGGACCCGAGGAGCACTAAGCTATGCGGAGTAGCCCATGGCTGCGACGACGACACAGGCAGGGTCGGCGCGGAGCCGCATTGAGGCGGCCGCCGCTTTCGCATGCCTGATTGCCGGCGCCCGGGCCCCCCCCACCGTCGCCGAGGCCAATGCAGCCAGGGCCAAGAAGAGTGGCAGAACAGG